>NZ_SJPY01000006.1:0-744 GCF_007860185.1 Novipirellula aureliae
GCTTGTTGCAAAAGTTCCTTGACGTGAGCCAGGATCAAGACGCGGCCTTGCCAGAGATTGACCGCGTCGTCACAGATCGTCGCGATCGTAGGCGTTTTGCCGCCGGCGGTCGGAATGACAACGACCGGGTTGGTGTCGAAGCGACGCAGGTGCAAGTAGACCGCATTGACGGCGGCGCGTTGGTAAGGTCTTAGTTGCATGGTATAATGACGCCTCCACTAACACAGGAGAATATAGTGAGCCAAATGGAACTTCCGTCCGAAATTTTGAACATGTCGGCTGTCGATCGTCTGCAACTAATCGGCAGGATCTGGGACAGCATCAACGACGACGGTCCACCCCCGATTAGCGATAGCCAGAGAGAGATTCTCGATAAACGCTTGGCGGCATTTGAGGCCGATCCGAACAAAGGTGAGTCTTGGGACCAAGTTCGCTCCGAGCTTTTTGGTGACGAATGACCCTGCGTTTGGTAATTGAGCCCAGTGCGAAGGCCGATATCATTGTGGCAAGAGATTGGTACGAAGCCCAGCGTCCGGGCTTGGAGCGTGAGTTTCGGGACGAACTGGCGGCAGTGTTTCGGCGGATCGAATCGAATCCGCTTGGTATTGCGATCGTTCATCGCGACGTTCGGCAAATCGGTTTGAAACGATTCCCTTACGTTGTCAGTTTTATTGTTCGCGACGATTCGCTCTTCGTGATCGCAATCCTTCACGGACGACGGGATGAGACGACATGGCAAGACCG
>NZ_SJPY01000007.1:300000-598419 GCF_007860185.1 Novipirellula aureliae
CAATCAGTCGAGTCAAACCGATTAAATCGACAGCCCGCTAGCAGCGTCCTCCGACCCACCGAAATGACGAGCCCAGTAGCGGCGTCTCGCCGAAACGACGAAAGCTGCGAGTCTCAGTAGCGGCGTCTCGCCGAGACGGCGGAAGATGCGAGTCTCAGTAGCGGCGTCTCGCCGAGACGACGAAAGTTGCGAGTCCCAGTAGCGGCGTCTCGCCGAGACGACGAAAGCTGCGAGTCTCAGTAGCGGCGTCTCGCCGAGACGACGAAAGTTGCGAGTCTCAGTAGCGGCGTCTCGCCGAGACGGCGAAAGTTGCGAGTCTCAGTAGCGTCGTCTCGCCGAGACGACGAAAGCTGCGAGTCTCAGTAGCGGCGTCTCGCCGAGACGACGGAAGATGCGAGTCTCAGTAGCGGCGTCTCGCCGAGACGGCGAAAGTTGCGAGTCTCGGAGAGACTCGCCTACGAGAGCCACGAAAATGACGAACCCAAGTAGCGGCGTCTCGCCGAGACGGCGAAAGCTGCGAGTCTCGGAGAGACTCGCCTACGAGAGCCACGAAAATTGCGAATCCAAGTAGCGGCGTCTCGCCGAGACGGCGAAAGTTGCGAGTCTCGGAGAGACTCGCCTACGAGAGCCACGAAAATGACGAACCCAGTAGCGTCGTCTCGCCGAGACGACGAAAGCTGCGAGTCTCGGAGAGACTCGCCTACGAGTGCCACGAAAATGACGAGTCCAAGTAGCGGCGTCTCGCCGAGACGACGGAAGCTGCGAGTCTCGGAGAGACTCGCCTACGAGAGCCACGAAAATGACGAACCCAGTAGCGGCGTCTCGCCGAGACGACGAAAGTTGCGAGTCTCGGAGAGACTCGCCTACGAGAGCCACGAAAATGACGAGTCTCAGTAGCGTCGTCTCGCCGAGACGGCGAAAGCTGCGAGTCTCGGAGAGACTCGCCTACGAGAGCCACGAAAATTGCGAATCCAAGTAGCGGCGTCTCGCCGAGACGGCGAAAGCTACGAGTCTCGGAGAGACTCGCCTACGAGCATGTTGAGCGATGATGACCACGAAGGAACCGGAATCCAATAGCGAGCGATCGGATCTCTCCAAATCCGAATCCCCGACCGAGAAAAAAGCAAACCGAAACTGGGTTCGCTTTGCGGGTATGGGAATTGAACTCGCGGGCACAACACTGCTTTTTACCGCTGTGGGATATTGGATTGACGACTGGCGAGACGCGGATCGGCCCTTCGTTACCGCAGGAGCCATGCTTGTGGGGTTCAGTTTAGCGATGACCCGATTTATCATCGTAGCGGTGAAGGCTGGCCCGTAAGCATTAGCAACGCTTCGAGTGACTTGCCCCAGTCTCATCCAATAGCCAGTCTCATCCAATAGAATGTGTCGTGTCGCCCTTCGGGCTAGAGGGAACGCAGTTACATGGACCGGTGGCACACACCACCGGCAAAGATATGACGCCCTCTGGGCCCAAGCCTTCGAAACCCAACCCTAGCGAGGGCTCGCCGCGGGCATTCCCCAACACCGCATGGGTATTCGGCAGAGCCCTTCGGGCCGTCTTCTTGGGTTGGGCCATTGCGATGCTGCTCGGCTGGGGCATTTTGGCTCTCATGAACAGTGCATCCGTGGCGAGTTTTCTACTCATCTCTTTGGGCAGTGGGATAATCGGCTTCGTCGCAATGCTCCCGGGAGTCCTTGCCCAGATAGGACAAGCGACGGGGTCTAGCATAAAAAAAAGCGACGAACCTGAAAAAAGCGTGTCTCAAGAGGATTCCCGTCATGATACTTTTGGCTATACTCGTGGCTCGCGTGAGCAAACGTGGGCCGAGTTTGGTCGGTTTACCGTCGCTTGGGGCACGGCGATGATTATTCGTCTGCTGGGGACGGTTGCAATGTTTGTCTATTGCCGCTATCAATTGGCGGAATCACCGCAATGGCTAGCAATCACCCTGCTTGGTTGGTACGTCTATTTGACGACGATTGAGATTGGGACGATCGGTTGGTTCATGAATTTGCCGGGGCAACGATGATCGCCGCGGTTCTTTGTTTTTACTTTGCAATATTTCGCTGTACAACTCACGACATCTCGGATGCCATTCATCGTTGCTGCTGCTGACCATAGCCCCATCACTCACGTGGTACCCCATCGGATTTTCCCCGAGGATGGGCCGCTCTATAGTGTGCATGTTGGTGGCGGGGACATTCCGGCCCTGAACATCAAGGACGGCGTGTACGATTTCTACATCACCAACCATTTGATGATGACGGCAGTCGCTGCAATCGCGGTGGTTTTGATGTTTGCTTACGTCGCCCTCCGAGTCCGTCCCAAGGGCGAGGGACTCCATGCTTACGAGACGAAGGGCCGCGTTTCACAATTGTTTGAAACGATGGCTGCGTTTATTCGTGACGAGGTTGCCCGTCCGAACTTGGGTGCGCTCACCGACAAGTATATCTACTACATTTGGACCGTCTTCTTTTTCATCCTGTTTTGCAACGTGCTAGGGTTGATCCCACTGGGCTACATTTTGCAATCGCTTACCGGTAACGCGAAGTACGCCCACTTTGGCGGCACGGCGACCGGTAATTTGTCGCTTAATTTAATGTTGGCGATCACCAGTTTTGTCGCGATTCTGTTCATTGGCATTCGCGAAACAGGAGTGAAGGCTTTCTTTGCTCACTTCAATCCCGTCGGCTGGGACGACCCCAAGATGCTTGTGATTGGCATCCCGCTTTATATTTTGGAGTGGGTAGGGCTGATGATCAAGACAATCGTGCTTGCGATGCGGCTTTTTGGAACCATGATGGCGGGTCACTTGGTGATTGCCGCTTTCGTTGGTTTGGTCACGACGGCACTCGCATTTTCGACGACACTTGGCTTCGGAGTCGGTTTTGCGGTTGTCTTTGGCGGAGCGGCTTTGACGCTATTGGAGTTGTTTATCTGTTTCCTCCAGGCGTTCATTTTCACGTTTTTGACGGTCCTGTTCATCTCGATGACCGCCGCTCACCACGACGATCCTCATCACGACGATCCGTCGACCGACGAAGGACGAATGGATCTGGACAAGATGATCGATCCAAAGCGGATTACCCCTTTGGCTCCTTCACACTAGTTTGCAAGCTTCATTTTACACTCTCACTCAACCCACTATCCCTTTAACCAACTTGGTTTGAAAATAACCTCAGGAGTACTGTTACGATGTTTGAAATGGCTATGATTTTGGCTCAGGAAGTAATGAACATTGGCAAGATGGGTGCTGGTATCGGCGTCGGTCTCGTCATCCTCGGTGCTGCATTCGGTATTGGTCGAATTGGCTCGTCCGCTGTCGAATCGATTGCACGGCAACCCGAAGCTGCAGGTCCGATCAGCACGCAGATGTTGATCTCGGCAGCATTGATCGAAGGGGTGACGGTCATCGCTTTGATCGTTGTTTACATTCTTACCTAAGTCCGTTTTCGACAGGGTTGAATGACCCTACGTTTCCGCTCTATTGCTTGGAAAAGGCTAATCGATGCGTTCGAAGTTTGTTCGGTACATTTTGTTTGTTGTGATGGCGATCGCCCTTGGTGGGATGTCGTCGGTGCCATGTTATGCAGAGACTTCCGAGGTTCCTCACGCCGAGGCTGCCGTGGATTCTCACGCAGCCGATGGCGATCACACGCCACCAATTTTGCAAGTCGATGTCGGCTCGGCCGTTGTCAACATTGCAATCTTTTTGGTTGTTTTGGCGGTGTTGTCCTTTTTCGTATGGCCGCCGATCTTGCAGGGGCTACAAGCACGCGAGGACAAAATCCACGGCGACTTGGAAGCGGCCCAAAAGGCGAATGTTGAGGCTCGCACACTACTCGAATCGTATCAAACGAAACTCAATGAAGCGTCGAGCCAAGTGCAAACGATGCTGGCGGAGGCTCGCCACGATGCGGAAGCGAACAGCCAACGAATCGCCGAAGAAGCCAAGGCAGAAGCCGAGAAAACTCGAGTCCGCGCTGTGGCCGATATCGAGAACGCCAAGAAAGTGGCGCTCACCGAATTGGCAGGTCAAACATCCGAAATTGCGATGCGAGTTGCCAAACAGGTCGTTGGGCGGGAACTACACGCAGACGATCATGCCGAATTGATTCGCCAATCGCTCGATCGATTACCTAGCAATAATTAGAATATAGAGCCTTTTCATGACCGAAGCCCCAAAACACAACACGGTTCTCGATACCGGTGCGGAGCAATTGGGAAGTATCTATGCCCGAGCGCTGGTCGATGCCGCAAACAACCAAGGTGTTGCGGAGCAAGTGGTTGCCGAACTCGGTCGAATCGTAGACGATTTTCTCGATTCGAGCGAACCGCTGCGGGCCGTCTTCGCTTCTCCTCGAGTGAAAGCGGAAGAGAAAGTCCGTGTGATCGACCGCTTGTTTGGTGAATCGTTTCATCCATCACTCATCAAGTTCTTGAAGGTGATGGCGGAGCGAGATCGTTTGGGTTACGTCGCCGCAGTCCGCGTCGCCGCGGAACGAATTCATGACGAGAAAGTTGGTCGAGTTGTGGCATCGGTCCGAACCGCTGTACCACTCGATGACGCGATGAGGCATCAGGTCGCTGAGAAACTCTCGTCCTCGCTCGGTAGACAAGTCCGACTCGAAGAGCATGTCGACGCCGATCTGATTGGAGGCATGATTGTTCGAGTGGGCGATACCGTTTTTGACGGCAGTGTCGCCAACCGGCTCGATCAAATGAGCCGGCAAGCACGTGAAGGGTTCTCAAGCCAATTGCTTAAGCGGTTTGAGACTTTTTTCAAAGAACCAAATTGAACGAGTACGGCTAGTCCTCCGCATTCAACCTATTATTAAACATTCCATTTAAACGCCCCTATCCATTGATTAGCGTTACCTATGAAATTTAGCAGCGATGAAATCGCATCGGTCTTGCAACAAGAGATCGAGCAATTTGACAATAAAATTGACGTTCGTGAAGTCGGTACCGTGTTGGAAGTCGGTGACGGCATCGCTCGAGTCTACGGACTATCCGGCGTGATGGCAGGAGAGATGGTCCAGTTTCCTAACGGGGCGATCGGCTTGGCCTTTAATCTGGAAGAAAACTCTGTTGGTGTCATCATCCTCGGCGACTTCTTGACGATCAAAGAAGGAGACGAGGTCAAGGCGTTGGGTGAACTGCTAAGCGTGCCTGCTGGTGATGCTGTGATGGGCCGCGTTCTTGATCCGCTCGGAAACCCGCTCGACGGGAAAGGCCCCGTTCAATCCGACATCACTCGCCCCGTCGAAGTGATTGCCACCGGCGTTGCCGAACGACAACCAGTTACCGAGCCATTGCAAACCGGAGTCAAAGCGATCGATGCGATGACCCCCATTGGACGCGGGCAACGAGAATTGATCATCGGTGACCGGAAAACGGGGAAAACGGCGATCGCGATCGATGCGATTTTGAACCAAAAAGATACCGGCGTTAAATGTTTCTACATTGCGATCGGGCAAAAGGATTCAGCGGTCGCCAGTATCGTCGAAGTGCTGACCCAAAAAGGGGCGATGGAATACACGTGTGTCATCGCTGCGGGTGCAAGTGCTCCTGCTCCGCTGCAATACATGGCCCCCTACGCTGGAACGGCGATGGCTGAGCACTTCATGTTCAATGGTGGCCATGCCTTAATCGTCTATGATGACTTGAGCAAGCAAGCGGTGGCGTATCGCCAGATGAGTTTGTTGATGCGACGCCCCCCCGGACGTGAAGCTTACCCAGGTGACGTCTTCTATTGCCACAGTCGATTGCTAGAACGATCCGCTAAATTGTCGGAAGAACTCGGGGGTGGTTCAATCACCAGTTTGCCAATCATCGAAACGCTCGAAGGCGAGGTGTCCGCCTACATTCCGACCAATGTGATTTCGATTACCGATGGCCAAATCTACTTGCAACCCGACTTGTTCTTTGCAGGGATCCGTCCGGCAATGAATGCAGGGATTTCGGTATCGCGAGTGGGGGGTGCAGCCCAGATCAAAGCGATGAAGAAAGTCGCCGGCGGCTTGCGTCTCGACTTGGCCGCCTTCCGTGCTCTCGAAGCGTTCGCACAACTTGGCACCGACCTCGATGCGGCAACACAAAGCCAACTCGATCGAGGTTACCGAATGGTGGAATTGCTCAAACAACCACAGTACCAACCGATGAAGATTTCCGAGCAAATCCTCAGTCTGTTTGCCGGGACACGTGGACACCTCGACGATGTGCCAATCAAGTCCGTCCCCCAGTGGGAGAAAGATTTCATTCAGTTTGTCAAAGACAAGCATGGTAAAATGCTTGATGATTTGGCCGAGAAGAAGGACTTGACCGATGAGATTGCCGAGCAAATTGTTGCGGTCATTACAGAATTCAAAGCGGGTTACAAGCCCGTTGAGGTTTAAACCCAAAACGGAAATGAGTCATCACGATGTCCAACCCTTTTTTGCCACCGAATGAGCCTGACGCAAACAAAGTAGAACCAACCGAACCATTGAGCGCCAACGAACCATTGAGCGCCAACGATGAGGATCGCAATTTGGCTTTGCTTGCGCACCTCAGTGGATGTGCGGGAGTGGTGATGGGCGGTTTTGTTGGGTTCATTGGGCCCCTCGTGGTTTACTTAATTTACAAAGACAAGTCTGCTTTTGTGGAGTCACAAGCGAAGGAAGCTCTGAACTTTCAAATCACCCTGCTGATTGTCGGTGTTGTGTGTGTTGTCATTTTCTTCGCTTCCTGTGGAACCTTGTTCCCACTATTGCTTGTGCCGTCGGTTTTGCAAATCGTGTTTGGAATCATTGCTGCGATCGCTGTCCGGGACGGGCAACCCTACCAATACCCGTTCAACCTTCGTTTGTTCCGATAATACAACCCTTTTTCGTCTATCAAGTTAGATCACTTTTCGTTTGAACTTTTATGGCCAACGCACGAGCACTCGATAAACGTCGCAAATCGATTCGCAACATTCGCAAGATTACGCGGACGATGGAATTGATTGCGACGGCGCGATACCGAAAGGCGATGGATCGTGCAAATTCCGCAACCGCTTATACACAACGGATCACCGAAATTGTGAACCGTTTAGCGGCCGCCGGCTTGGACGTCAAACATCCGCTGCTTGAACCTCGTACCGAGACTCATGCAGCGCGCGTGTTGGTGATGACCAGTAACCGGGGATTGTGCGGCGGTTACAACGGCAATGTGTTGCGCACAGCCGTTCCTATGATCCGCAAGCAACGAGAACAAATCGATTCGGTTGCGGTCGACGTCAGCGGGAAACGAGGCATCAGCGGAATGAAGTTTCGCGGCATCCAGATTGACGAAACCTACCTGGATTTCGAAGATCAACCGGCGTTTGCTGAAGTTGAGAAGATTGCTGATAAGTATTTGGCGATGTATATCAACGGCGAGTTAGACCGGCTTGATGTCGTTTACACGAAATTCATCAGTACAAGCCGGCAAGTCCCAACGGTCGAGACGCTGTTGCCGCTCGGTTCGCTCGGCGATGACGCAGACTCCGCAAGTCGCAGCGAAAATGATGCGGAAAACAAGGATGCTGCCCAGTACGAGTTTCTGCCTTCTGCCGAGAGCATTTTGGAAGAGGTCGTCCCGGCC
This sequence comes from Novipirellula aureliae, assembly GCF_007860185.1. Taxonomy (NCBI): domain Bacteria; kingdom Pseudomonadati; phylum Planctomycetota; class Planctomycetia; order Pirellulales; family Pirellulaceae; genus Novipirellula; species Novipirellula aureliae. The sequence continues at coordinate 307,613 of NZ_SJPY01000007.1, forward strand.
AGCTTTAAGGTTCGACTGTTTAAGTGCTTCCTAGACGCAGCCGTTAGCGAACAGGTTTCGCGAATGATCGCGATGAAGGGAGCGACCGATAATGCGGGCGATATGATTAAGCAATTGTCGATGCAGTACAACCGCGCTCGTCAAAGCCAAATCACTGGCGAGATTATGGAAATCATCGGCGGTGTCGAAGCGCTTGAAGGCTAAGCGAACCTGACCTTAAACCTAAGATTCATCAAACTTTTTTTCAACCTCAAAATACAAAAACATGTCTACTGAAACCGCACAAGGCGCGATCGGCAAGGTTACTCAAGTCATTGGCTCAACCTTCGACGCTGAATTCCCCGAAGGCCAATTGCCCAAAATTTACAACGCCGTCGAGATCAAGAGCGAGCATAAAGGCGTCTCGGTCAACTTGGTAGGCGAGGTCCAGCAACATCTCGGCGGAGGCCGCATACGGGCGATCGCCCTCGGTAGTACCGATGGAATGATGCGTGGCATGGACGTTCATGACACCGGTAAACCTGTCACCGTCCCCGTCGGCGAAGCGACGCTTGGACGAGTCTTTAATGTGCTCGGTAACCCGATCGACAATCGTGGTGACGTCCAAGCGGACGACTATTGGCCCATTCACCGCCAAGCTCCTCCCGTCTCCGAATTGTCGACCAACACCGAAGTCTTCGAAACGGGGATCAAGGTTATCGACTTGTTAACTCCGTTTGTGCGTGGTGGTAAAGCAGGCCTATTCGGTGGTGCTGGATTGGGCAAAACGGTAATCCTAACCGAGCTGATCGCTCGAATCGCGAGTAGCCATGGTGGTTATTCGGTCTTCGCCGGAGTCGGTGAAAGAACTCGTGAAGGAACCGACCTGTGGCTCGAAATGCAAGAAACCGAAATTGGCCAAACCGGCCGTAAGGTGATTGAGCAAACGTGTATGGTATTCGGTCAAATGAACGAACCGCCTGGGTCGCGTCTGCGTGTCGCATTGTCCGCGTTGACGATGGCTGAATTCTTCCGCGACTCGACCGGTGCTGACACCCTGCTATTCGTCGATAACATTTTCCGTTTCTCCCAAGCGGGTTCGGAAGTGTCCGCGCTGCTTGGCCGGATGCCATCGGCGGTAGGTTATCAACCGACTTTGGCAACCGAAATGGGGGCTTTGCAAGAGCGAATCACGTCGACCAAAAAGGGCGCAATCACGTCGGTGCAAGCTGTTTATGTGCCTGCGGATGACCCGACGGACCCGGCTCCTGCAACGGCGTTTGGTCAACTCGATGCGTTCATTTACTTGGAACGATCGATTTCGGAAAAAGGTATCTATCCTGCGATCGACCCATTAGCTTCAAACTCACGTATTTTGGACCCACAATATGTCGGCGATCGTCACTACACGATTGCCCGCCGCGTCCAAACGATTCTACAGCGTTATCGCGAACTGCAAGACATTATCGCGATCCTTGGTGTCGACGAATTGAATGAAGAAGACAAGATGATCGTTCATCGTGCTCGTCGAATCGAACGCTTCTTGTCCCAACCTTTCTTGGTCGCAGAAGTGTTCACGGGCAAGGCCGGTGAAATCACATCGCTTGAAGATACGATCCGAAGCTTCGAAGAAATTTGTGACGGCAAATGGGATCATCTCCCCGAGCAAGCGTTCATGTATGTCGGCGTCATTGAGCAAGCCGAAGCCCAAGCCAAAAAAATGGGGTCAAAGTAAACGATGTCGATTCGATGTGTAGTGGTGACGCCTGAGAAGACGGAGTTCGACCGCGAAGCGGATTCCGTCGTGTTGCCAATGTTTGATGGTGAGTTAGGCGTGATGAAGGGGCATTCCCCATTCATCGGGCGTCTTGGCTATGGAACTCTCAAATTGGAGACCGCTGCCGGTCAACAACGGTACTTTATCGATGGCGGTTTCGCGCAAGTCGAAGACAACACTGTCAACGTCCTGACTTCCCGAGCAATCCCGGTCGACTTGCTTAGCAGCGAAGAAGCCCAATCCTCGCTCGACGAAGCGTTTGAACTGCCATCCGCAACGCCCGAACAAGTGGATCTGAAAGAGAATGCCGTTCGGCGAGCAAGAGGCAAGCTGCGAGCCTCGCGGTAAGCTTTCGCTTGGCTTGACGAGGAACAAAAAATGAGGCCCCCGGACCAGCTCGACGGCAGCAAAACAATTTGCAAGCCCATGAATCATCTGGGCTAGCGGGGAAGAAGAAAGCCAATCACCCGCAGGACGGTTTTGGCATCGTTGCTATTCTTTAACGGGTGACTGGCGTGAACACGCGCGGACGACGTCACTAACGACGGAAAAGACCGAAGCAGCAACGAGGTCGGCGTGGAACACAAACGGGTTCACAGCAAACGGGTTCACAGCAAACGGGTTCACAGCAAACGGGCTCACAGCAAACGGGCTCACAGCAAACGGGCTCACAGCAAACAGGCTCGCAGCAAACAGGCTCACAGCAAACCTCTACGCAGCAAACCTCCACACAGCATTGGTCGTTGCATCCGAATATGCGACTTAGAAAGCCGCCGGCGTCAGCGGTATCGGCTGTGGCAATACAGCTTGCGGCGACGACAGCACAACAAACAAACATTCGGCGAATCACGGTGCTATTCCTTCTAGCGAGTTGCTTCGAAAGTGGCAAAACACTATGCCACGTAACGCAGCCAGAATTAAGCAAGCGCGGTGCCACTGGCGAGACGGCGAAGGCGGATTCGGCTAAGCCAGTCCTAACCGCCATGGCAAAGCCACTAGAAGGCACAGTAGGACGGCTTAACGACCGTTAGTCAAGAAAGCGCGAGAGCACGTATGGGGACAAGACGTGCGGATGCGGCACATTTTGAAAAACTTGTGTTGAAGCGTCTCAGTCGACAAGCTTATCCTGGGGGGATACACCCTTCGTCTATCGCTATTTTAATACCGTCGCTTCCAAGATCGTAAAAAACGACAATGGATTAGCTTTATAGCAATGATCGACTTGGATAGGCAATTTGGCGATCACTTCACCGAGATCCAAATCAGTGCGCCAACCTAGGTGCTTCGTAATGTTTCCCGCTGAATCAACAACACGCGCGATCATGGGATTGTCACTACGGAAATGGTTGACCAACAGGATGCGACCGCCTGGTCGGCACACTCGAACCACTTCACTCATCATCGCGTGAGGGTCGGAAACCACACTGATCGTGTGGAACGATGTGACGACATCGAAGGAGTCATCGGCAAAGTTCAAGGACTCGGCATTCCCGGGCTCCACCTCAACATGGCTCCACTGTCGCTCTTCGATCAAATTCTGAGCTTCCTCGAGCATCTTTTCGGACAAATCAACACCGGTGAGCCGGATGTCTCGCGGATAGCAATCGAGAGAAAGGCCCGTGCCAACACCGACTTCCAAAATCTCTTTACCTGGCTCGATGTTTAGAGACGCAATCCCAATTCGAATGTTTCGCTTTGCAACCGCAGGCCAGACGTTTTGGTAGACCGGAACCAAATTCTTGTATAAACGACTGCGGTGTGGCTCAATCGATTTTTTTGCTTCAACAGCGGTTAAACTCATTAGTGTTAAAACCTTTAACTCAATCCTGCGTCTTACCCTCACCACTCGGCACATCCAAGTTATCGGGCAAGCTGTCACCTAAGCTTCGCATCTTTCCCGTTCAGGTCAATTGCATTCCCGAAACCGAAAATCCACCTAACCCATTGCTACAACTAGACTTGCCGCGAATTAAAGGAGTTGATTTCGGACGATTTCTACCGATTTATTACACGGCAAATACAAACGGAAAACCTAACCAATTTAGAACGGACGAAGTAACCACACCATCCTCGTGCTGCATCCATTTCAAAAATCAGGCTTGCTCGTTGTGGACGAGGTTACGAGTCCCTGACTCCACAGCGGTCCAAAAGGACTCGTTACCTCGTCCACTACCCTACAACGAGGCCTTGACGGGCCACCCTTTCGGTCGGCACCAAGGGCCCCAAAACAAACAGCAAACGGTAGTTGCTTCGAACCGAGCGGCGTCTCTGCCAGAAAATGGATTTTAGAATCCGTTTACGCGTCTTGGAGAGACTCGGCTAAGATAACTCGCTGGGGTTAAAGAGAGCCAAACATTCTGCGGTCGCAGCTTGGTCGACCAAGGCGACAACGATATCGCCGTGTTTCAACTTGTCGTCCGCTCGTGGTACACGAACAAATCCGTCACGTTGGATTGCGGCAATCAAGCAGCGTCCCGCCAAGGGGAGCTCTGCTAACGTTGCGGTCGTAACTCGCGTTCCTTCGACGACTTCGAGTTCATAAACGGTGATTTCACCGTTCGGCAACCGACATTGGCTGATCACGGCCCCTTCATTGAGAAACCCTAAGACCTGTCGGGCTAGCACGTCACGCTCACTGACGGCACGGTCGATACCCAACTTGCCGACCACATTTGCATAATCGGGTCGGCCGACAACACACATCACTCTGGCGGCCCCCAGCTCTCGCGCCTCCACGCCGGCCATGATGTTGCTTTCGTCATTCCCTGTACAGGCGACGAAGTAGTCGACAGTACCCGCACCCTCATCTTCTAGGATCGTGCGGCGATTCGCATTCGCCTGGATAACGGTTACATCGGGCAACAACTTCGACATTTGCAGGCATCGATCGGAGTCCTGTTCCAGGAGGACGATCCCATAATCGTTTGGATTGAGTGAACCAGCGAGGTGGTAGCCCGTTTCACCACCGCCAGCGATCATCACCCGTTTTCGTGAGCCACGCTCACGACTATCGCCGAACAACAAGCGTGCTTTTGCAACCGCGTCGGGCATTCCAACCAGACTAACACGATCACCTGCGTGGAGTTCATCCTCACCGCTAGCGATCCACATTCTGCCTTCGCGAGCGATCGAACCGATCCGCACACTGCCTGCAAGTTTTAGCTCTTTCAAGCGATGTCCTTCCGCAGCGGCTTTCTTGGAAACTTCCATCTCGTAGACTTGTAGTTGTCCGCGAGCAAAATGCTCGAGAGGAATGGCATCCGGATTACGGATTGCTCTGACCAACTCGAAAGCCGTCAATTGTTCCAAGCTTAAGATACTGTCGATATTAAAGTGACCTTGATAATCGAATGTACTCAAGTCTCGAAATGCGGGGGCATAGACGCGGGCAATACTACGGCGTGCCCCGAGAGCCTTGGCCATACTGGCGGCCACGATATTGACTTCGTCATCGCCGGTGACCGCCAAACAAATATCGGCGGAACAGACTCCAGCTTGAAACAACACGGTACTTTGCGACCCGCTACCTTCAATCGCACGCACGTCCAATTCACTATTGATCCGTCGAACATTATGCGGATCGATATCGACGACGGTAACGCTATGTCGCCGCCGGCACAACATGTCCGCAATCCAACGCCCAACGGTTCCCGCACCGAGTGTTAAAATGCGCACCTATACCATCCATTCAATGAAAAATAACGCAAATAGAATGATCGCCATGAACCCAGTAATCCAGCGTGCCGTCCCGAGGGCATGCTTCAAGATCAACGCATTGTCTTCGTGCCGGGTTGCACCAAAAACGACTGCGATCGAGATTACCAACGGCACAAAGTACAAAAGATAAGAAGGTGAAATCGATAAAGTGGCAAGTATGGTAAACATCAATCAAAAAGACCTTGTGGTAGAAAAAAACACCTTGTGGTAAAAGAAGTCGCCAAGACTTTCGGATCCTTAGATCGTATTCAAGTGCTTTGTCACCGTTTGATTTTCGACTTGGCAGAATCGTGGCTGGGGTATCTTGCCGCCGTAAACCACGGCTGGAAGCCACAGCCACGAAAGATTCTTACCCACATTCTTCCCTTCTTCGTTGTGACAAAGCACGAGGCCGCAGCGAAACACTTGACTCGCTACGCTACGCCTCCGAAACCGTTTCCTCTTCGTCATTCTTTTTTCGTTTCCCGCTTATGGGAACCGCTAACGGCCCCCCGTAAGCGTCGTAGATGACCAGGATGTTCAGCAAGCCTGCGATCACCGTATACCAAGTTCCCATTTCATAACCAGCACCATGCCGCGCGTACCAAGCGGAGACATCGTCAGCTTGATCATCAAGGACGGGCCGCGTCGGCGGCGCCATGAAGCCTCCCCAAAGAGGACGGTAGCTCTCGCGAGTGCGCCCGGTGCGGTAATCGGTATAATCGTTCATCCGTTTGCCTTGGATCAAAGCAGGAAGTGCCGCCGCACCGACGCCTGATTGTAGGATGTAATGCCAACGTTTATCACCAGGAAAGTTGGACGCGTAGACGACATGCCCACCGCCCAGTGCAAATCCCAACAACCAGGTCGTTAGAATACAAACACAAAACAATCCGGCTTTGGTCTTCCGGCCTTGGTAATAATGCCCTAGCCCAGGAACCAACCAAGCCAAAAAAGCGGCCAAAACCCGGTTTCGCAAATCGATCTCGATTCCATCGACTTCGATCAATGTCAGTTCGTCAGGGGGCATGAAGAGACTCTAGCTTTTGGAGAGAATGGAAACACATTTTTGGAAAAACGACGATCCAGCATCGTCACCCCATTGTGCTAGATAATCGGCTCAAGCGGTAGCCCAATCCCTCCGGTGTATACGGACCTGCCTACGAAGGAAGCGTTGGCTTCGAATCGAATGGCCGAATCGTCACCAAATTCGCATTCGCTTACAGACGCCGGTGGCCCCGCCGGTCACGGCGCACTCACCCAACCCGCTCGCCAACTTCTCGCCGCGGCTGCAAAAGGTGACACGGTTCTCGCCCAATAGTGTTTCGATCGAGTTCAGGGCATTCGCTAGCGAATGGTGATCCCCACCGATTCTGCGACCCTACCAGCCAAAATAATCGATAAAGTCCATCATAAAGGTCTGGCTACTTGTGAAGACTACGAAGGATAAAGGCATTCAATGCGAATTCTGTAAGCAAGAGTTGGCTTGGAATGATTTCGTAAAACCATAAAGTAGTTAAAAATGAGTATCGATCTTCCTGCAATCGATTCACCTCCGCCGGTCACGACCAAAACACCTAGCGTCAACCGAGCGAGTGTTAGTCCCCGATCGTTACCTGGAAAGTTGATGATCGTCGACGACGAGATTGCCAACGTCTTGATCGTAAAAAAATATCTTGAACGGGCGGGCTATCGTTCTTTTGAAACGACGACCGATTCATCCGCAGCCTTGCGAATCTTGAAAGTAGCCCAGCCAGATATCCTGTTACTCGACATCAACATGCCCAACGTCGATGGTGTCGAGATTCTGCGTGGCGTCCGCAGCGAACCCAAATCCCGCCATCTTCCCGTGTTGATTCTGACCGCCAATACGGATGAACGAATCAAACGGATTTGCTTAGAATTGGGAGCGACCGACTTTCTAATCAAACCAGTCGATCCGATGGATTTAGTCCCTCGTGTTCGAAATTCACTACAAATGAAATCGTATCATGATCGACTACAACATCATGCAGCCGAGCTTGAATTGAAGGTTGAGCAACGCACCCGTGAATTGGAATCTTCGCGCCGTGAAGTCGTATTCTGTTTGGCCCGAGCGGCGGAGTTACGTGACAACGACACAGGAAACCACGTCATCCGCGTGGGACAGTTCGCGGGCTTGATTGCGAAGGCAATGAGTTTGCCGGATTGGTATGTCCGTGACATTGAAATGGCAGCCCAGTTGCATGACGTAGGCAAAATCGCGATCCCTGATGCCATCCTGCTTAAACCGGGTAAGTTGGAACCGGAAGAGTTTGAGATCATTCAGAACCACGTCAAGTACGGCCACCGAATTATCGAACCTCACGGTGCATCGGATGCACGGTTGATGAGACGACACATCGAATACGGTTCCGAGATGCTCCGCAACGGTAGTGCCCTCATGAAACTTGCAGCGAGTATTGCGCAAACGCATCATGAACGCTATGACGGCACCGGCTATCCGTTGGGTTTAGCGGGAGAAGACATTCCACTCGAAGGACGAATCACAGCCGTTGCGGATGTGTTTGACGCACTTTCTGCAGAACGACCTTATAAGAAAGCATTGCCAAGAGAGAAATGCTTTTCCATCCTCGAAGAAGGACGCGGCACCCACTTCGACCCCATCGTCCTCGATGCGTTCTTTGCATCGACGAAAGAAATTGTTCGTGTCCAGCTCGATTTCATGGATCACGTTGCATCCGCTTCAACCCTCTAGAGCAATATCGATCTTTCCCATTCAAGGATTTGTAAGCAGCGACTTTTCATTCGAATACTTCGTCCATAATTCATCCAACCGCAAAGTGATTTGCGATTCATCACCGATGACTAACCAATAGCAATAGCGATAGGTTGATTTGGGACCAAACAAAACGCGGTCAATCGGAGCGATGTGCATGCAGGGACCATCGGTAGGGTCACTGCTGAGACCATCCCCGTGTGGGCCAAAATTCCAACTCGCTCTGGAGCTGGGTGAGAAGACGGCGACACCTTGTCCCGACGCTTCGAAGACTGCCATCGCCTTGCGTGGCGGATTGGCGTGACCCCACGGGGGGCCAGGCACCTGATGCTCCAGTCGCCATTTGCCTTCGCCAAGATAAGTCTTCACGGTCTTGAAATTCCGGGTAAAATAACAGGCCGGTATCTCTTGCGGACGGTTGGTGGCCTGCCCCCAGCGATCGCCGTTGCTGCGCGCTGCTTGAAGTTCGCATTCGACACGAACCACGCTTGGCATGTTTCGCTCAAACGTCGTCCATTGCCGCATCACCGCTTCTGCCTCTTCGTTTGGCATGTCCCAAAGCTTTGGAATGGTCTCCGAATACAAAGTATTTTCGTTCTTCTCAAAAACGGTCACGCGTGCCCATGACCCCTTTTTGCCCCCATTGCCAACGCCACCGCCTTGGATGGGATTCCATGTCCAAGGACTCCATGATTTATGTTGCCCCTCGGCAGTACGATCAAGCCGTTTACCCGCGTAATACGATTGCTGAATCAGTCGCCCAGGGTCAGCAATGTTGACGATATTTTTCGTATACGCATGCGATGACAACCAAGTGATCGCACCGCCTTTTTGTCGATCGATGCCAATCTTAACGGATCCATCGTCGATCGTCAGTAAATCAGCTGCTGGCAATGCCCCCACGACCGGCGCTGCTGTCGTTAAGCCGCAACAAAACAGGATCGTCACGAATAGTCGCTTGCCCATTGGGATTTGATACCTCCTATTGCCAGTGCGGCCGTCATAGGTGAGCAGCAGCTAATCGTTTTTGCTTCGCCAAAATCGCTGTGCGGATTGTGGAGCATCGTAGCGGCGTATCTCCGAGACGCCGAACCATGCAACTCTCGAAGGGACTCGCCTACCATTTCATACAAAATGTTCATTCGAACGCCAGCAACGCATGTCGCATCGAATCGTTCTCGCGTGGGAAAGGTGAATCTCGCTGAACTTTATCGCTGCGACGTTCGACGGCTAGACGTTTGCTTGGACGCATTGAACGCCGTTGGGCGAATCGTCTGCGTTTGAGGGCGACGGGCCTCGTCGCTGAAGGGGTCCGATAAACTATCGAACAACGAACCACCCCCCGAATCCCCGTTTTCCTGCCTTTGATTCGGCACAGGAGTTTGGATGCGAGGCTCACTCATGTGCATCGGCGTCCGCGGAGCGGATTGCATCGGAGCGGATTGCATCGGAGCGGATTGCATCGGAACATTGGATGGAGATGAAGGATACGACGGTCGGGATTCATACGATGGACGTGGTGACGTTTGATGGGGTGTAACAACCGGCGGCGGTGGAACAGATTGTGATGAGTGCGAATCAAAAGATTGCGAATTCGACATCATCGGGACAGGGTTTGGAATCGCCATCATCGATTCATAATAAGGGGATGCATCACAACCGCTGTCGCATCCGACGTGGCTCGATTTGCATTTGTCGAGTCCTAGCACTTTCTCGATACCGCCTGCCAACGCATCAAGCGTACGAAAAATCGGATTGTGATTCTTCGTCACCCCCCCGCCATCACAGGAATGGCAACCACACGGATCACTCATCACGACTTCGCCCATGCCACATGTGTTGCAGCCACAGTCGGATGCCAGTACTGGCGTGCAGGAAAAAGAGAGTCCGGCTGAAAGAGTAGCGGCAAATGTAAACCGTAGTAAAATTCGAGGACGACGGCGTGAGACGCTAAAAGCTGATTGATTCATTCGGATAAACCTTTCGAGGGATCGTGTTGCTAGGGATATCGGCCCGGCAGAACCGGAATGACCAAAAGAATCCGAAAGAGTGGAAATGTCTACTCGAATTGCCTAGATTACCCAAGCCGTCAGCCCTTTATTGAAATTCGGCTCTTGACATTTCCAGGATTTAAACGATTGTTTGAAACAGTTGTTTAACTTTTGGCTTTTTGAAGTTGCGTGGTCTATTGGCAAATCTCGAATCCACATCAGAACTTGATACGCGTACCCGATTGCTGGACGCTGCGGGACCGATTTTCGCCCGCCGCGGGTTCAGTCGTGCTACGGTTCGGGAGATTTGTTCGGCGGCCAATGTCAATATTGCCTCGGTGGGTTATTATTTCGGCGATAAATTGGGGCTTTATCGGCAAGTTATCGCGGAGGTACACCTTCAGCGTGAACAAAGGTTCCCAATTCCTGACCCCAAACGATCGGGATCAGGTGGTGGGCCAGTACAAAATGGGCCAGAACAAAATGGGCCAGAACGATCGCGTGAAGAATTGTATTGCCTCATCCATACGCTATTGTCACGGATGCTGGCTCCTGGAGAAGACACTTGGGAGTTGGATTTACTGATGCGAGAAATGCAAAATCCAACTTCGGTCCTCGAGGACCTGGTTCGCGATTTCTTCGAGCCAATGCTGGTGCGACTAAAAAAGGTGATTCGGCAGTTAATTGGTGTGAACGCGACTTCGATCGAAGTGGAACAATTGGCCCTCAGCGCGGTTGGTCAATGCCTCTATTATCGAGTCGGGCGCAGCGTGGTGAGAATACTGATTTCGGAAACAGATCGAGCCAACGCCTACAACATCGACTCATTAAGTCGGCACGTGACCGCCGTCATCGTCGCGGCCACCGAAGAGGAAGCATTGTTGAAGCAAAAAAAACAGATTCCCTATTATTAACCCGAATGTCCTTTTGTCTGAGCTCAAAGCTTACAAACCAACAGAAAATCAATTGATGGATACACCTGCTAAATCGGAACCCGCGCCGTCGAAACGGCGTCACCATGGCGTTGGCCATCGGTTTGAAACACGTTCTCGATGGGTCTTGTTTAACTTTTTGATTCCATTTGCGATGGTCGCGTCGGCCGTCGCGGCAGTGTTTGCGCTCGGTTCGGTCCAGCCGTCCGAACGCCCCACGGCGGACGCGAGTTTTGCAGGCCGGATGCAAGCTTTGATGCCGGTAAGGGTAGAACAAATCAAATCGCTAGCTGCTTTCGACGAGCCATTACAACTGAAAGTCGACGGAACCGTCGTTCCCTTTCGCGAAGTGACAATCGCTACAGAAGTCGCTGGACGGATACTCTTCAAATCGGAGGGATGCGAAGCAGGAGCATCGGTAAAAAAAGGAGACCTGCTCGTTAAAATCGATCCGACCGATTACGAACTGGAAGCCCAGCGTTTAACTCGTTTACAAGAGCAAGAGTACGAGGCGCTTGGCGAAATCGACCAGGAAATGATTAACGTCAAACGCTTGATCGAAGTGGCCAAGCAGGATGAACAACTTCAGCAACGTGAAGTCGATCGACTGCGAACAATGCCAGGTGGTTATGCGAGTGAGGGGGAAATCGACAAAGCAAAACGAGCATTGCTGCAATCCACTCAAGCCCGATTGGGAAATGAAAATCAACTCGAATTGCTTCGCAAACGCCGATCACGACTCGAAGCAGCAGAGCGGCTCGCTCAAGCACAATTGGCGATTGCCAACCAAAATGTGAAGCGAACTGAAATCCGCAGTCCCATCGACGGTGTCATCGTCAGCGAAGATGCCGAGCTCAACTCGTTTGTCGCACGTGGTAATCCGATCGTGACGATCGAAGACACGACCAAGGTCGAGGTCGCAACGAGTTTGCGAATGGACCAACTGTACTGGGTCTTGGATCAAGTCGATGCGTCCGAGCGGGAAGCGGATCACGGCTACGAACTTCCCGAAACTCCGGCGATCGTCGAATTCGAAATTTCGGGCCGCGAGGGCAAAAAGTACCAGTGGGATGCAAAACTACTCAGCTACGACGGCATCGGTCTGGATCCCAACACACGAACCGTTCCAGTACGCATCGTGGTCGATAACCCACAACAATTTCGCAAAGCAAACGTTATCAAGAGCAGCGATGGCGAAACGACGTCGGTGACCCACGTTCATACCGCTGGACCAACCACTCTCGTTCGAGGCATGTTTGTCACTGTCAAACTTCTCATTCGACCCCAAACGCCATTGGTCGTGATTCCCGCAGAAGGGCTAAAACCAGGCAATCGGGTTTGGGAATTCGTCCCAGATCCGTCTGTGCTAGATTTGCCGCCGATAGCGGAAGAGACCCCAGTCAATCCTGTCAAAGCGGAAGGCAAAGGAGAACGGCTCGAAACGGATGCATCCGATAGAGAAGCTTCCGAAAAAGACCAAGAACGATTCAATCCCGATGATTGGCAAGCCGGACGGGTGGTCAATCGAAATGCGATCTATCCAGTCGACTCGTTGTCGATCAACGTCGCATTGGACCAGCGAAGATGGTGGGTATGCGAAGTACAAGACCAATCGATGTCGGCAGGCGCGTATGTTGTTGTCTCTCCAATCGGTAATCCGGATGGTGATTCCATAGCAGCCCGCATTCAACGAGAAGTATCGATCGCACGTCGCAGTCAACAAGTGGCCAAGTCGGAATCGGCGGAGGCCTCTCAATGAAAAGTGTCATTCGTTGGGCAATCACGAACACGCCTGGAATGAACGTCCTGGTCTTGGCCTTGGTTTTGGTCGGTGCGATTTCGTTTTCCAGAATGCGGCGTGAGGTCTTCCCCGAGTTTGAACTCGAGGTCGTGATGGTCACCGTCCCCTATCCTGGCGCTACGCCCAAGGATACCGAGGAAGCGGTTTGCCAGAAAATTGAAGAGAGTATCAGCTCGATCGATGGGATCAAGAAAGTTACGTCCATCGCCCAAGAGGGTGCCGGATACGTGTTGGCCGAACTCCGAAGTGACATCAAAGATGTTCAAAAAGTGATGGCGGAAATCGACCGTGAAGTCGCTCGAATCCCCAGTTTTCCTGTCTTGGCGGAAGATCCACAAGTCCAACAGATCACGTTCCGCGAAGCCGCCATTCGAATCGGTATCGTCGGACCAGACGATCGAACACGTCAAGGCGAACTGCGACTTCGTGAGGTCGCCGAAGAGGTTCGCGACGACGTCCTACAAATTCCCGCCGTTTCATCCGCGTCGATGATGGGGACACGAGATTACCAAATCGATGTGGAAATCCCAGAATCAACGCTCCGCAGCTACGGTTTGTCGCTCCAACGGGTCGCCAGCATCCTTCGAGCTCGAAACGTGGAACTTCCCGGCGGACAATTGAAATCCGAAGGCCAAGAGATCTTACTGAGAGCGAAAAATAAAGGTCGCATCGGCGAAGAGATCGCACGCTTGCCGTTGCTTACACAGCCCAACGGCGTCGTCTTAACGGTTGCCGATTTGGGAAACGTTCGCGATGAGTTCGCTGACGTAACCGCGGTCGGGGAAATCAATGGTGAACCAGCCATCATCGTCAATGTCGAAAGAACCAAGAGCGAGGATTTGCTCGCCATGGTCGATGCCGTGCGAGCCTATGTCGCACAGAAGGAATTGCCCGAAGGCTACCGTTTCGAACTTTGGGGCGATAGCAGCACCGACGTACGCGACCGCATGGCTCTCTTGATGCGAAATGGTACGCAAGGACTTCTGCTCGTCTTTCTTGTTCTGGCGTTGTTCCTGGAAACCCGTTTGGCTTTTTGGGTGGCAATGGGAATACCAATTTCCATCATGGGCGCTGGAGCACTCTTGGCTTGGGGTGACCAATCACTCAATATGCTTAGCCTCTTCTCTTTTTTGGTAGCTCTCGGTATCGTTGTTGACGATGCGATCGTTATTGGTGAGAACATTTATTCGCATCAACAGATGGGAAAGCCGCTAATGCAAGCGGCCGTTGACGGATCGATCGAAGTATTGCCGAGCGTGACCGCATCGGTCACGACCACGATTATCGCCTTCTCACCCATGTTTTTTGTATCGGGTGTGATGGGCAAGTTTATGGCCGTGATCCCCTTCGCTGTGATCGCGATGCTGCTCATCTCGCTTTGGGAAGGCTGTTTTGTATTGCCCTGTCACTTGGCTCATCGCCACCACGGATTCTTTCGACTCTTGGCGATCATTACCTATCCGCTCAGGCCTCTCGGCATTCTCCTGGAATGGGCAAGCCGCCTTGCCTGCCGAGCGATGGATTGGGTTTGCGAGCGAATGTACTTGCCGACCCTAAGATTTGGTTTACGCCACCCACCGTTCATGATCGCGACTGCAATCGCGTTATTCTTGGTGACGATCGGTATGATTCGTGGCGGTGTCGTCCAAAGTGTTCTGTTCCCCAAGTCAGACAATAACTACTTGCAGGCCACGATCACCTTCCCCGACGGAACGCCTGCATCGGAGACCGAGCGGGCAACAAGGATCATGGAAAAGGCGATCCGCCGTGTCAGCCAACAAATTGCAGCGGAGCAGCCAGAGGTTTACAACGATACGCTGGCGGAGGACAAAGGGCCCGTTCGCTTGACCTACCGAGAACTTGGAAAAATCACAAATACCCAAGGGCCGATGGGCGGATCGGGCGGTGGGGGCAGCAACGTTGGACAAATTTTTGTCGAGCTGTTCGATACCGAGATCCGCGAAACACATAGCGATCAACTATTGGCCCTTTGGCGAAAAGAAGCAGGAGAATTTGCGGGAGTCGAAAAGGTTACCTATGGAACCGTCGGCGTCGGCCCAGGCGGCAAGCCGATCGAATTCAAACTGTTGGCGCCAAGTGATGATGTCGATCAATTGTTGGCCGCTACGGAAGTGGTCAAAAAGCGACTCGCACTGTTCGATGGCGTTTTCGACATCTCCGATGACAATACACCTGGTAAATGGGAGTTTCAATTCCGCGTCAAAGATCGCGCCCTGGCCACCGGCGTGACGCCAACCGATCTGGGTGAAACCGTTCGCAATACCTACTTTGGCGCCGAAGTGATGCGACTCCAACGAGGACGCCATGAAGTCAAATTGATGGTCAGGCATCCAGAGGAAGAACGCAACAATTTGGTCAATTTTCGCGAAATCCGAATTCGTACCGCCGATGGTCGGGTGCGACCGATCACCGAGTTGGCCGACATCCATTTGGAAAGAGGTTTTTCAGAGATAAACCGTGTCGACCAAATGCGATCGATTACCATCTCCGCCGATTTGGACGAGACAACGGCCAATGCTGATCTAATCATCGATGAACTACAACGTGATTTTATCCCAGATCTCCAAAAGGATTATCCCGCGATCGCACTGCGGTTCGAAGGACAACAGGAACAGAGCCGAGAATCCGTGGGCAGCTTGAAAATCGGCTTCGGCATCGCGCTGGTTTGTATGTACGTGTTATTGGTCTTACAGTTCCGAAGCTACGTCCAACCACTTTTGATTATGGCCATCATACCGTTCGGCATGATCGGTGCCGTATGGGGTCATGCGGTGCTAGGACTACCACTCACTCTCTTTAGCATGTTCGGATTGGTTGCCTTGGCAGGCGTCGTCGTCAACGATTCGATTGTTTTGATCGACTTTATCAACGTACGAGTCCGTGATGGCTTGAAACCTCGCCACGCACTACTCGATGCAGGCGAACGGCGTTTTCGTCCGATTCTACTAACGAGCATGACGACAATCGCTGGCTTGTTGCCACTGCTAATGGAAAAGTCGTTTCAAGCACAATTGCTCATTCCGATGGCCGCCAGCTTAGCATTCGGATTAATGCTGGCCACCGTTTTGGTCTTGATTCTCATCCCCGTGTTCTATCTGATCTACATTCGGATCATCGAGGTGTTCGGTCATACGCTGGTCGAAAATGATTAGATATCGGTATCTGCACGCATAGGACACAGATGACAAAAGTCGCCGATTAGCTAGCCCGAATTAATCACGAGCCTTCTGATTTGAGAACGTTTGACAAAAACTTGGGTGAGATTCGCAGGGCGGCTCTGACAGATTGAGGCACGATGGCCACGGAGTCAATCACAACACCATTCACATTTGAGTTCCTTGATACGGTTTTCGACGTATCGTTTTCGAGAGTTGGATTTTGCGGATCGTTTGTTCTTTTTCGATGTGCTGGTATCCCGCGATGATCCCGAAGATGCGTTGACGAACGATCGACAGAGCGGTGTGAGTGGGGTCGGACCGCGGGTCGGAGATGAGGTTCGCCAGGGATTTTGTCCAGCCGAGTTTTTGATCGATCTGATAAAAGGCGATCAGTCCGCCATCGGAGGATAGATTCTCCTCGACTTGCTCAAATTCGATCGGTTTATTGTCCCAAAAGCCGAAGACAAATTGCTGCGCAGACTGTAAACTCATGAAGGGTCTTCCTTGTTTGTCGAAAGTGCTTGGTTGTTAAACACTTAGACGCAAGAAAGGCCCTTTTTGTTTGGTGTCTCGTGAATAATCCGGGCTAGCAACCGCGATGCTCTTTGATCGCAAATGGCAGAGCAGTTTGGTAGCGATTGTTGCCGTCTCATTCGGACAGAAAAGAAGCTAGCAAGCCGCTGCATCCGCTTCTTGCTGCTCGCCACACGCAGAATGTTCCGCCCGCTACCTTCTTTTTCATTGAGGCGTAGAAGTAGATTCGTTACTCGTCGTCGTAGGTAAAATGGTTATATTGACAGGAACAAGTTCATGGATATCCACGAACACGACCAGATCATTTCCTTCCAGTTTACGGTTGATCCCCGCTCGATAGTTGTCATGAACCTTTCCATTGACGAGAATCCGTGCTCCAGCTGCATGCCAATTTTTAATAGAGAACGCAGGGTTCAAGACAGGAGATTCTTTGCTCCCGCCTAGGTTTATCTCAGCCTTCGCAGCTTTGCCTGAGGTGTTTTCCAACGGATAGCATCGTTGGCTACGATCATATCCATTGGAGACAAACTCAGGTCCTGTGGATAACTCGGCCGGATAGGCCCATGAGCGGCCGAAACCAATCAGTTCGCTCATTTCCATCGTATTCATTCCGTAGAGGGCGTTCCAGGAAAGACGACTTCCGTGCTCATGGATAACCGGCTTGGAACAAGGTGAACTAGAGATGTGAGATGGGCGGTCGAAAGTCTTGGTCCATCTTCCGTCGCATCGGGCTTGGTTAACGGGAAAGTGGTTATACCCGCCGTCGATCCATCTTACCGACATTCGGTTTTCGGGTTCAAAGCAGATGTACGGCTTGTTCTGCGACTTGAAATTGAATTGTTGGACCGTATAGTTTCCTGGCCAGTCCGCCGGTTGTTGACGGAGGTCAACCGAAACCGCTGTTGTGTTGTACTCATAGTCAGCCACATGCACATAGTCTTTTTCAAGGAGATCCTCATTCCGTTGTCCCGGCTGAGTCACAGGCAACGATTCCTGGAGCTGGAGTGCTCTGCCGGTGGTCCCCTTGTTCCACGACACTTTTCTGACTGCGGATCCATCGGGATAGATGTAGTAATACTCATCTACCCAACATTCCCATCCGGTTTTCGGGTCGGGTAACCATGTACTGCCATGTGAACTTACCGGCGCATATCTCCAATGAACCACGGCTCTGGCGTCATTATTTTCAATGATCCGAACATGCGAAAAACGACAATGACGGTCCTGCATATGTTCGAAACAGCCCTCGATGTCGTTTGCGCCCGTGCCCCATGTTTCGAGGCTCTGGTCAGTCATCCAATTTTCATTTTCGGAAACCCAACAGGGTCCATATCGAACGCCTCGCCAGAAAACTAATTTGCAAGGATTGTTATCGAAGCAAACAACAACATCAGGATCCTCATCGACGGGCCAGAGATTATCCCATCCATCGTAGTATTTCAGCTTCGTGTAAAACGCCCCAAAATGGTCTGGATGTTGTTCGATTGTCGGCAGCCTTCGAACCGGAATGTCTGGCGAGTTGGCCGTGCAGTTTGAAAAAGCGATTTTGATCTGCTCTGCCGTTCGGGCTTTGTCGAACACCATGATTTCATCAATAATCCCATCGAGGCCATAGAAATCTGGCATGGTGCCCCACGTTCTAATCGTATCGCTTGGCCTTCTGGGGGCAGCCACCATACCGATAATGCAATTTATCTTTTTGGGATAGGTCAGTGAACCCTTGATGGCGACAGTGCATAACGCTTCACCATTCACATACAATGTCATCTCTTTCTCTGCCGTGTAGACGGCCGCAATATGCATCCATTTTCGGAGAGGCATTGTCTCGTTGGCACTGGTACAGGATATCCATTGTTCGTTGATGGCGGTCTCAAAGGAAACTTGGCCGTAGGGTCCGATCAGGAGACGATAGCCCTTTACTTCATCCGATTCGGTAGTGATCAGCGGACACCAATTCAATGGATATTCACCCAATGAAACCCATGCCTCTATTGTGAACTCATTGCCTAGTCGTGTCGTGTCTTCTGCTTCACGGATAACGCGGGTCGTGAAACCATCCAATCGCAGACCTTTGCCGTCAACACCGGCTGCCTCTTCAAAATTACCTTCAATGTCATCTGCGATGCCCGTTGACAATTCGATCGCCTGCCCATTCTTTATGGTTTCAAAATCCCATTTCATGACAGGTGTCTGAGCCATTGCCACAGTTGCGTTAGACAGAAATAACAATAAGTAAACGTGTTTCATAAGTCACCTGTTAAAGTAGAGCTGAGGCTGGTCGATGCAAGCGGTCGGTCAACACTTGTCCTGTCAAGCTTGCCGATACCTTGCAAATCGTCTCGGGTGTCCCGCTAGCGACAATCGTGCCACCGTTTTGAGCGGAACCGGGACCGATGTCAATAAGATAGTCGGCTGCTTGCATGAGTGTCGGGTTGTGTTCGACGACAACTAGCGAATGTCCGTCGGCGATCAGAGCATCAAAACAGTCTACCAAGCGGACGATGTCGGCAAAATGCAGTCCCGTCGTCGGTTCATCGAGAATGAATAGCGTTCTTCGCCGCGAGGCGGATGCCAAGAATGCCGCCAGCTTTAAACGCTGTCCTTCGCCGCTGGAAAGCGTTGTCCCCGGCTGGCCGAGCTTGATGTAGCCGAGCCCAACGTCGACAAGACGTTTCAGTCGATCCTGCACTTTTTGCTCACCGCGAAAAAACGAGATCGCTTCGCCAGCGGTCATGTCGAGAATATCGGCAATGGAACGGTCGCGGTAGTGAACTTTCAAAATGTCATCTCGGTAGCGTGAGCCGCGGCAAGATGGGCATCGCATCGTCACATCCGCTAGAAATTGCATGTCAATTTGCAGCACTCCCGCTCCTTCGCATTCGCTGCATTGGCCTTTACTACTGTTGAAACTAAAGTGCCCTGGGCTATAGTTCCGAGTCCGGGCGTCGACCGTTTCCGCGAAGACTTTCCGAATGGCATCGAAGGCTTTCACATAGGTGACGGGGCAACTTCTTGCACTCTTGCTGATTGCGGACTGATCGATCAGCATGCATTCATCGACTTGACTTAGCCCTTGGATCGACTCGAACGGCAAGCATGGCGTTGGCGTTGTTGTTGGATTTTTGCGGTTGCGAACGGCTCCGTAAAGCGTCTCTTGAACGAGCGAACTTTTACCGCTGCCCGACACGCCGGTTACAAGACAAAGCACTCCGAGTGGGAAGTCGACGGACACATTTTTCAAGTTATGTCCTGAAGCGCCGTCGAGGGTAATGAAGCCGCGTGGTTTACGAGGTTGGCGATCTCTCAGCGTCCATCCTCTTTTTCCGCTAAGGAATTGGCCGGTGATACTCTCTTTGGCCTTAAGCATTTGCTTGGGAGTTCCTTGGAACATCACTTTGCCACCTTGCCGACCGGCGGTAGGTCCTATTTCCAGGACTCGATCGGCAAGACGGATCAGTGTTTCATCGTGTTCGACAACAATGACCGTATTGCCACGATTTCGCAGTCCCAAAATCGCTTCGACCAAGCGGTTGATATCGGCAGGATGCAATCCAGCGGTCGGTTCATCGAGGACATACAACATGTTGACGAGCGAACTACCGAGTGCCGCCGTTAACGCAACTCGCTGCGTCTCACCGCCGGATAGGGTCCGCAAGGGGCGATCGAGTTGCAAGTAACCAAGTCCAACAGCCTGTAAGTAGCCGATGCGGTCCGAGAGCTGATTGATGGGCTCCGAAGCTATTTGTTGTTCACGTT
This sequence comes from Novipirellula aureliae, assembly GCF_007860185.1. NCBI lineage: Bacteria > Pseudomonadati > Planctomycetota > Planctomycetia > Pirellulales > Pirellulaceae > Novipirellula > Novipirellula aureliae. The sequence continues at coordinate 328,016 of NZ_SJPY01000007.1, forward strand.
CTTCGAGTGGGATGGTCGACAGGAAGTTTGCAGCATCATCGGTTTGCATGGCCAACACGTCGGCGATGTTTTTCGAGTCCAACTTGTAGGCGAGGGCAAGTGGATTGAAGCGGCGACCACCACAATCCTCACAGGGGTGATAACTTCGGTACCGGGACGCAAAGATGCGAATGTGCATCTTGTATTTTTTGCGGTCTAACCATGCAAAGAATCCATCGAGACCGCCAAAGTTCCGCTCGGGGACCCCTTTTTGTATCAGCCGCAGGTGTTTCTTTTTAAGGGAAGAAAACGGAACGTCGACCGGAATGCCGTAGTCGGATGCCAGTGCGAGGAGCTCATGTTTTTCATGTTCATACGAAGGTGTGTTCCACGGTGCAATCGCACCATCAGCCAGCGATAACGATTTATCGGGGACAACCAGATCCATATCGACACGGACGACATCGCCGAAGCCCTCGCATGTGGGGCATGCACCGAGAGGGTTATTGAAGTTAAACAAGCGTGGCACAGGATCGGGATAATCGATGTTGCAATTGTCGCAACGTTTTTCGCGGCTAACCGTCTGCCGATGCCATGTTCGACCATCAATCTCGATACCGTTCACGGTACCGCTGGCGTCTTGGATCTCCGTCAAGATCACGGCTCTTCCATGCCCTTCGCCCATTGCGGTTTCAAGCGATTCGGTAACGCGGGTTCGATCGAGATCGGCTGATAAACGATCCACGATAACCGTGCAGTCGATCCCGCTGCGGCCTACTTTTTGGGCCAGTTGTTTACGATCGTTGTCGGACAGATGGAACGTTTGATCGCCCACGATCAATCGCAAGTACCCCTCTTGTTGGAGCCCCTGCAGTATCTCGCTGGCCGCTTTGCGATCAGGCAGCCACGCGGTGAACCCTATCATTCGCCGCGTTGGGGTGGCGTTACGCCCCGTTGCAGCCGAAATGATCTCGTCTGCCACGGTCGATGGGTCATCGCTTTGGACCGGATTGCCGCATGCGTAGCAAAACAGTTTTGCGGTTTTTGCATAGAGCAAGCGTAAGTGGTCGGCAATTTCGGTCGCGGTGGCGACGGTGCTGCGATTCGTTCGCGAACCGCCTGCTCGCGTCACGGCGATCGCAGGAGGGATGCCTTCCATCGAATCACAATCGGGTTTGTCGAGTCGCTGGAGAAACTGGCGTGTGTAGGCTGAGAAACTCTCGATATAGGCTCGTTGGCCTTCGGCGTAGAGCGTATCGATCGCCAGCGACGTTTTGCCGCTACCGGAGACACCACAGAATGCGATGAGTTTGCCACGGGGGATATCGACGTCAATATCCTGTAGATTGTGGACGCGGCAGCCGCGTACGGAGATAATGTCTCGGCTCAACGATGTCTCAACAGGGAAACGTTATTTGAAGAAAATGACTCATAATGCGATCCTTTTAGGCTACCGACGTTTTGTCGCACCTACAACGTGCCTTCATCCTGTTGGCCAAAGATCATCTTGGCCCTATTATGTACGTCATGCACGGCACGGGCCACGTGGTGTTTCGAAAACACCATGAATAGACAAATGAATCGAGGCAGTGTGTTGTTACTGTCCAAACCTTATCAGGAGTGAAAATGAATTTGCCGACTAAGAACAAAAAGCTTATCGACTGGGTCAACGAGTGTGCTGAGCTGATGACACCCGACGCGGTGGTCTGGTGTGATGGATCGGAAGCCGAGTACCAAAAGATGTCCGACATCACGGTTGATTCTGGCTTGGCGGTTCGTTTGAAGAAGCGTCCCAATAGTCTATTGTTTCGCAGTGATCCGAGCGACGTGGCGCGAGTGGAAAACCGTACTTATATTGCATCCAAGACAAAAGAGGCTGCTGGTCCAACCAATAATTGGATCGATCCGAATGAACTCAAAGCGACGATGACCGAACTGTACCGCGGGTGCATGAAGGGACGTACGATGTACGTCATCCCTTTCTCGATGGGTCCGGTTGGTTCAAAGATCGCAAAAATTGGTGTCGAGCTCACGGACAGCCCCTACGTCGTGATGAACATGCACACCATGACACGCGTTGGAACCATCGTGCTCGAAGTGCTCGGTGAAACAGGTGAGTTCATTCCCTGCTTGCATTCGATCGGTAAACCGCTTGCCGAAGGGGAATCCGACAATGGGCTATGGCCATGTGCTCCACTTGACAAGAAGTATATCGCTCATTTCCCAGAAGAACGATTGATTTGGTCTTACGGATCGGGCTACGGCGGTAACGCTCTGCTCGGTAAAAAGTGTTTGGCACTGCGAATTGCATCGGCGCAAGCTCGCGATGAAGGTTGGATGGCCGAGCACATGCTAATCCTGAAGTTGACCAACCCCGAGGGTGTGGTCAAGCACGTGGCTGCTGCCTTCCCAAGTGCTTGCGGTAAAACCAACCTCGCAATGCTGGTTCCGACCATTCCCGGTTGGAAAGTCGAAACGGTTGGTGACGATATCGCATGGATGAAATTTGGCGAGGATGGCAAACTTTATGCGATCAATCCTGAAGCAGGATTCTTTGGCGTTGCTCCAGGCACCTCAATGGAATCGAATCCGAATGCCATGAGGTCGATCGAAAAGGATACAATCTTTACCAATGTTGCCCTGACCGAGGATGGCGATGTTTGGTGGGAAGGGATCGGGTATCCAGCTCCAGGCAAGCTGATCGACTGGAAGGGGAACGAATGGGAGGAAGGCAAGTCGGAAGGTCCTTCGTCGCACCCGAACTCTCGGTTTACAGCCAAGGCAAAGAACTGCCCTTCGATCGCTTCGAATTGGGAAGATCCAAACGGCGTTCCCATTGACGCGTTCCTATTCGGTGGTCGCCGTCCGTCGGTGATTCCATTGGTTCACGAAGCCGATAGCTGGGCACACGGAACTTTCATGGGATCGATCGTCGGATCGGAAGTGACCGCTGCGGCACTTGATTTGAAAGCCGGGACCATTCGCCGCGACCCGATGGCAATGCTGCCATTCTGTGGCTACAACATGGGCGAGTACTTCCAACATTGGATCGATCTTGGAAAACAAGAAGGGGTTCAGCTACCAAAGGTATTCTTCGTCAATTGGTTCCGCAAAACCGAGGACGGAAAATGGCTATGGCCTGGCTTCGGTGAAAACTCGCGAGTGCTCGAGTACATCTTCAACCGCTGTGATGGCAAAGCCAAAACGGTTGACACCCCAATTGGGAAAATGCCAGCCAAGGGTGAGATCAGTCTGCCTGATGGTGTCGACGAAGAGGATATGGAGGAATTGCTTTCGGTCGACCTGGAAGGCTGGAAAGCCGAAGTCGCCGACATCAAGGCAAATCACTATCCGCAATTTGGCGACAAACTGCCGAAAGAATTGGCGGCTTTCCTCGAATCTCTCGAAGAAAAGTTGAACGCCTAATTCCAAGTGTTCCCCCTCGGCGAAATGCCCTGGCAATTTACGAGCCCAGCCTAACGGGCTGGGTTTCGGAGAAAGTAAGAAACCCGTAGGGCCAACGGCCTGACAGTTTAACCATCAACCTTAAGGCAAACGGCCGAACCGCTGACTCTGCAACGATCGTGATCCCCCCCCAGCCCGATGGGCTGAGCTATGCAAATGGGCCGTTGGCCCGAAAATGTCGCTTGCGATGTGCGTAGATCATGATACTCGCCGTTTATCTATAAGCATTCGAAATGATCCGATGCGAACTTCTAAACACATTCAGCCTAAGGATTCACGAACCTATCAGGAGCGGCGTCTCCAGGAGCATCCAAACTGTTTTGCTTGCGGTGCCAATCAACCTAATGATGACGGTCGGTGTAGCGGCTTAGGACTTGGCTTGCGATTCGAACTCGTTGGCAATGGAATCGTCGAAGCAACGTTCGCTTGTCAACAACATTTCGAAGGTTACCCGAACATGCTGCATGGTGGCATCGCGTGCATGTTGCTCGATGCAGCAATGACGAATTGCTTGTTCGCGAATCAGATTACTGCGGTCACCGGAGATATGAATGTACGCTTTCGCAAACCGATTGTGATCGAAACGACCGCGGTCATCCGGGCTTGGATCGAATCGCCACAAGCACCTCTTTACAAAGTCGCGGCGGAGCTTCGTCAAGACAACCGCATCAAAGCGTCGGCACACGCTCGATTTGTCGAGCGAAACACTGCCGATCAAATCGTCCAGGATCATCCATGGCAGCAAAACTAAAAATAACGGTCGTTGTCGAGAATACGGCTCGCGGCCAAGGAATGCTCGCTGAACACGGACTGGCGATTTGTATTCAGTACGGTGAGAAACAAATCTTCTTCGATACGGGCCAAGGATTCGTTCTTCAGCAAAATGCCAGGAAGCTTGGTATCCATTTGCGCCGTACCGATGCCGTGGTACTCAGTCACGGTCACTATGACCACACGGGCGGATTAGCGATTCTGATCAAACAGAATCCTGATTTGCAATTATTCGCTCATCCAGCAGCGTTTGAGGAGAAGTACAGTCTGAATGCCGCAGGGACAAGTCGCGATGTTGGTTTGCCTAAAGCCTCGGTTTCGGCGGTACAGGATTTACGGCACCCCTCAACCGCAACCATTGAGCCAACATGCATCTGCGGAGGCTTGTTCGCAACCGGGACGGTCCCACGTACCGCCGATTTCGAAGCAGAACCAGAGAGCTTTTGTTTGGATCCAAGCGGAAGTCGGCGGGACGAACTCGAGGACGACCAAGCACTTTATTTTGAATCCAGCGAGGGGACGGTCGTCTTGTTAGGCTGTGCCCATCGCGGGGTGATTAGTACTCTGAAGTATGTTCAGACATTGACAAAGGATCGGCCCATTCATGCCGTCTTTGGTGGTATGCACCTGGTCAATGCGACGGCAACGCGGATTGAACGCACGGTCCAAGCGATTCAGGAAATCAATCCGGCAATCATCGGCCCTGCACATTGTACGGGCGATGCCGCGACCGGGGCGTTTTGGTGTGCGATGCCCGATCGCACGGTCGGTTATCACGTCGGGTCACGCTTCGAGTTCGACGGCGTTATCGACTTTTAGCTCCAAACGGACTAGGCTAAGAGGTCTCCGTTAGACCGTGCGGAAGCTTAGAATCGTCGTAACAGATTGACTTGCAGAGGTTTCCGTGAAAAGGCCGAATGACAGGCGGTTTTTGTTACCCGAAGCGAAATCGAAGATATCCTGGGGATCCTTCGCTTGCGCTATTTGATAGTCGCGAAGCGATGACAGGCTTTAGCCGCGGACGCAAGTTCGGGGGGCTCGCGTCAAAGGACGATCGGAGAGTCCCGAAGGGAGGACAGGTGATAGGCTGGAACACCTATCGTCCCTTCGCGACTTCCGGTTCCAATTGGAAACGAAACCACGGACTCGCGCCCGTGGCTATTTCCTACCGTGCCTTCGACACTCAATAGCGACACTCAATAGCGACACTTTAAAATTTGCGTTTCGGGCTATAATAATCGCGATTTAACAAGCATTGCAGTCCGCCTGCCGGGCAGGCGGTTAAACTTCTTCATCCCACCCACCCACCGAATGAACAATGACCACTGTTGCACTTCGTTTCGTCTTTATGGTTTTTCTGACCTCCATTTTGACTGTCGATCTCTTCGCACAGACGAATTCTGAATCCGTCTATTCCTATCCGCCTGAGGTTACTTTGAGCTCGGTTAGCGAGCGTATTGTCCCTGCGGCAAAACCACATCCTCGCTTGTTTGCGGATTCTGAAAAGCTCGCTCGACTGGCTGATTTGTCGGATGCCTCCACCCTAAAGAAAACGCTCGCGGACGCTGTGGTTCAAGAAGCTCGGTATCTCGATTCCGCACCGCCGATCACACGGCGATTGGAGGGGCGACGACTGCTGGGAATGTCACGAAGATGTCTCGATCGTGTAATAACGCTCTCGACGGCCTATTACCTAACGGGTGATTCGTCCTTTGTTCGCCGCTGCGAAAAGGAGATGCTTGCAGCGGCTGCGTTTTCTGATTGGAACCCGAGTCATTATCTTGATGTGGCGGAGATGACGCTCGCACTCGCGATTGGCTATGATTGGCTTTACGATGAACTCAGCCCCGAATCACGGCAATTGATCTCTTCAGCGATCGTCGAAAAGGGGGTCGAATTACCTTGGACAACGGAGCACAATGGTTGGGTTCGAGCAAGTAACAATTGGGGACAAGTGTGTCATGCCGGCATGGTCGCTGGAGCATTGGCCATAATGGACGACTATCCTGAATTGGCAGCCAAGACGGTCCACCGTGCTATCACAAATGTACCGAATTCAATGCGTGCGATTGCGCCCAAAGGAAGTTATCCGGAAGGCCCTGGGTACTGGGCCTATGGCATCGGTTTTAACGTGCTCCTAATCGATGCACTTGAGTCCGTGATGGGAACCGATTTCGGGTTAAGCAAAGCTCCAGGATTCGCTCAGACAGGCAATTACCCCGCTCTGGTAACGGGACCGTCGGGGCTAACGTTCAACTATGCCGACGGTGGGGCGGGACGGCAGCCTCAAGAATCATTGTTTTGGTTCGCCTCTCGATACGACTCGCCTGAGTGTTTGCAGGGGGAAGCATTGCGGATTGAGAATTTTGCCAAAACCTTAAAAAAAGGCAACTCAGGAACGGGATCGAATCGCTTGCTACCGCTGGCACTGTTATGGATGAACGGTGAGGAAGTCGAAGCAGAATCTCTTGTTGAATCCGAATCGCTGCCTTTACATTTCAGTAGCGATGGCAGTGTTCCGATTACCATTCATCGCAGTGATTGGTCACGGCATCCGGCGACGTTTATGGGAACGAAGGCGGGATCGCCCTCCGCGAATCATGGGCAAATGGATATCGGTTCCTTCGTTCTCGACGCCGACGGGGTGCGTTGGGCAGTCGATTTAGGAGCCGAAGGGTATCACGGCATCGAACAACGGGGAATGAATTTATGGAGCCGAAAGCAGGATTCCGATCGCTGGAAAATTTTTCGCCAACGCAACGAAGGACACAACACGCTCGTCATCAATGAGCAACTACAAAATGCGTCAGGCTTTGCCAAAGTGATCGATTTTAGCGATGATCCAAACAACGCTTTCACCGTGATGGACCTGACGGACATCTATCGGGGACAAGCGAAATTGATTCATCGTCGTTTTGAAATGGCACCTAATGGGATCGTGACCATCAAAGATATCATCAAGGGAATCCTACCGGGGTCGAAAGTTCGCTGGGGCATGGTAACCTACGGCAAACCAACGCGTTCAAGTTCGTCAGACGTTATGCATCTCGCCCAAAAAAATAAAACATTGCGATTGAAAATTGAAAGTCCAACTTCGGCAGAATGGCAGACGATCGATACTGCGACTCCACATCACGAGTGGGACTCTCCTAATCCTGGTACCCAGATGGTCGCGTTCGAAGCGATCGCACCAGAATCGGGTGAGTTGAGCTTGGTTGTCGAGTTGGTTCCAGGATCGGTCAAATAGCATGACGCAAAACGAGATGTTCGCCGATGCCCGCCGTAGCATGGTGCTGCTGGTCGCAGTCGTGATGCTTTTTTCGAGTACGGCCGCTTGGTGGTGGGGCGAAAGCTCGTTTGCAAATTTTTCGTCGGCAGCACTTGGACGAATGGGTTTGGTCATGGGCGCAATCTGGATAGCGTGGCCATCGCTGCGACGCCCCGCGGCTTGGTTCCCTGCTGCGGTTCCTGTCATTGGCATTGTCGCCTTGATGATCCTCGCAGCTCAGCCGCGGCTGATCTTTGCCGTGCTGCCAGCCGCTGGCATGTTGATGGCCCTGACCGTGGTCGTCAAAGTGTTCCGCCGCAAGTAGCACGCAGGATTAGGGCAAGTCGTTTTCTCGATAACCCCTTCCAATCTCGCGTTTCGTCGGGGGGGAGAGCTCTTCGAACCTTGCGGTGTTTCGTCACAATTGACGACGATTCCGACTCTTTGTAGCGAATGTATCAGCTATTCGTATCACTATTGAGTTTCTGTTTTTCAAAACGCTATTTGCGACCTATCGTTTCCCAGTGGACTTCGGCGATGAGGCCGTAACGGCCGGATCGGAGTTTGAATACCAAATCCAAAAGAGAAGTTGCACCATGTCAAAAAAATGTATCGGGGTTCTCACCAGTGGTGGCGATTGTCCAGGACTCAATGCGGTCATTCGCGGAGTCGTCAAATCATCGAGTCAACTCGGTTATGATTGCATCGGTTTTCTAAAAGGTTACGAAGGACTGCATGATCCCGTTCGCTACAAGACGCTAACACCGCAAAACACGACCGGGATTTTGAATCAAGGCGGAACGATCCTAGGATCGACAAATAAAGGACGTTTTGCAGCAACGGTCGGTGTATCGGATCGCGTCGAAATCGATCCTGAATTGCTCGCAGGAGTAAAAGTCACCATCGACCAACTCGGTATCGAAGGCTTGGTATGCGTCGGTGGCGATGGTTCATTAGCGATCGCTCAGCAATTCCACGAATATGGAATTCCGGTCGTAGGGGTTCCGAAAACGATCGATAACGATTTGTCCTCGACCGCATTCACGTTTGGCTTCGATAGTGCGGTAGAATGTGCAACCAATGCGCTCGATCGACTCCATACAACGGCGGCAAGCCATGGTCGCATCATGGTTCTCGAAGTGATGGGGCGGCACGCCGGCTGGATTGCTTTGCACGCTGGGATCGCTGGCGGTGGTGATGTGATCTTAATCCCTGAGATTCCTTGGACGTGGGAGAACGTATGCCACAAAATCCTGTCTCGCGAAAGCCAGGGCAAAGCGTTCACGCTCGTCGTGGTCGCCGAGGGTGCCGCCTTACCCGACGGCCAAAGTGTTGGCCTCGAGCGGGCAGGGGCGCAAACCCAACTTGGTGGAATTGGCCAAATTGTGGCCGCCGAGATCGAGCGACGACTGCACCATGAGACCCGTGTTTGCGTGCTTGGACATCTACAACGCGGTGGGTCACCGACGACGTTCGATCGCGTATTGGCAACCCAGTACGGTGCCCATGCGGTGCGACTTATCGTCGAAGGCAAGTTCGGTGAGATGGTTTGTTATCAGCCACCAACGGTTTCCAGTGTGCCGATTACCGAAGCGGTCAACCAACTTCGTCAAGTCGACCCACAAAGTTCTGCGGTCCAAGCCGCCCAAGCGCTCGGGATTAGTTTTGGGAACACGCATGCCGACGCCAGCCCGTTTGTTGCCAAAGCGGAACGATTCGAACGCAATCGGGTTCCCAGCACAGCGGATTTGGGGCAAAGTGCCGTGCTGGCGTTCGAAATCGCCAACGCCGCAACCGCAGACGCTTTGGTTTGATCCGAACGCTCCACTCGATATATTTCTGGTGGTTAACTATCATGCAGTGACGTGCAGCGTTTTGGGCCCCACCCGAAACGCCGGTTCATGGACTCGATTTTCGTCCCTGGAATGAATAACCGAAAGAACAGTCATGTCAGGTAGCAATGTTCGCAGTATCGATGCGCTCGCAGCGCTGCATCGCGGTATCCTCCACCTATCAGAGGACTGGGACAAAACGCTTCAAGAAGTTCGTACGGTCGTCCACCGCACGCAAGAAACTTTCACGAACACTCAGCCAGCCTATTGGCGTCACCAACACCAGTTGGCGGAACGTGAATTGACGGAAGCGAAAGACAACCTGGCTCGCAAACGATCCGTCGTTCGTGCAAGCGATCGACCCGCCGCCAGCGAGGCGGTCGCAAGGGTTAAAAAGGCGGAACAGCGGATGCGAGTCTGCGAAGAAAAACGCCAAGCCGTCCGGGGCTGGGCCAACGAGGTCAATAAAGCGTGCGACGACTTGCTAGGGCCCCTGGCCGATGTCCGCGATCAATGTGATACCGTTCTACCACAAGCCGCTCGAGAATTGGCGATCATGATTGACCAACTTCGGCTGTATGCCGAACAAGCGAAGGAGAGCGGGTAAGGGTTCCACCAATGGAAATCGATCGATTACCGTCTACGGCGACCTGGGAAACGGCTTTCGTACCGATGTTGTTGAATGAAAAGCGGGTCATCGAGCAAATCAGGAATCTTGAAACTCCCTGATTGATAAGGATCATTGACGTAACCCATCCCGTACGGCGCGACACTGCCGATGGTCGAGTATCCGTAAATGGGATACCCTCGACTTCCATTCCCATAGCTCTGATAGCCATAGCCCTGAAACGCCATTCCATTGATCGAATGGTGGCGAAATTGATGAACCGTTGTCGGGTAAGCATCGAACCGTTGAGCATTGACGGAACTGCACATTATCGAACCGGCCGCCACAATACTCCATAAAACCCGCTGCATTTTAAAACTCCCGTGCAAAATCGTTAAGAATTCAAGGCCCAAAGTAGGCGAGTCTCTCCGAGACTCGCAAGATTCGCGTCTCGGAGAGTCGCGACAACTCAGTTTACGTTGCAAACGGCGTCCGGGCATCGATAATCTAGCGAGGTTCGCATTCGCAAGGCCCCAAAGAAACGGTACAATGGGATTTATCGAATATCGTACCTTTCAATTCCTTCGAATAACTCATTCGGAAATGCCCGTGCCAGATTTTTCACCGCTAAAGTTGACGCTGCGATTTCTCGTCGTAGTCGTCCTTGTTTGCTTCAACAGTGACTTTGCCTTGAGCCAGGCGTTTTTTCGACCGATTGTCAATACTCAATCGGGGCGTCTGATCGAGGCTCCTCGAAGTGTTCAACAACAACTTCGCGAAGCTGAGCGTGCGATCGAAAACAGGAATTTCAGTGATGCGGTTGTACGCCTTGGTGAATTATTGCAGCGGGATCAATCATTATCCGATGATGCTTACCTACACGGTCAAGACTTCTTTTTAGACGTCGACGAACAGATGAATGGCGGCGGTAGCCCTCAAATGCTCTCCCGCAACAGTCTGCTGCACCGCGCACGAGAGATAATCGGCAGTCTGCCCCCGCAAGCTCTCGACATGTATGAGCTACGTTATGGCCCTTTGGCCAGAAAGACGCTCGCGGACGCTGCCGAGTCGAGGGACTGGGACCAGGTTGCCGAAGTTCGCCGTAAATTCTTTCATGCCAAAGCCGGTTACGAAGCCTCGCTACTGTTGGCTCAACGCGATCTCTACGCTGGGCATGCTTTATCCGCTTCGCTATTGCTGGACGATGTGGTCGTTTCCGATGCTGCCGTCGCTCATCTTGGTCAGTCGGTCAAGTTGATTTACGCGGTGGCTTGTCGTGCGGCGGGGCGAGAATGGGATGCATCGCTTCGTCCCGTCGGCGAAATCATGGTGCATGGTGAGCGTGAATCGATTCCGGCCGATGTTGAGATGGACAACTGGATGGATGAGCGATTCAGCGGCGGCAACCCGATCAACGCGAAGCAAAATGACTACCCTTACTTTGGCGGCCAGGCCGACCGCAACGATCGAAGTCTCGCCGAACTACCGCTTGCCAACGAACGGTGGCAAGTCGATACCACCGCGAGCCCGAGGCAAACGCGGACGCTCCGCGAACTGTCGTCCGGATTGGCATCGAATGGCAAATTGTTACCGCCGAGTTGGACGCCGATTCGCGTCGGCAACCAACTACTGATGCGGACGACCGAGCGACTCGTCGGCGTCGATTACCGGACGGGCAAACGCGTGTGGATGTACCCATGGTTTTCTACCAACAAGAACTATGACAGTGATCCTGACAACATCGACTTTGATGCACTTTCGGATGAAGACGATGCCAACAACCTGCTCAGCCAGCGTGTTTGGAATGATCTGCCCTACGGACAAATAACCAGTGATGGCAAGCGAGTGTTCATGCTCGACGATTTGGGCGAAGTCGAAATGGCAACGTTTAGCCCGATCATGGGAATGCGAGGAACTCGTCCGAGCGAAACGAGTGCGAACACCCTTGTCGCACTCGATCTGGAAACCGAAGGCAAACTGGCTTGGCGATTGGGTCGAGGTGACGATCGCGAATCGAGTTTGAAGGACGCTTTTTTTCTCGGCCCACCGCTGCCTCTCGATGGCAAGTTGTACGTGATGGCAGAAATCGCTGGCGATATCCTTTTGGTCTGCCTCAACCCTGCGACGGGTGACGAACTTTGGCGACAACACTTGGTCGCTGTGGAAACGGGTGGCGTCGATAGCGATCCGCTTCGGCGTGTCGCCGGTGCCACGCCGACTTACCACGAAGGCGTTCTCGTCTGCCCGACGAGCACCGGAGCCTGTGTCGCAATCGACTTGGTCGACCGCATGCTCCGCTGGGGAGCCACCTACGTTCGCAGCGACGAAATCGTTCGCGGCATCAACACGCGAGCGCGACGAGGAATCGAATCGAGCCAATTGATGCTGCGTTGGTACAACGGGGGAGCGGTCGCTGCGGATCAATACCTACTCATCACGCCGATCGAATCGGACAAGCTTTATGGATTCAATTTGCTCAGTGGCGAGATGTTGTTTCCACCAAAAGATCGGATCACGATGCGATATCTCGCAGGCATCCGTGATGGAAAGTTCCTGTTGGTTGGGGCCAATCAAGTGGGGGCCTATGCGTTGCCGTCGGGCGACCAACTTTGGATGAGTGGGCTCGATGCTTTATCGGTCGGCCAACTGATTTCAGGGCGTGGAGCGTTTGCAGAACATTCTTACCTTTTACCCACCTCGACAAACGAAATCGTCAAACTGTCGCTTGAAGATGGGGAGGTGGTGGATCGCCGCCAGTTGCGTTTTCCGCTCGGCAATCTGGTCGCGGCCGACGGTGAATTGATCTCACAAACGGCCACACAGTTGTCGGTCTCGTATGGCGAGAAATCTCTTGGACCCAAGGTGGAACTGGCACTGAAATCGAATCCCAAGGACACATTGGCAATCGTACGCAAAGCAGAACTCCTCCTGCAAGCTGGCGAACGCGATGAAGCTCTCGCCTTGCTTGCCGAAGCAAGAGAGCGTGAGCCTGATAACGACGAGGTGCTGATGCTATCCGTTTCGGCAATGCTGGACTCACTACGAGATGCTCCGGTCATTGATGGGGCGATGGTCGAAACGTTGGACGAATTGATTTACGAACCAGACCAACGATTGGAGTTGTTAGCTCTACAAGTACGCGCCGCGTTCGCAGAAAAACGCTATGAAGTTGCGGTGGAAAAAATGGTCGAATTATCGGCACTGGCTTCCTCGCAATCGACTCCCGAAGATGCTGCGTCGCGAATCGTATCGGAAGCAGGCCGACAATGTACCCTTGATGCTTGGCTAAGTGCTCGCGGATCGCAAATTGCCGATGACTTGATTCGTCGCAACGATTCGGAGCAACTCAATCGGGTCAATGAAACCGTTCTGCGGCTACTTAGCAATAAACGCATTGCGTCCGACGGTTTGCTACAAACATTGGCCTCACAATTTCGATCGTTAGAAGGTGTCAAACCCATTCGCGATGAATTGTTTGATCGCTACGTAGAGGACGCCCAATGGCTTCGAGCGTTTGGATTGCTATTGGGCAGCAAGCCAATCACTTCCGAATCGGTTGCCGAGTTGTCGACCGACCGTCTGATTGAACTAGCAAAGATCTATACGTTTGATGGTTTTGGCGAGGATGGTTTGGCGGTGCTCGATCGACTGCGAGAAAGAAACGATGCACCGGACGGCAAATCGCTTGCCCAGATGGAAATTGAAACGGAAGCCGCAGTGCGTGAGTTCGAGTGGCCCGAGAACGCTCGTGTGATTTGGGAACCTCTCCCGCGACGAACGCGAGCAACGATGTCGTTTCGTCAGCAGATTGCGGATACGACGATTCAGTATGGCGAAGAATTTCGCGATTGGCGATTGAATAGCGAAGGTGCGTTTGCTCTGGGAATCCGCGATCCGAATGGCGATTCGCGTGTTATCCCATTAAGATTTGAGAGTCAGCAACGAGATATGCGACAAAACGAAGCCAAAATCGCTGGCGGGATGATGGTCGTCATTACCTCCAATGCGCTGATCGGAGTCGATTTGCATCGGCTGAAGGATCGCGACGCGGAATGCGTGCTTTGGCAACACAATCTTTCCAGCGATGGAACATCGCAATTAAACCGCCGCAGCCGTCCGACGCGATTCGGGGACCAAGTTTATCACTATAAATTGGATGCACCCGTCGCCAAGAATGGTGAGCCAAGATTCAGCATCGGACCGCTTCAAGGTGATCAAGTTGTCGCCCTTCAAGGTGGTGACTTGATGGCGTTTGACCAAATGACAGGTGATATCCGCTGGCGAAATGCCGGTGCACCGCTCGGAGGCATGGTGCTTTCCGATGGGAAAGAAATTGCCGTGATTTCAGAAATGGAGAAACGCGTTTTCTTCTACAATACGCTCGATGGAAGCAAGCTAAGAGAAGCGTCTTGGGATCATGGCATGTTGTGGGCTGGCGAAGGAAAACATGCTCTATGCTACCAAGAAATCCCTGATCGAAGCCGAGAATTCTATGTCCGTTTGGTGAATCCGTTTAACCAAAACGTTGTGCTGGAGAAAACGACGTATGAAGCCAACCGAACGACCCGATCGATTCCTGGTTCGTACGGACGAATCGTCAACGGGCGGTACTTTGCAATGCTCGATACCGAAGGAATCGCAGAGGTTTGGGATATCGTTGACGGTTCGCGAATCGCGAAACTGCAAACCGAGTCCTATGAGGATTTGATCGGAATGCAAGCCTCGGCAATGGGGCAGACGCTTTATCTGTTTGCTCAGCGACGGGCTAAAGCGATTCGCAATAGTTCGTCGCCGATGCTGCAAACAAGACAAAGCAATGAGCACGAAACCGTCAATGCCGTCTTTGCAATCTCGCTCAAAACCGCCAACGACCAAACCGCCAACGACGATGTTGTCGACAACGAAAGCGTTGGCGAGCTGCTTTGGCAAAAAGAGTTTGATGAGGCTTGGGGCTGCACCATCGCGCAGCCCGGCGCGTCACCGGTATTGATGTTTAGCCGCGCCTATTCGAAATTCTCGCCGGTGAACCCTCGAGTCCGCACGCGAACACTTGACTTCATGGCACTCGATCGCCATGACGGACACGAAGTGGTTTCGGTATATGATAAAGAAGTTCCTAGCAGTACAAACGAGCTGGAAACGCAAATCAAGATGCCGAACCAGCAACCGCTGATCTTTGTCAGCATCGGACTCGAACGACTGCAACTTACCTTCGGTACGAAACAAGATTTGGCGATCGAAGCAGAGGACACAGCCGCGGAGTGAGGCGAGCCTTCACTCACCACTCACCACTCACCACTCATCTCTCTTCCGCGACTGGCAACTCGCGACGGTTCGGTCTCGCTGAGGGAAATTGCCAGCCATCCTTCTCGCATTTCCATCTGGCTGATCTCTAAGTTCTGAGCCGCTTCGTGCGTTTCGAGCACATTTGTCGTGATCGGGAACCCGTGAGTTGTTGAGAGGACTTTGTTAAAGATCGTTCGGATCGGCAAACGTTCCCGCATCGATAAACTTGGACCGCTGATCCGCAAATGACCGTCGCGGACAAGTGTGGCTGACAAACCATCGACCGCTGGCACGTAAGCGCCTCGGACGATGAAACGGCGTAAATCCATCTGGTCGCCTCGCGTCAGGCGAACGATCCGCAGCGTCAACCACATTCGTCCCTCTTCGATTTCGACCGTGATCGGGCGAGTCGGTGCGAATTGGATGAAGACGTCGTCGGGGATGTCATCCGGGATCGATGCCGTGTCGCGACCGAACAGGTAACTGGCTTGCTCAATCATCTCTCGGATCGAGCGTGGATGATCTCGAGGTACCAATTGTTCAAGCATGTTGTTCATTGCCGATTGATGGACCTGAACACTCATCAAACTATCGCGAAGAGCACGTGGGCGAGGCGTGAATGCGGCGAGTTGCCAATCACCGGCGAGTCGATAACGGGCTAGCAACCGTTGGCTGGTCGTCTGCATGTCGACCACTTGTGGGTCAAGTCGCAACGCCCCAAGAGGCCCTAGAACCATCTGTGACAATCGATCGCTCGATTCGTTCAACTTGGTTTCGACCTCTTGATCGATCTGGTTGCCTACCTGTTCACGAAGTTGTCGTTGGCTTTGCCGGTTCGACTCCGGCTTCATTTGGTCGTATTGCGACTGCGCGATGCTGCGGACAAGTGGCCCGATGAGTGGCCAGCGATCGTAATCGCTTTCAATCGATCGCAACTGATTCGTTCCGTTGGCCTGAACCGATGAGATGCCTTTTCGATATCCGTCGCTATGGATTTCGATCGGTGTTGAGGCGATAAACTGCGAGTTTCCTTCGGTCAAAACCGAAACCGGCCCTTTGAACCCTACCGTTCGGGTGTAAACATCACCGCGGGTTTGCAGTTCAATGTGCCAAGTATTTGGTGATGGGGTCAACAAAATTTGCAACTGACTCGCCACACGGCTATTTCCTCGCACTTGGCTTCCCAGAATCCGCGTACGTACCGGGACGGTTTTCGCCTCGATCGTCGGCAGAACCCGTTGTAGCAAACGCTCACTCAATGCAATTCGGATGTTTGCGTTTCGATAATAGGTGTTGAGAACGTTAGCGACTTCTACCGCTTGAGGGCTATCGGCGTGTTGTAGCGTTTGAATGGCTTCCGCGATTTCCACCGAGACGGTATCAATTTCGTTCGACTCTTGATGTTCGATTTGGTTTAACAAACTGGCGTAGTCCACGGCTCCGCCTGCCAGCGGTCGGACCGCAGCCGCCAAAGCATCGATCGTGGGATTGTCAAGCCAAAGGCGATGCTCCGCATGCAGACCATGCCAGCGTAGTCGAGCCAGGAAGCGTTGGGCCAGTAAAGCGGAATCGTCGGCTGCGAACCCACGGCTCGATCGTTCGAGTTCATCAAGGAGCAAATAGGTATTCCATCCTTCGGTGTCCTGAGTTTCCGGAAGAATTTCACGGACGGCCGCAACCGCATCCTCAATCGAGGATCCGAAATCTCGATGCACACGGACGTAGGTTTTCGTGGCATCATGGGACGAAGCGAGCTCCCAAATCGGTTTCCATACGGCCACCCTTCTTTCTAAGCCATAGCACGCGTAGAGCCAACGTATTTGTAGGTCGCGGTCGTTCAATGCTTCGGCGGCGGCATAACCGTCTTCGAAAAGTTCATGGAGCTCTTCGATCAATTGTCCTGCTTCGCTTTGACCAAGTCGGGGCAAACCTCTTAGTTGCTCGAGTTTGTTTTGAACATTCACCGACCATCCCGCTACCCAATCCGCTTTGGAAACCGTTGACAAGTCTGCAAGGGATTGATCGAGACTACGGGTAACCGGCCATCCGGCAGGGCTAAGTTTCGTTACCTGGTTCGACTTCGGATACGATCGATCTGATTCGTCGTCGTTTCGCGTTTCTTGGTCAGTGTTGCTTTTCGCAGGTGCGTCGTTGTTCGCAGGTGCGTTGTCTTTCGCAGGTGCGTAACGACTGATAGGTGCGTTGTCTGTGGGTGCGTCGCTATCCACAGGAGTTGGAGTGATCGGCTTCCTCGTGATCCGTTTCCCCAAGACCGATACATTTCTGGGCAGAATCGTCTCGTGAGGGACAACGTCGTTCGGGCTGGATGTGGATGCAACGGGTTGTACCGTAAGCAACGCGATCTTCGCTGCAGATTCATGCCCCGCCAACTCGTGAGCTTCATTTCGAACCGGTGCCGCAAGTGGAACGGATAAGATTGCGTTATGGCTAATAGGGTGCTGCAGGGGCGTCGCAGTGCCTGTCGAGCGGTCGAGGCTCAGACGATCGGGGATACGAATCGCGCGGTGACCGTGCTCTCCCCGTTCGACGACTGAAGTATTTGGATCGGGAAGCGACTCGTCATTGTGTACCACAGGTACGATCGGAAACGGAGGATCAAGGCAATCATCGAGGCCACTGGGGAAAACGCTAGATCCCAACGTGATTGACGGCGCCAGTTTGGATTTTGGGAACCCTATCGGCAACCGCTCTGGCACTGCGGTCAACCATGTCATCGAAATGACAATGACCGAAGCGGTTAGCGGCCAAAGAATGAGCGATTTTCTAACGTCCTTGAGCATCCCGTTCTCGTTTTGTCTAAATAGGTCGGGAAAAGTAGAATAGAAGACCTTCAGGGCAATGCTGTGCCGTCCATGGCAATTTGCCAACCATAGCATTCAGTTTGGGTCGTTGTACACTTACAATTCGGTCGAATTGGCAGCGCACAATGATCCTGGGTGCCCATCCCTACATAATGCGTGCAATCCCGTAAGTCACCCAAACCGCAAAGTCGATTCGGAATTCTCGCCAAGATTCGACGGGTAATTGTAGGGAAAATGACTGTTGTAATAACTCAATCACAGAAAGCTATCGAGAAATGAAGTTATCGAGGAGAGTCGTTTTTCCAAAAGGGACCATGATAGGAGGGAGCTCGCTCCTTCCACCGCGTGCGGATTGGGCAGCGTTTTGAGCACGACAAAATAGGTGCCCCCTTTGCTAAGCGTTTAAACCACCCAAAAAAAATCACTATTTACTTTGCGCAAACCGATATCGAACAAAAATGTCGAACCCAATAATTTCATCGCCATGACTCAAATCACTGGAAAAATCTATGTCGCTGGGCATCGTGGGATGGTGGGATCGGCTGTGTGCCGACGTTTGGCCAAGGAATCGTGCCAGATTATCACGGCCACACGTGAGCAACTTGATCTGACCGATGCCGCCGCGGTTTCCGAGTTCTTTTCAGACCACAAACCCGATGCGGTTGTGTTTGCGGCAGCCAAAGTTGGCGGCGTTTTGGCGAATGATACTTTCCCAGTCGAGTTTTTGTCCGATAACGTCTTGATGTCGACAGCTGCGATCAATGCGGCTTACCAAGCCAACGTGAACCGTTTTCTATTTTTGGGCAGCACGTGCATCTATCCTCGTGATTGTGCACAGCCGATCCAAGAGGATTCGCTGCTAAGCGGACCGCTGGAAAAAACCAACGAAGCCTACGCATTGGCAAAGATTTGCGGATTAAAACTGTGCCAATTCTATCGGCGGCAACATGGCGTCTTATTTCACAGCGCCATGCCAACGAATCTTTACGGCCCTGGCGACAACTACCATCGAGAACACAGTCACGTTCTTCCTGCTCTCATTCGCCGATTTCACGAGGCCAAGCAGAATGATGACCCGGAGGTTATGATATGGGGAACCGGGACTCCGAGACGCGAATTTTTGCATGTTGACGATCTGGCCGATGCCATTACTTTTCTGCTGGGAACAAGCGAACCGCCAGATTGGGTTAACGTAGGAACGGGGGTCGATTTGTCGATTTCGGAACTAGCCAAGTTGGTGGCACAAACGGTGGGCTACTCGGGAGCGATTGTGACCGACCCCGCGCGGCCGGACGGAACTCCTGTGAAATGTACTGACATGACAAAGCTGCACACCATGGGCTGGAAGCATTCGATCGATTTAGCAAACGGCTTGGAAATGACTTACCATCATTATCTGGAGGAACTCGAATCAGGAAAACTACGCTCGGTCTAGTCATTGCCGCTCTGCACTCCGAGCGGATCGACACCCGCGGCAGAGCCGCCTTGCGAAACTCTTCGCGTTTTTTCGCAACAGAGAATTGCAGCTTATTCTCCTTTTTTAAACCGATGAGAGACAAATGAAAAAAACCGCACTTATCACTGGCATCACCGGTCAAGACGGCAGCTATTTAGCAGAATTGCTTTTGAACAAAGGCTACGAAGTTCATGGGTTGGTCCGCCGTAGTAGCACGTTCTCTACCGAACGCATCGATCACATCTACCAGGACGTTCACGATAAACCAAGCTTATTGCTGCATTATGGCGATTTGACTGATGGACAAGCATTGAGCAACGTGGTGCTGGAGATTGAACCAGATGAAATCTATAATTTGGGCGCTCAAAGTCACGTTCGCGTCTCCTTTGACCAGCCCAACTATACGTTGCAAACCGTTGGTGCCGGAGCCCTTAATGTGCTCGAAGCCGCACGTCTGTTGAATGCGAAGAAACAAGTGCGCGTCTATCAGGCAAGTAGCAGCGAGATGTATGGTGACGTGATGGCAGTTCCGCAGAGCGAAACCACCCCGTTCAACCCACAATCACCCTACGCTTGTGCAAAGGTTTATGCGTTTCATCAAACGGTGAATTATCGCCGTAGCTATGACATGTTCGCCAGCAATGGTATTCTGTTTAACCACGAATCCGAGCGTCGAGGTGAGACATTTGTGACTCGCAAAATAACGCGAGCCGCTGGACGAATTAAGGTCGGCTTGCAAGAAAAGCTCTATTTGGGCAACATGGACGCGAAACGCGATTGGGGATACGCCAAAGACTATGTCGAAGGCATGTGGCGAATCCTGCAACATGATGAGCCCGATGATTTCGTCCTCGCGACGGGGCGGACCGAGACCGTTCGCGATTTTGCGAAACTCGTTTTTGCTCAGCTCGATTTAGATTATCTGGATTATGTTGAAATCGACCCTCGATACTTTCGGCCCGCCGAAGTCGACTTGCTGCTTGGCGATCCTTCGAAAGCGAAAGAGAAATTGGGTTGGGAAGCATCGACCAATTTAGAAGAACTCGCTCGAATTATGACCGAGCACGATCTGGAAATCGCAAAACGCGAAGCTCATGCGAAGAGTTTTGTCCCGAACTAGACAAACCAGCGAAGCTATTTTCACTGCACCTATTGAACGTCTGAGAAACCATGGCCAAAAAGAACTCGAAACAACCCTTCGAGTACGTCGAACCGATCGGTGACCGCGTACTCGTCCGAAAAGACGAGCCGAAGCGCGAAACACGTGGTGGGATTGCGCTACCCGATGCAGCCGAAATACCGACAATTACCGGACGAATCGTGACGATCAGTGCCGTCGTCGAAAACGACGAAGAATTGCCGCTTCGCCAATACGACAAAATTCTTTTTCATCCCAAAAATGCAATCCCCGTTGATTTGGAACACGATAATCAACTGTTTGTCGTCCCCGTCGATGACATCGTCGCCGTCTTTCGCAAAGAAGCACCCGAGTAAAAGAAGCAGCGGAGTGGCCAAAAAAAGGCAATCGATTCGGCTCTTCAGAAGAATTTGTGGGTGGAAAGGAAGTTGCGGAAGTTTTTTTCGAGGCATGGCAGTCGCGATACCCATCACCACGCTTACTCGACTCCCTCGATGCCTCGGAGCAAGAAGCGACGCAGATCGAACATCACCTTGATGACCGCGAACGGTGTTTCGCCGAAATGACGGCGGCGACGGTATGCGATCTT
This sequence comes from Novipirellula aureliae, assembly GCF_007860185.1. Taxonomy (NCBI): domain Bacteria; kingdom Pseudomonadati; phylum Planctomycetota; class Planctomycetia; order Pirellulales; family Pirellulaceae; genus Novipirellula; species Novipirellula aureliae. The sequence continues at coordinate 349,229 of NZ_SJPY01000007.1, forward strand.
GGACTCCTCCTTCGGCCTCCGGCCTAGCTCGAATGGCGTGGACGGAAGAAAAACGGAGTGAGTTTCACAGGGGTGCCTGAAAAACCTACTCTTCGGTACTTGGGATGGATGAATCAAACCACGGATTCTTCGGTCGAGCCATTTATTCAAAAAACGACGCATCTCGGTAAACCCCTCCGCCGATTGCTGCCAAACATCTGAAAAGCCAGTGTTTTCGTGCTCGTACTCAGCCTTCGGCGGTACTCCCTCTGCGGACTCGAATGGGATCGGGCGTCCGAGTAGGAGTACCATTTCATTGAGTACGAGTACGGTCATTTCGCTGATTTTGGCTGCGATCAGCGGGAAGTCTCAAAAAACATCCAGATTGAGGTGGCGTTAAAGTTGGCGCAATTTGTACTTTCGGTTCAAGCCGCAGGGCCGAATCGGTCGAAATTGATGATGCGAGACTCGTTTCGCACCTCCCTATTCGCACCCCAGCGATTCGAAGACACTAGGACGAATGTAATGCGCACGGCAAATTTTACTTACCTTTTCGCGATCACCGCCTTGATGGTGACCGTCAATCAAGTTTCCGCCGAGATTCCTTGGCAAGAGAACCTGCGAGCTGCTCGCGATCAGGCTCAAGCTCAAAACAAGTTGTTACTACTGCATTTCTACAGTGACAACTGCGTTTGGTGCGATCGGCTTGAAGAGGGCTCCTTCAAATCCTCCGATGTTGAATCGGCAATCGAGCAGGATTTTGTTGCCGTAAAAGTCCATGCCAACAAGAACCCTGAGCTAGTTAAAATGTTCAAGGTGACGGCGTTTCCAACGGACGTGATTGTCACAAGTGATGGCCAAACGTTGTCGCATAGCGTTAGCCCCCAGGAACCAAAGCGATACGTGGCAATGTTGCAAAGCAAACTGCCACGAACAATGGCGCCCAACCAGCAGACGCCCAGCCAGCAGTATGCCAATCAGTCGATGCCATCGACACCACCCGCTGCTCCGAATCCGCCATCCTTCGATGCGGCGAACGGCTTTGCAGGCGGAGCGCAAGGCCGTACGGTCAGCTCGCGATATGACCAAACAATGCCAGGCATGACGGCCGTAAATGCGCCGCAACCCCAAGCGAAGCAAACCGCCAAATCTGCGGAACCTGAATTGGCGATGGAAGGCTATTGTTCCGTCACCGTGATTAGCGAAGACCGTTGGGTGGAAGGCAAACCTGAGTTTGGTGTCATCCACCTCGGGAAGCTCTACCTGTTTGCCAGCGACGAGGCAATGCAAACCTTTTTGTCGGACCCCGTAACCTACACACCCGTGCTCAATGAAATTGACGTCGTTCGCTTCTTCGAAGAACGTCGCATTGTCCCTGGGAAGCGAGAATGGGGTTTGAAAGATCCGACTCACAATCGTATGTTCTTCTTTGCAGACGAAGCAGCGATGAACCACTTTTGGGGTGAGTACGAACGCTACACCGATGCTGCCATCAGCGTTATGGATCAAGCCGTCAAAGATGCCAACCCAGGCACATAGTCGAGCGGCTGATCGCCTTTTACCTAACCAAACCGACTATCTTACGCAGTCACTTGTCTTGTTGTCGATACGTCCGGGACAGAGCGAAGGATCGCTACGGCGATCTTGAATTATCTAGACTTTGTTTCGCCAATCGGCGGCAAAATCGCACGTGCCTTCGCGGCGTGAACTCCACCAACGGACGCCATGCCCGCGCGGTCATCGGATGCTTGATCAATCGGTGCCAAATCGGATTGGATCGTTTGTAAAAGTACGACATGGCCAAGGTCGCACATTCTAAGCGGTTTTCTTCGATCCATTTCACTGTGGTCCCAAACACGTCCTCGTGATCATGATCGAAACCCAACACAAAACTCCCGTTCACTTGGATGCCATTGCGGTGCAGCAATTCAACTCGCTCTGCATACTGCTCCGTGCGCGGACTCTTCTTCTTGGCGTCGCGAATGTTGCCATTCTGCAATGACTCGAATCCAACAAAAACTCCAGTGCAACCAGGCAGCGCCATTTCTCGCACTAGCGACGGGTCGTCGGTAACATCAATCGAGATGGCCGCACTCCAAATTTTCTCTAGCGGACGCAGCGCATGACATAATTGTCGCAGGTATTCTGGTTTGGATCCCAAGTTGTTGTCCGTAACAACTCCGTAGGGTTGGCCATCTTGGCGAAACTCATCGGCGATCAGTTCGACGTCTCGCATCAAATAGGGCATGTGCAGCCCCTTGGTCGACAAGTAGCAAAAGCCGCATCGATTGTGACAACCACGAGTGGCAATCAAGCTGGTGGTGGTCAAGTAACCGTTGCGTTTCAGTAGGTCGCGTCGCGGTGGTGGATCCTCACGATAAGGTTGCTTGAAGTCAGCTCGATAGACATTCATCTGTTTCCCAGCATCGATATCGTGGAGAATCTTTCCCCATTAGTGCACGATCGCTCCACGGTCACGATACCAACGCGATAGTTCGTAAGCCCGCAGGGCAAACGTCAAATGCACGGTGATGCCCACCACCGCAGGAAACGGATCGTACGGGGGCGGACCTTGCAATAGGTTTTCGTCCTAGTAGTCGACGGTCCAGTGACCAGGCGTGTTAGCGGCGACACTGATCAACGCCATGGTGGGCGTCAACACGTGTTTGCCAAGACTTGAGTTCGGATCCTTTGCATAAAACGGGTTGATCAGTAACGCATGCTGCCGACACACGGGACCGACCGTCTTTGAAAAATCCAATTTCGGCGCGACTCGCATTTCGCGTGATATCTTTTGTTTGCTCATCGTGCTTTCGTTCCTACTTTCGCTTCCAAAGCCGAAGACACTTTCCGCTCGGAGAGCAGAGCGACAATCGCGGCAGCCAAAGTCCAACGCTCTTTTGGTAGCTTGTGTAGCTTTCGCCAAACCGCTCGGCCAGATCACGTTGCTCGATTGGACGGACCGCGACGTGCCAGACAATTGCACCGGCAAGCGAATAGGCAATCACCGAGATACTGCCCAAATACCATCCCACCGCAATGCCCTGTACGATACCGGCGACCGCCATCGGATTTCGCACGAACCGGTACGGACCTGCGATCACCAAACGCGGTGCCGTTGCCGTCGGCAGGGGTGTGCCCTCGCCGCGAGTGGCCATCGTCATGCCACTCCATAAGCCGAAGCAAGACGCCCCCAGGAACAAGCCAAGCGACAGCGGTGCTTGAGAAACGTGTGTGAACCCGATCCAGCCGAAGTGCCGTTTCACTTCAACGATGCCCATTGGCAGCACCCACAGAAACGTTCCCCAGAAGATGGCTGTTTGTCCAAGCGTCCACAGCACTGCTGAGCGCCGATTCATCGGCGTGACTCGAATAGTCGCTGGCGATTGTGTTGTGTTTCCATGAATGGTTGCCATCGCCAGCGATAGTCCTGCCATCGTAACCATCATCGACGACGCGATCCAAGCCTCACCCGTCTGTACGCTAATCGCGATGCAGACCAGCGTCGGATACCAGGTCACTGCCGCGACCATCCAAACGACCATTGGCGCCCCGTGACAACGACGCCAAACACCGTTCGCGGCAACCACGCTGCCAGCGACGATCAAGATGAAATCCGCTAGCCAAAACGACAATAGCGTCTCCGTCGGCCAATCGCGGGGCTGAAACCACTTCATGCTAGGCGGATAAGCAACAAGTCCCCCCCACCAAACCGCCGTGCCGATGGCTTGAAGAAGAAAATACGCGGAAATGATTTGACGCGGTTGCATCCGATCAGTTTAACCGCATATACGGTCATCTATTTGCAGTTTGTTGGACTTCGGTACCAAAATTCTTAAAAGCCGTTTTATTGGAAAAGCATCGTGTCGGCGAAACTCGCGTCGGCAAGACGATCGTTTCCATTCACTCGCTTTCAACCTCCGATGGCATGTTGAAGATTTTGGGCATTTGGTCAACTATGCGTAAGTTAATCGGATCGTCCCAGGCCTTCGTGAAGTCATATTGTTCGTTCTTCCATGTAAGAAAGGTCCAATACTCGCCAACGGTGCATGGGCCGTCCCGACGCGTCAGCAAGGTACGCAGGCGGAAGACAGCCATGGACGGTATGATAATTGTGAAACGCAAGAACCCGTTTTCATAAAGCCCAACTTTCATGCCACTCCAATGATCATCCTCCTCTCCTGATCCCTTGGACCGATTTCCATGAAGTTCGTGAGAATCGATTGCCGATAATCAGAGTCCGCTCCATGACAGCAACGCTCGGCAATCCTCCAATCGTAAAAGTAAGGCTGCCGGCATGGCTTATCGACGACGTCGAAGTGGCTCACGAAATCGACGTTGATCAAGACGATCGAAGGTAGTCAAGCTTTGCCGCTGCGAGGAAGTCTCGACGATTGGAAATCTATCGAATGAAGATTTCCTGATTCAAGTCGAACTGAAACCCGTCGATTTCGTCGATGCTCTGTTGGAACTGCTTCGAAAGTTCATCGCCCTCAAACTGGGACGGTAACGAATTAAGTTGTTCCACTTTTTCTCGTTGTTCAACTAACTTGCCAAGATTAAATGACATCAACGTTATTTGATTTCCCGCTTGAAATTTTGCATTCGTGGCTTCAATGCCTCCGTTAAACTGGACGAACAAACCAATGCGAGCGTCTTTCAAGGACTGCGCGAGAAAGCCTTCCATCGCCGCGTTCGAAATGGTAGCCGATGCACGTGACTTGGGTGCTTTCGCAAAAGGGTCATCCGTCAGACTTTCATTTGGTACTGCTTTTTGGGTGTCCAACTCGGCTACATGGCGTGTGATATGCAGCGTCTCCCCTGCTAACGCAAATCGAAGATTGCTTGGACTTGAAAGTTCTTGCAGAAAATTGTTCGGTGACAAGGATTCTTTATCGTTGCTCGATTTCGTCTTGTCGTCATCCAAATCGAATAGTTGGTCGTCCAGTCGCAGCTGACTAACGTCATCAAACTCGAAGACGACCTCGTACCCTTGCCAGCCTTGAGGATTGCTCGCGGCCACAGCGGAGCGTAGCCGGACCCCTGATCCGAGTTTCTCAGCCACTTTGTTCAATTCTGCTTGCTCAGGGAATTTCGGAGTCTTAGCGTTTGCATCCGCTTCCGAATCCTGTTTATTCGCTAGGCTACCGAACGCAAATTGGACGCTCTTTTTATATGAACGAACATGAATAACCCCGGTTCCGTCCTTGCTCACCTTCACCACGACAGAGCGTTCGATACATCCAACGAGTAAACAGATAGACAAAAGGACGAACAAGTGAACGATACGTTTCATTTTAGTGACCAAAAACGGGGAGACCGGACATCCGTAAGACTGTTGACAACAGTATTCTAGTAGCCGCGCTGCGGAACAACCCCCTGGGCGATCATCTGGTTGAACGCGGTGTAGGGCTGCGTCCAGATTAAAATGGGGGTTGGTCGTAGTGGACGAGGTTACGAGAGTCCCTTACTCCACAGCGGTCCAAAAGGGCTCGTTACCTCGTCCACTACCCTAAAATGAAAGATTAACCAAGCACTAGTAGCTGAACACGACCGAGTTACTGTGCAGATAGTCGAACAACTGTTTCCGATCTTTGATCAATTCGATTCCCGGCGTCAGTTGGTCTTCGCTGACCTCCGTAATCTCCGCACACATTGGACAAACAAACATCTTTGCACCGTTTTTTAGCAAATCGGTTATCAAGGTGTGAATCGGTTCTTTGTCTTGAAAGCGAACGGAATCCGCCAAGTCCTTACGCGCCAAGGGGGGTGACTTGACGTTGAAAAAGACGACGACTTCGCGGCCATCCGCGATACCATGGCCAGCAAAATTCAATCCCATGCTAACCGCGTGCAAGTCATCAGGGCCGCTCGTTAGATTAATGACAAGAGTCGGCTTCGAGACGTCGAGCGTGGTCGTGTCGGCAGCTTGCGATGTCGCCATGGTCGAAAACACTAACAAGGTGGTGACGACGACTAAAGACTTTCGAATCATTTTTCGATTCCCAATTGTGGAAGTGAGACGGTGGATAGATTCGTTAGTCTGTACTTAGGAGACGCGGCTTTCAACTCGGTTTCGCAAATTCAGACTCATGCGTGTCAATAAACCACACCGAAACAGCGACGGTTTGCCGACATCAAAAACGCGATCGTTCCATCAGTTAGGGACAGAGCATGATTTTGGTGGATTTGCCTTTTCCCTAACCGAGGTATAGGATTCCTGGTGATTCTGCTGATGCTTTTCTCTCGGGAGGTGTGTGATGGTTCGGTTGGCACGTAGCGAAGTGTTTGATCCGCATGAGGTCGTTATCGCCCATCTCTACAATCGGACCTGCCGACGCTGTTTCCTGATGGGAAATGACCAAGTGTCCGGCAAAAACTTCGACCACCGGAAAATCTGGATCGAAAAGTATCTGCAACAGTTTGCAGAATTTTTCTCTTTAGATTTGCTAGCTTTTTCAATACTAGACAACCACATCCACTTGATCCTAAGATCGCGGCCCGATCTGGTGGCGACCTGGAGCGATAGGGAGGTGGCTCGGCGCTGGTTGATGCTCTGTCCACACCGCCGCAAATCCGACGGGTCGCCTTTGCCGCCAAGCGAGCCAGAACTCAAATCGATCGCTGGTTGTCCAATCAAATGCCAAGAAATCCGCGAGCGGCTGAGCAGTTTCAGTTGGTGGATGCGGTTGTTGTGCCAACGCGTTGCGATGCGAGCGAATCGCGAGGAACAGGAGTCGGGCCGGTTCTTCCAAGATCGCTACCGTGCAACTCGATTGACGGACGAAGCATCCCTGCTGGCCTGTGCCGCCTACGTGGATTTGAACCTGATTCGTGCCGCGATGGCGGAAACGCTGGAGCAGAGCGAGCATACGTCGGTGCAAAAACGAATCAAGGCGATGAAAAGTGAGTCACCAAGCGAAAACAAGCCGGATGCTTTCTTGGCACCTTTGTCGATCGATGAGCAGCTCGATCCCGTAGGTCCCTGTGCTAGCGACAGCGGCAAGCGATGTAGTGATAAAGGCTTCTTACCAATTACAGTCGTGGATTACTTGAAGCTACTCGATTGGACAGCCCGGCAAGTGGCGCCGGGCAAACGCGGTGTGACGCCTTCGGCTGCACCACCGATTTTGGTTCGGTTGGGACTCGAGCAAGCGACTTGGTGCGAACTGGTGAAGGACTTTGGGAAATTGTTCTGTAGCATTGCAGGACGCCCCGAAAGTGTCGATTCGATGCGTTGTCACCGCACGCACCGCCGCTACCATCTCCGCCGCCGTGCTCGCGAGCTATTGACGCTCCCGGACTGAGTGCCCCTTCTTCGATTTCCCTCCTTTTCGTGACGCTCTTTGAGCTGCCCCAGGATGAAGGTACGCACCCAATACGGCCATTTCGAGGTAAAAAGCCTATCTCCCTGGTTCTGCACGCTCTTTGACGATCCGGTGCAATAGCAAAGCAAAAATCACGACGGCGTCTGCCCGGGGTGTGGCTGTATCACCTGACATGATGCTCTGTCCCTAAGATTCTCCCGAGGAAAAAGCCTATCTCACTGGCTTGCACACACGCTATTTGACGATCCGGTGCAATAGCAAAGCAAGACATCAGTTAGGGACAGAGCATGATTTTGGTGGATTTGCCTTTTCCCTAACCGAGGTATAGGATTCCTGGTGATTCTGCTGATGCTTTTCTCTCGGGAGGTGTGTGATGGTTCGGTTGGCACGTAGCAAAGTGTTTGATCCGCATGAGGTCGTTATCGCCCATCTGTACAATCGGACCTGCCGACGCTGTTTCCTGATGGGAAATGACCAAGTGTCCGGCAAAAACTTCGACCACCGGAAAATCTGGATCGAAAAGTATCTGCAACAGTTTGCAGAATTTTTCTCTTTAGATTTGCTAGCATTTGCAATACTAGACAACCACATCCACTTGATCCTAAGATCGCGGCCCGATCTGGTGGCGACCTGGAGCGATAGGGAGGTGGCTCGGCGCTGGTTGATGCTCTGTCCACACCGCCGCAAATCCGACGGGTCGCCTTTGCCGCCAAGCGAGCCAGAACTCAAATCGATCGCTGGTTGTCCAATCAAATGCCAAGAAATCCGCGAGCGGCTGAGCAGTTTCAGTTGGTGGATGCGGCTGTTGTGTCAACGCGTTGCGATGCGAGCGAATCGCGAGGAACAGGAGTCGGGCCGGTTCTTCCAAGATCGCTACCGTGCAACTCGATTGACGGACGAAGCATCCCTGATGGCCTGTGCCGCTTACGTGGATTTGAACCTGATTCGTGCCGCGATGGCGGAAACGCTGGAGCAGAGCGATCATACGTCGGTGCAAAAACGAATCGAGGCGATGAAAAGTGAGTCACCAAGCGAAGACAAGCCGGATGCTTTCTTGGCACCTCTGTCGATCGATGAGCAGCTTGATCCCGTAGGTCCCTGTGCTAGCGATAGCGGCAATCGTTGTAGTGATAAAGGCTTCTTACCGATTTCGCTCGTGGATTACTTGAAGCTACTCGATTGGACAGCTCGGCAAGTGGCGCCGGGCAAACGCGGAGTGACGCCTTCGGCTGCACCACCGATTTTGGTTCGGTTGGGACTCGAGCAAGCGACTTGGTGCGAACTGGTGAAGGACTTTGGGAAATTGTTCTGCAGCATTGCTGGACGCCCCGAGAGTGTCGATTCGATGCGTTGTCACCGCACGCACCGCCGCTACCATCTCCGCCGCCGTGCTCGCGAGCTATTGACGCTCCCGGACTGAGTGCCCCTTCTTCGATTTCCCTCCTTTTCGTGACGCTCTTTGAGCTGCCCCAGGATGAAGGTACGCACCCAATACGGCCATTTCGAGGTAAAAAGCCTATCTCCCTGGTTCGCATGCACGCTCTTTGACGATCCGGTGAAATAGCAAAGCAAAAATCACGACGGCGTCTGCCCGGGGTGTGGCTGTATCACCTGACATGATGCTCTGTCCCTAAGATTCTTCTGGCTGTATCACCTGACATGATGCTCTGTCCCTAAGATTCTTCCACACGCTATTTGACGATCCGGTGCAATAGCAAAGCAAAAATCCCGACAGCGTCCGTCCGGGGTGTGGCTGTATCACCTGACATGATGCTCTGTCCCTAAGATTCTTCTGCCCGGGGTGTGGCTGTATCACCTGACATGATGCTCTGTCCCTAAGATTCTCCCTCCGACGATAGCGATTAGCCAAATGACTTAAAGAGGCCTTAGGCGACCCGTGAGTCCATCTGAATCAAGGATGCTTGCCGTCGAATTGGTGGCACGCTCCGCAGTTCATTTTTACCATGGTGTTGCCCATCTCTTCTTGGCCGTGGCAATCGATACATGATTGAACCTGTGGTGTTAGCTCGCCCAATATCTGGACTCCATCAAGGTCGCGATTGAGCAATTCGACAACTTTACTTGCTCCATCGGCAGCCAGCCGTCGACAACGTTCCTTCTTTTCCATGCTGAACGCTTCGTAACCGCTGGCGTCGCACCATCGGTTTGTTGAAAGATGACATAAGATTGAACCCGAGACGCTCGGCTCTGCGTCGTCCGCCCATTCTGGGTTCACTGGTTTGTATTGCGGCAGCGGTGTTGTCTCGTACCAGACCACCAGTTCGGCAATCATGGCTTCTCGCTGCTCCTTTGGCTTCTCATGGTGAAACATTCCGATCAACGCCGATCCGCCATTGACTACGCCGCATAGTGAACCATAGCCTCCCACGCCGCCGTCGCCGTAGCGCATCATTTCGATCGGAAAGGATCGAAACGGTTCACCAACCTTGTCCGCCAATGCCCCAAGGACTCCTCCGACAAGGCCGTACATACACCCACCTTCGGAATACAAGCGATAAGTACGGTCGGCTACTTCAGTAGGATCAAGCTTTACATAGTTCCAAACCGGAGCGGAGTGTGATTGTGCATTCGCGACCCCGAGGCCACTTTCACTGCACCCCGCGAACATAGCGGCACTGCCGATCATTCCAAGTGACGTGAACGCTTTGCGTCGATTGATCTGAGTCATGATTGATTTCATCTAAGTCATAGTGAAGGAAATATCGAAAACGTAGGCCAAGGAGAAATACACGCCGAGCAAGATAAACACCCACCCGGTCGTCATTCTCGCCCACCACTCGACTTTGGTGAGTACCTTGAAAGTCTGGCCAACCGATTTGGCGCTGTAGGCCAAAAGAAACGCGACGACCAAGACTGGCAGCGCAGTGCCAATGCCATACACCAACGGAAGCACAAACGCACCGCCGGGAACCGATGCGGATGGTAGTGCAATGCCGATTCTGGTTAGTACGCTTGTGATTGCGCCTGAGTCCGCCCCCAAGGTCAATGCCAACAGACCAAAGAACCAAGTGGCTGAGGTTGGACAAAAGGAGATAGCAAACAAGATGCCCAAAAGCAGTGCTCCCCATACCCCCATTGAATCGACTCGCTTTTGCAGCTTCTCGTTCATCATGCCGCCACCAAAGGCTACTGAGACGAGGCCGGCCAGAAACATCCCGAGGATCAGAAAAATCGGTCCTAAAGCGAGGTGCATGTACTTCTGCAAGAAAAGTGATACCGATGGAATCGAGAGACTGGTCAACGTCAACAGCCCAGCGAGTGCGATGTAGAGAACACAACGTCCGAGCGTGTAAAGCAACCCCGCGTGAATGACCAAGCGACCGTTTTCGACCTTACTTCCGATGTACGAAATCGCAGCGATATTCGTCGCGAGTGGACAGGGGCTGATCGAAGTCAGAACGCCTAAATACAACGCGGCGATTAAGTAAAGAAGGTAAGTGAGCATTGCCAATCCTTTGTGTGGCGTACTGTTAATTCACGTAATTCGTTTAACGCCAAGCCGATAGGCGACCGCGTTTTCCTAGACTCGCCGACGCCTACGGCTTGTCGTTAAAGCCCACGCCTACGGCTTGTCGTTAAACAAGAATAGCTCCGGTTACTGCGTAAAACCTGTGACGTTCTCTTGAACGTATTTGATGAACTTGGGTTTCTCGCGAACCTTGGTCCAGATGTCTTTCAAGTCCGTGTATTTGGCGACTTTGTTGTCTTCGATTTTCGCGATGATCAAAGCGGGACCGGTGACCTTGTAAGCTTTTGCTAAGGCAACGTTTTCCTTCTTCTGAAAATCGATATAACGGAATTCAACGGTGCCATCTTTCAGCTTCTCGGCAAATCCTGTTTTGATGGCTTCTTCGGAGTAGGCTCCCATCATCTTGCATGTCGGGCAACGCTCGGTGCGATGAAAATACATTGCCACCACTCGATCCGCAGGCGGTTCAGCGGCAATCGCAGTGGAGCCAAGTAAGCTGGAAAACGCAACAATTGTCATTAGCGTAAATCGGTACATAACATTTCTCCTGTTGAGGTCTGGAAAATAAAATCAACCCCGTGCTTACGGAGTCGGTAAAGGAATTCCATCGCTGTCGGGCAATGGAATCGAATCATTGCCATTTGACTCATTGTTTTCAGAGTCCGTAGTTTCTAAATCGCTGCCTTGCGACTCACGAAGCATCTTGTTCACTTCGCCTCGTATCATTTCGGCAAAGGCTGGTTTGTCACTAACCAGTCCCCAAACTTGGTCCAGCCGATTCCAATCGACCATGGTTCCATCTTCAAACCGAGTGAGCACGACAACGGGCATGACGATTTCAAATTGGCTTGTCAGCTCTGAGTTTCTGTCTTGCTCGTAATTGAGCGTCTTCCAAGAGAGTTTTCCACTGTCGAGTTCTTCCGCGAAATCTGCTCGAATTGTCTCTTCCGTCTGTGCTTCGATCGCTCGGCACGTTGCGCAGCGTGTGTTGCTGTAGAAGTAATTGACGACAACGCCATCGCTGACGGCAATATCCTCGGCATCGCCGACCGTCATGCTCGCCAATCCACCTGAGGCCCGTATCGCCTCCAGTTCGTCGGCAATCCGAGTCAACTGAGGCTCCAAGCGACTTGCCGCCTGTGAGTCGAGAGCGCGGGCGATCAAAACCACGACTGTCGCTGCAAAGAACGAAATCAGACAGATACTTAGTGCTTTCTGTAAATCCATCAGCTTGTTTCCATGTTTAGGGGGACGGCACTAGGCGATGAGGCAAGCTCGGCCCTGTTGCACCACTTTGTCGACGTTTTCCTGATTAGGTGGCGTCTTACCTTTTTCCATCTGCATATCCGATAGCCGAATATGCTGGACGTCGGTAAATCCGGCTTGCTCAAGTGAATTGCGAGCACAATCGAGCGGGCAGCCGTCAATCGCCAAGATTGATGAAGCGGCTCGCGTGGTTTCGACAATACCGCTAACTCGGCCACCGATTCCCGCTAAGCAAAACATCTTGCCGACGCCCTCGGCACTCAGTTTTCTTGCTGCGAGATCGGATACGTGTCCAACGTCGGCAGCACCCGAGCAAGCAAAGATCAACTTGGGAGCTTCACTGCACGCACAACTGTTTTTTTGGTTTTCTGTGTTATCCATGCTCTCTACCTTCTGCAAATTTCAAATAGGCTCATCGCAAAATCATTTCAAACGCAGCGTGACTTCGGCGACCCTCTTGCCGAGATTCTTGGCCGTTTGGATGCCAAACTCATCGGTGCTGATATCGTCACCTCCATCGTTCCACAACCGAGCGCCGGCTGCACCAAGAAAACGACGGCGAGAAATATCGGATTGCATCGTCAATACTCCGGTCATTCGACGTTAGAGAGTACTTAAATCAACAGCTTCGCGATTTCATCCGCCGATGGTATCTTCCCGACGACTTTCACTTCACCATCGATCGCCAGGGCCGGCGTCATCATCACACCAAAGCTCGTGATCTTGACGATGTCCGTTATCTTCTCAATCTTGGCTTCCACGCCCGATTGCTGAACCGCCTGCTCAGCGTTCGCCTTCAGGTTTTCACACTTGGTACAACCTGTTCCTAAAATTTGAATCAACTTCATCAGATACCTTCCTTTTTTGTTAAACGAAAAACCAACCAAAGATCATCCCCACCATCGTACTCATCACAACCGTCAGAGCTACGAAGGTAAGCGTCTTCTTAAATCCTATGACGCTGTAGATCACCGCGATACTGGGCAGCGAAAGTGCAGGCCCGGCAAGCAGCAGCGATAACGCTGGCCCCCGTCCCATTCCCAAACCAAGCAGTGCCTCAAGAATCGGAATCTCCGTCAGCGTTGCGAAATACCACATGCCGCCAATCATCGAAGCAATCAAATTGGATTTGAAACTATCGCCGCCAACCCAGCTCGCCACGATCTCTTCGGGAATCAATGCCCCCACAAAACCCGTCACCAAAACACCACCGAATAGTAACGGTATAATCGACTTAGAAAAACTCCAAGTTTCCGACATCCAGTCGGCCAGCTCTTGGCGGTCGAACCATCCCCACGACATTGCCAGGACCGCCAAGAACAACACGCCCGCAAAGTACCAGCGATGGTGATAGACCCACGCGACCCATTTGTAATTGTCAGGCGTCAAATCTCTTTCGGACGCAATGTCCTTCACGTCGAGCATCATCTTTGCACCCTTAGGTAAATCACCTAATGGCTCTTGAAGCTGAACCCGGTAAATCTGCGCCGTGCGGATCAGCACCGAGGCGTTCATCGTTGTTCCGTCCGTCTTGACGATTTCAGTTTGACTCGGGTTTGCCCAATCGCTAAATACGAGAAAAAAGATCATGCAGACAAAGAACAAAGCGGTCTGCCATAACTTGCGTTTCGCAGGTGGAGGCTCAGGCAATTGCATCACTGCTGCGGTCCGTTCTTCTTCATCACTACGAAAGATGACCGACATGATCAGACCAATGATCACCGCGAACACGATCGAGCCGATAATGCGGGCGATCCCCAGGTCAAATCCAAGCACTCGGGCCGTGAGAAAAATCGCCATCACGTTGATCGCGGGTCCAGCATAAAGAAAAGCGGACGCAGGCCCCAATCCCGCTCCAACACGATAGATGCCTGCGAACATCGGCAGCACGCTGCACGAGCAAACGGCCAACACCGTCCCCGATACTGAAGCCACTCCATACGCTTCGGCCTTGTTCGCTTTCGGACCCAAGTGTCGCAGCACCGCTTCCTTGGAAAAGAATACCGAGATTGCACCGGCAATGAACATGGCGGGAACGACGCAGGCAAGTGTGTGGTAACGCACATACCACTGCAACATATAGAACGCTTCGTGGATCGCGTTTTGAATCTCAGGGCTGGTGAAATTCACGTAGTAGGCGAACAGAAAGACGCCTACGAGCGATCCCAAAATTAACAATTGTTTCGCATTCATCCGCTGAATCCTCGATCTTAGTTAAACTTTGCTAAGTGGTTACTTGGCGTAATCGCCAAATGTTGTGGTAAAAAATTTTAACCGTCTGCTGATTTCATTTCAGCAGTGCCCGTTGTTCGGCCATGTTGCTAGCGAGAACCTTTTCGACGCAGTCGGAGAATCCCGAAAGGCAACAAACGGTTGAGCGATAGAACATCATTTGGCCACGTTTCTCGACGCCGATCAAACCAGCGTTCTTCAGGACGGACAAATGCCTCGACACGGTCGACATATCGGAGCCGATCAGTGCAGTCAAATCGCACACGCACCGTTCATCATATTGCGTCAGTTCGTCCATGATCCGCAATCGAGCGGGATGGGCGAGCGCTTTGAAGATTTGGGCACGTGCTTCGTATTTGGCAAATTCTTTTTTGTTCATGGTCTTCTCTTTATCGTCAATGCGTATTTGGCAGTTTAGCCAAATGGGTAACTTTCGCCAAGTGGTCTTTTCAGATTTTTTTTCGGTCAAGCAACCTCGCCGTCGGCTCGCTGAACCAGCCCCTCGACGTGCTTATGAATCGCCCCATCTTCCATCTCGTAAAGTGTATCGAATACTTCTAACGTTCGGTGGTCGTGCGTGACCACAATCACCCCCGCACCATGCTGGTGAGCAATCCGTCGGAACAGCTCCATCACTTGTCTTCCCAGGCGACTGTCGAGCGCCGCAGTTGGTTCATCCGCCAAAATGATGCTCGGCCGATTTGCCAATGCACGCGCAACCGCAACACGTTGTTGTTGTCCCCCGGACAGCATCGAAATTCGATGATCGGCACGGTCGCCGACGCCAAGTTCTTCCAGTAACTCAATTGCACGTTGACGGGCAACACGCGGACGATCCCCGTTTAGCTCCATTGCAATCTGCACGTTCTCGCGAGCGTTAAGAAAATCAATCAGGTTCGACTTTTGAAAAACGAACCCAATATGCTTTCGACGAAATGAGCGAACATCCACCTGCGCCTCAGAGCCATCCATGACGAGCTTTCCACCAATCCAAATCTGGCCCGACGTGGGAGGATTGATGAGTCCGATTGCGGTCAAGAATGTTGACTTTCCGGCTCCACTGGGGCCGAGCAACGCAACCACCTCGCCATTCCGCACTTTCATAGTGGCATCGTGCATCGCGACGACTTCGGTATTCCCGCTTCCGTAGACTTTCCGCAATCCTCGCGTCTCGATCGCCAACGGCGTTGAGGGGGCAGGTGCAATGTCTTGTTCCGATTCAACCATGGCTTATCCCATCAAGACGTTATTGGGTTCGACCTTCATTGCTTTCCAAATGCCCAGCAAACTAGAAAGCAACGAGATCACGAGTACGACAACAGCCAACTGAATCAAATCGGGATTCGATAAAACGACACGCCGAGGAAAGAACGGAAACAAGCGACTGCCAACGCTATAGGCAATCACGTAACCTAAACTGCCCATCAATAACGCTTGCTGAAAAATCATCCCAAGAATCACGCGATTGGGCGCTCCGATCAATTTCAGCAGCGCGATCGCATGCAGTTTATCGAGAGTCAATGTATAGATAATCAATGCCATAATGATGCCCGCGATGATGGTCAACAAAACTCGGAACATTCCCAACTGACGACGTGCCTTGTCGACCATGCCTTGGATCAGCAGTTCTTCTTGCCCTGCAGTGGTGTAGACCGACACATCCTGCCATCCCTCGATAACGGATTGCACTTCGGTCGGGTCGGCATAAGGTTTTAACTTGACGATGACAGCACTTAGCATCGGAGCCGCAACCGCTGGCAGTTGAGAGCCTGGCAATGCCAGTTGGTCAGTCAATTGAGGCTGCCGCAAGAAAACCTCATTCGTTTCTCCACGATGGTCTCGCGCAGCGCGTTCAAGTCGAATCGCCTCAGGTGGCGAATCAAACTGAATTGACTGGGAATCGAGAACGGTCGTGAAGGCCATTCCGTCACCACCGGTGCTGACCATCCCCTTGGTAAGTCCAACGATCGTGTACTCATCTTTCCCCAACGGAATGACTTCACCGACGTCCAATCCAAGGCTTTTGTCAGCAATCATCTCGAAGTGGTTCTGTTCTAACGGTCTGCCTTCGACCAATTTCAACCAGTCGCCGTTGTCGTCTGGCCAACTTAGCCCCAAAATCGACATGCGAAGTAGTTTTTCGTCCCTCCTTCGCTGAATGGTGTGGAATACAAACTCGCGAGCGGATTCGACACCTGGCACAGCGGCAGCTCGATAAACCAGCGTTGTCGGAACCCGTGAAATCTCAGCAAACGGTCCCCGTGTATCTTGCTGAACAATCCATAAATCAGCCCCGATGCTATCGACAAGCAGAGTGGCATCCTCTAGCAATCCACGATAGATGCCGGCCATTCCCATGACGATCATTAGCAACATACCGATGCCGAATGTGGTCAGTGAAAAACGTCCAAAATTCTTGTAGATGTCTTTGATTGCGAGGTTCATTGTGTTACGACCCGTCGCCCTTGGATGCTTGATTTGCCCGCCACTGCAGGAGTCACAACTTCATCTCCAACCGCTAACCCCGAAGTGACTTGCACTTTTCCACGCCCCTTCATCCCCAGTTGGATAGGTTGCCAGCGTGCGTGTTCGTTTTGCAAAGTAAAGACGCCAGGTTTACCATCCTGCAACCGAACAAAATTGGCGGGTAACACGACGGCTTTCTCAGCACGGTCAGTTTCAATATAAACCTCAGCTCGTTGACCAACGGCCCAATTCTCGGGCATCTCAAGCACACGCACATCCACAGTGAACTGCCGTGTTTCGCGATCCGTTTGCTTTCCCAATCGGGCCACTTGCCCGGTAAAATCCGCATCGGCGTCGGAACGGAACACGACTCTGGCGGGCTGGTCCGGTTGCAAACCGCTCATCTCTGTCTCGTCTACCCACGCCGAAATCCAAAGCTCATCGAGCGAAATCAGACTCAGGACAGGCGTGCCGGGAACCACGATCGAACCTGCATCACGCAATCGCTCGACAATCAATCCGTCAAAAGGTGCGACAATGCGTGAATCGGTCAAACGAGCCTGATTGTATTTCAAAGACTGCTTTGCCAATTGTACTTGCTGTTTCGCCTCTTCCAGGCTTGCCTCCGCTTTGGCGATTCCCGACTTGGCGACATCGAACGCTTCACGAGCGACATCAAACTCGGCTTGGCTGGTCGCCCGAGATTTAAGCAATGACTTTGCGCGTTCAAAGTCGGCATTGGATTGATCAAACACGGACGCGGCTTGCTGATTTTCTGCTACAAATCGTTTCACCGAAGCTTCCGCCGTTGCAACGGTCGCTTCCGCCATTTTGACTTGCTGTTGCAGGTCCTCGTCATCCAATCGCACCAGCAGTTCTCCCGAGGCAACGGTTTGTCCTTGATCGACGAGTACCTCCGCAATGCGTCCCGAGATTTTGGGACTGATTGTTGTCTTGACGCGGGCCTCGAGTGTTCCCGTTCCCATGACTTCTTCGACGATGGTGTCTTGCTCGACGGTGTGGGAGGAAACTGCCACGGGGATTGTTTGGAAGTAGTAAACCGCATAGCCGATCAGCGCAATGACGCCGAGCAGTTTGGCGAGGTTTAGGAGGCGTTGGGTTCTCATGCGACGTGTGCTCGATATCTTTCGCTGGTTCTTTGAAAGGCAAACTGGATTCAATGGCGTATTCGGCAAATGAAGCAGGCGATGCCGTAAAGCGTTGTTAGTTGCGACCACCTTCTTGCTGGCTCGCTCTTTATCGGCAATGCGTATTTGGCAGTTTAGCCAAATACGCAGAAAAGGTCAAGTCGCTTATTTGCTGGGGATTGCACCCTTTTTCGCTATCCGACGAAAAAACTGCGAATCGACTAAACTGCTATATCTGCCTAGCCGAATATAAGCTAAGCTCGCACAATGCTTCGCCCATAAGCGAATTTGGCTTTCCCTGCCTCGCTGTCCACTCAGGCGAACATCACCTCACCCTTTAGAAGGAGTTTGAAATGAAATTGAGTCACTGGCGAATCCAACGCATCGTCATTGCCGCATCCATGGCGGGTGCGTTTTTGTTTGCCCACAGCAGCCCAGGTCACGCCCAGCAGCTGACGGCAACCTCGGCGGTTTCCCAAAGTGCAGGGAATGATGCCGTGCAGGAAGCCGCTCGCAATGGAAAGTACCTGTTCGTCTTTTTCTACAAACAGGACGATCAGCAAACCCAGTCGATGCAGCGAGTGTTCCAAGATGCCACCGGCAAGATGTCGGACCATGCTGACACGGTCGCGATCCAAATCACAGATCCGCAGAACGCGGCGATCGTAAAGGAGTATGGCGTCAGTCGTGCACCAATGCCGTTGGTTTTGGCGATTGCCCCCAACGGTGCGGTGACGAAAGCTCTGCCGGTGAACTTTAACGAGCAACAGCTACGCGAAGCCGTGGTCAGCACGGGCACTGCGTCGTGCTTGAAGGCGCTCCAGGATCGCAAGGTAGTTCTGCTATGCGTGAAGATGACCGACGAACCGAAGGCGTTTCAAGGCGTGCGTGACTTGTCGGTCGATCCCCAATTCGCTGAATCGTCGCAGATCGTCAACGTCAATGCTGCCGATCCGTCCGAAGCGAACTTCTTGCAATCGTTGAAGGTCGATACAAAAGCCAACAAGGCTGTCACGGTCGTCTTGACTCCGCCAGGTCAACCCGTTGCGACTTTCCAAGAGAACGCAACGAAAGATGAAATCGTCCAGCAACTGACGAAGTTAAGTTCCTCGTCCTGTTGCCCTGGCGGAACGTGTGCCCCAGGCCAGCCGTGTGGCCCCGCGAAATAACGCTAGTTACCTGACTGCCGTATCGGTGGCATCCTGCCGCCGTGAGAAAAACGCTACAAAAACGGCGGCAGGATGCCGCTGATACTGAAATCAAATGGAATTGAAAAAGGAAACCCACCCATGAACCTTAAAACCCTAGTCTGGCGAGAGCTGTTCGAGCGAAAGAGCCAGATGATTACGATCTTCGTCGGTATCCTACTGGGAATCACGACGGTGGTTGCGATCAAAAACGTCAGTCACTTCTCAGAGATGGCCGTTGCCCGAGAGCTAGACAGCTTGGGCGCGAACGTGCTTGTGCTGCCGAAGTCCGTGACGCTTCAGGATTACTATTCAGCGGACATGCACAGCGAGACGATTCCAGAGGAATACGCGCTGCGGTTGACCATGTCCGAACTTGAAGGCGTTGACAATCTTTCCCCCAAACTGTGCGTTCCGGTCGATTTGGAAGGCCGCCAGTTTACGCTAACCGGGATTCTGCCCAAAAGCGAATTTCAGGCCAAGGCGGCGTGGGCTGGGGCGGGGATTTTCTCAAGGCCGATCGGTTGTGGTGCGATTGACCTTGGCACGACACCAGAGGCGGAGGAAATCGACGACAGTGAGGACAAGAAGACGTTGGTCCGCAAGCGTGTGATTGACGACTTGGGAACCGATGAAGCACTCGTTGGTGCGGATACGGCCGCGATTCTCGATTTGGAAGAAGGCCAAACCCTCAAGCTGATGGACAAGGAATTCTCCATCGTCGCTGTGTTACCAGAAACGGGGACGGTTGATGACTCGCGGATCTTTGCTCACTTGCACACCGTTCAGGAGATGTCCAACAAAGACGCTGTCGTCAGTTGCATCGAGATTGTCGGCTGCTGCAAGGAAATCGCTGCGGGGTTGGTCGAAAACGTCAACAAGCTGTTGCCCGATGCAAAAGTGGTCACGGTGACTCAGGTCGTCGCCACTCAAGCGAAGGTGAACGGGATGATGGAGAAGCTGTCGCTGATTTTCGTTCTGATCATCGTCTTTGTCGGTGGAGCGGGGATTGCAAACTATATGCTCGCCAATGTTCATGAGCGTCGCCGCGAGATCGGCACGTTAATGTCCCTTGGGGCCGAATCAACGTTAATTCTACGCGTCTTTTTGCTTAAGGCGTTTCTACTCGGAATGGCTGGCGGAGTGGGCGGTTTTGTAATCGGCACGGTATTGGCGATCACGTTGGGGCCGCGACTCGCTGGCGTTCCTGTTTTTCCGATGCCGGTACTGGCCTTGTGGGCCATTGGCATTTCCGTTGGTATCACTTTGGCTGCTAGCTTCTTTCCCGCTCGTCGTGCCGCCAAGCTCGACCCAGTCACTTCATTTCAGGAGGTTTGAATCATGTTGTGCATGAAGAATGTAACGAAGACTTACCAATTGCGTCGCCAGACGGTTGTCGCATTGGACGACGCAACTTTGGAGATCCCGCAAGGCGATTTCGTTTCCTTGATCGGGCCAAGCGGCAGTGGCAAGAGTACTTTGTTGGTGATGCTCGGTGGTATGCTCTCACCAACATCCGGACGAGTGCAACTCAATGGTGAGTCAATGTATGACTTGACTCCGAATGGCCGGGCACGGCTTCGTCGGGCGAATGTCGGATTTGTCTTCCAGACGTTCAACCTGATCTCGTACCTAACCGCTCAAGAGAATGTTCAGATCCCATTGTTCTTGTCGGGACATAGCGAAAACGATCAGCGTGAACGGGCGGCGATGCTTCTTGAGCGAGTTGGCTTGGGTGACCGGATGGACCACAAGCCATGCGAACTGAGCGTTGGGCAGCAACAGCGTGTTGCTTTGGCGCGAATGTTAGCCAACGACCCAGCGGTCATCTTGGCTGATGAGCCAACCGGGAATTTGGACCCTGAAACGAGCGACCAAATCATCGGTTTCTTCGAGGAGTTTAATCAAGAAGGAAAGACGATTGTGATGGTCACACACGACCCCGTTGCTGCGGAGCGAGCGAAGCGTGTTCTGAAGATACGAAATGGCAAGGTGGTCGATGACCGTGCCTCGGTTCGGGCGTGCGACGCGGCGTAGCTGAGTGGTGTTCATTGAGTACCGGCGGCATCTCGCCGCCGGAAGCGGAGTTGTTTTACGCCAAACCGAAGGCGTAGCGGAATCTCACAAAACGCGGTCGCCTTCGGCTTGGCGTTCAACAACAAGACGAGCTAGCAAACTTGGCCATCGCAAAACCTGTCAAATGAAAGCACGAGAAATAATTTGGCTTTCATTCGCGATTTCTGTTGTTGACAGTTTTCGATTAGCCCGATATCGTTTATCGTAGATGAACGATATTGGAGTTCGGAAAGATGCAAAAGACGAGCAAGAAACGATGCGATTCAAGCCCGGTGAAGCTGAAAGCAGATCCGACGGCGGAGGATTTCGCGGCATTGGCTTGGGCGATCGCTCATCCGGCTCGTGTGCAGATCGTGCGGTTACTGATCGGCCGCGAAGCTTGTGTTTGTGGCGAGATCGTGGACCAATTGCCGCTGGCTCAATCGACCGTCTCACAGCACTTGAAAATCCTCAAAGAGTCGGGCCTGGTCGAGGGGGAAGTCGATGGACCGAAGGTTTGTTATTGCATCAACCCCGAGCGGCTTGAGCAACTGAAAGCGTTCGTGGCGAAACTGTAGCGACGACGGAGACACAAAATGAAAGACACGAAAATGAATCAACCCGACACTTGCCCGACTGATGAAAAAGGCATCGGATTCTTTGAACGTTACCTGACCGTTTGGGTCGGGCTGTGCATCGTTGCCGGTATTTTGCTCGGCAAAATCGCCCCAGGAATCGCTAAGTCACTCGATGGAATGGCGATTTATGTCAATGATGCGCCAGTGATTTCGATTCCGATCGCGATCTGCCTGTTCTTTATGATGTATCCGATCATGGTCAAAATTGACTTCGGCGAAGTCGTGAAGGCTGGCAAGGCGATTCGGCCCGTCGGGCTGACCCTGTTTATCAACTGGGCGATCAAGCCTTTCACCATGTACGCGATCGCCAGTTTCTTTCTTGGCACTCTCTTCCTTGGTTTCATCGGCCCCGACGCAGTCGATTACGTGAAGGCTCCGTTGGGAAGCAATCTTGAGGTGGGGGCGACTTATGGTGCAGGCGAAGTGGTGCTGGTCGAAGGAGTGAAGATGCTCGAGGTTCCGCTGTGGCGAAGCTACTTGGCTGGTTGCATTTTGCTCGGCATCGCTCCTTGCACTGCGATGGTCTTGGTATGGGGATTCTTGGCAAAGGGTAACGACGGACACACGCTCGTCATGGTCGCGATCAATTCGCTGACGATGCTTGTTCTTTACGGAGTCTTGGGTGGATTCCTACTCGGAGTCGGCCAACTTCCCGTCCCGTGGCAAGCGTTACTGTTGTCGATCGGCGTCTACGTGGCACTACCGCTCTTGGCTGGCTACGTTTCTCGCAAATGGCTAATCGCTACCAAGGGTGAGTCTTGGTTCCATGAAAAATTCTTGCATTTCCTGACGCCTGTCACGATCACTGCGCTACTGGCGACGCTTGTCCTGTTGTTTTCATTCAAGGGTGAAACCATCGTTGAAAACCCACTGACGATTCTGTGGATCGCGATTCCGTTGACGATTCAGACGTTGGTGATCTTTGCACTCGGTTATGGAATTAGCAAAGCGATGGGATTCACTTACGAGTCCGCTGCACCGACCGCGATGATTGGCGCGTCGAATCACTTTGAAGTGGCGATCGCAACGGCCACGATGTTGTACGGATTGTCATCGGGGGCGGCACTAGCGACTGTCGTCGGCGTGTTGATCGAAGTGCCATTGATGCTGGGCTTGGTCAAGTTTTGTCTCAAAACGAAAGATTGGTTTCCAGCCGAGTCTTCAGACAATGGCGAGTTGCAAGAACCTAGTTTGGTGTCCAACTAGAATGGTGTCTAATGAATCACGTAGAACACGAAGATTGTTTTGGAAATATTTTCCCTAGACGCATCCGAGCAGGAGAGCAACAGGGCAAGGTGTT
Organism: Novipirellula aureliae; assembly: GCF_007860185.1. Classification (NCBI taxonomy): domain Bacteria; kingdom Pseudomonadati; phylum Planctomycetota; class Planctomycetia; order Pirellulales; family Pirellulaceae; genus Novipirellula; species Novipirellula aureliae. The sequence continues at coordinate 372,318 of NZ_SJPY01000007.1, forward strand.
TTCGTTGCGTATCGACGCGCCAGCAGGAATATGGCAAGGATCGCACTCCAAAACGCTGTCTCAGCGAATGATTAGTCCTCTTCAAAACGGAGAACACGAAATGACCAAAGTTCAGATTTACGACAAAGCCATGTGCTGCTCGACCGGCGTTTGCGGGCCGCAAGTTGATCCCGTCTTGCCAAAGTTTTCCGCTGATCTCGATTGGCTGAAAGCGCAAGGCCACGACGTTGTTCGTTTCAACCTGGCTCAAGACCCGACCGAGTTCGTCAAGAACGCGACCGTGCAAAAAATGCTCGCTGACGAAGGCGTCGAGTGCCTGCCATTGGTAATCGTCGACGATCGTGTGGTCAGTCGCAGCGAGTACCCATCACGGGGAAATTTGGCAATGTGGGCCGGCACTGCAGTCAAACCAAGAGCGACCCTGCCGATGGCGTCCGACTCGGGATGCTGTGGTGGCGACACGGGTTGCTGCTGATTCGATTTGCTTGCACACCAGGAGACTTGCGATGAAATTCTTAGAAACGCCGACGCGGAACTTGTTCTTCACCGGCAAAGGTGGAGTCGGCAAAACTTCGATGGCCTGCGCGATTGCGGTTCAACTGGCTGATCGCGGTTTGCGAGTATTGCTCGTTTCGACCGATCCGGCATCGAACCTTGACGAAGTGCTCCGAACGCCGCTGGCGAGTCACCCGACGCCGATAGAATCGGTGCCAAACTTGTTGGCGATGAACCTTGATCCCGAGGCGGCGGCTAAAGAGTATCGCGAACGGATGGTCGGCCCCTATCGTGGCGTCTTGCCTGACGCGGCGGTCGCAAGCATGGAAGAACAATTCTCAGGTTCTTGTACGCTAGAGATTGCCGCGTTCGATGAGTTCGCAAAATTGCTGGGCGACAAAGAAGCAACGTCGCAGTTCGATCACGTTGTTTTTGATACAGCCCCCACTGGTCACACGTTGCGTTTGTTGACGCTGCCGTCGGCTTGGTCGGGATACATCGAGAACAACACGACGGGTACGTCCTGTCTCGGGCCGCTTGCTGGCTTGCAGGCTCAGACATTGATCTACAAACAAACCGTCGATGCATTGGCAGACGGCGACTGCACGACGTTGGTGCTGGTCACACGCCCCGAACCGTCGGCGTTTCGTGAAGCTGCCCGGACGAGTAGTGAGTTGCAAGAGCTGGGCGTTCACAATCAGCACTTGATCGTCAACGGCGTTTTCAAGAACCAGACGCCGACCGATGAAATTGCAACGGCGATGCAGCGTCGGGGTGACGAGGCAGTCGCGTCGATGCCCGAAACGATCGCGGGCCTCGATCGCACTTCGGTCCCTCTAGCGTCCGGCGGATTGATGGGCGTTGATTCGCTTCGTCGTGTCGGGCAAGCCGAGTTGAAAATTCAATCTCCCACACTTCCTACTCCCCATCTCCCAGACTATCCCAATGGCCTTGGCTCTTTGGTTGATGAGCTGTCTGCGGTTGGCCATGGTGTGATCTTGGCGATGGGCAAGGGGGGTGTTGGCAAAACGACGGTCGCGGCTTCGGTTGCGGTGGCGTTAGCCGAACGTGGCTTTGACGTTCACCTTTCGACCACCGATCCGGCGGCTCATGTTTCCGCGACAATCGCAGCCGACGAACTGCCCGGTTTGTCCGTGGGGCGAATTGACCCGGCCAAAGAGACTGCCGACTACACCGCCGAAGTAATGCAAACGGCGGGGAGAGATTTGGACGCGCCGGGGAAAGCCTTGCTCGAAGAGGATTTGCGTTCGCCATGCACCGAAGAAATTGCGGTGTTCCGTGCGTTCGCCAAAGCGGTCTCGAAAGGCGAAAACGGGTTCGTCGTTCTTGACACGGCACCGACAGGACACACGATTTTGTTACTCGACTCGGCCTTGGCATATCATCGCGAAGTGACTCGGCAAGCGAGCCAAATGCCCGAGTCGGTTGAACAGTTGTTGCCGCGATTGCGTGACCCCGATTTCACGCGAGTCTTGGTGGTGACGTTGCCCGAAGCGACTCCCGTTCACGAAGCCGCACGATTGCAACAAGACCTACGGCGAGCGGAGATTGAACCGTTCGCGTGGGTCATCAACCAAAGTCTCGTCCCGTTGGCAGTGACTGATCCGACACTGCGTCAGCGGCAACAACACGAGTTGCCGTTCATCGAAGAAGTCAAATCGACACATGCAAGTCGCGTTGCGTTGGTTCCTTGGCAAAGCGAACCGCCAACCGGACTCGCAGGATTACGCCGCATCGTTGCGGCGGAGTCATCGCTTACTCAATAACGAACATCGATTTGCCCAAGGACCAAAACAAATGACGAAAAAGAATGTTCTGTTTCTCTGCATCGGAAATTCATGCCGTAGCCAAATGGCCGAAGGATGGGCGAGACACTTTCACGGCGATACCATCGAAGCGTACTCAGCGGGCATCGAGGCTCACGGAATGAATCCTAATGCGATGCAGGTGATGAAGGAGGCCGGCGTGGACATCTCGAACCAGTCGTCGAAACTGGCGAGTTCGCTCACGGACGTCCCACTCGATCTGGTCATCACCGTGTGCGGTCACGCAGATGAGAACTGTCCGGCCTTTCTTACGAAAGCCAAGCTCGTCCACGTCGGCTTCGACGATCCGCCCAAACTCGCCAAGGAAGCCGCCAGCGAGGAAGAAGCACTCGATTGCTATCGCCGCGTACGCGACGAGGTTCGTTTGTTCGTTGAGAAAGAACTGCCGAAGTTGCTGTAGTGATGCTGCTTGCGATCGAGCAGGATTCAGCCCTTTGGATTCGTTGACGGCACACCACGAAGAAACGCCCGCGGCAGATTGCTCCACCGCTGGCGTTTTGCGTTTAATGAACTAGGCGACGACTTTCGTGACGACACCCGAACCGACGGTTTTGCCGCCTTCTCGGATGGCGAAGTGGTCGCCATCGCTGATCTCCAGGAACAACACCTTCGGAAGACTTGACCGAGTATTAGAAACGGTGCTTCATAGGTCGATTTGAGTGAGTGAGCCTTTGATATGTGCTCCGATTCGGCAATTTGCAACGCCATTTTCAAGATCAGCGCAGAACGATAGCCAGCTAAGGTTCGAGATGCTTCGTTTTTAGGTCCACAGGCTAGGCCGCGGAGCTGGGCGATAGGTTCAGTTAGGGACTAGGTTCAGTTAGGGACAGAGCATTTCAGTTAGGGACAGAGCATGATTCTGGCGGAGAGTCAGTTAGGGACAGAGCATTTCAGTTAGGGACAGAGCATGATTCTGGCGGATTTGCCTTTTCCCTAACCGAGGTTCAGTTAGGGACAGAGCATGATTCTGGCGGATTTGCCTTTTCCCTAACCGAGGTATACGATTCCTGGTGATTCTGCTGATGCTTTTCTCTCGGGAGGTGTGTGATGGTTCGGTTGGCACGTAGCGAAGTGTTTGATCCGCATGAGGTCGTTATCGCCCATCTGTACAATCGGACCTGCCGACGCTGTTTCCTGATGGGAAATGACCAAGTGTCCGGCAAAAACTTCGACCACCGGAAAATCTGGATCGAAAAGTATCTGCAACAGTTTGCAGAATTTTTCTCTTTAGATTTGCTAGCTTTTTCCATACTAGACAACCACCTCCACTTGATCCTAAGATCGCGGCCCGATCTGGTGGCGACCTGGAGCGATAAAGAGGTGGCTCGGCGCTGGTTGATGCTCTGTCCACACCGCCGCAAATCCGACGGGTCGCCTTTGCCCCCAAGCGAGACAGAACTCAAATCGATCGCTGGTTGTCCAATCAAATGCCAAGAAATCCGCGAGCGGCTGAGCAGTTTCAGTTGGTGGATGCGGCTGTTGTGCCAACGCGTTGCGATGCGAGCGAATCGCGAGGAACAGGAGTCGGGCCGGTTCTTCCAAGATCGCTACCGTGCAACTCGATTGACGGACGAAGCATCCCTGCTGGCCTGTGCCGCTTACGTGGATTTGAACCTGATTCGTGCCGCGATGGCGGAAACGCTGGAGCAGAGCGATCATACGTCGGTGCAAAAACGAATCGAGGCGATGAAAAGTGAGTCACCAAGCGAAAACAAGCCGGATGCTTTCTTGGCACCTCTGTCGATCGATGAGCAGCTTGATCCCGTAGGTCCCTGTGCTAGCGACAGCGGCAAGCGTTGTAGTGATAAAGGCTTCTTACCGATTTCGCTCGTGGATTACTTGAAGCTACTCGATTGGACGGCTCGGCAGGTGGCGCCGGGCAAACGCGGAGTGACGCCTTCGGCCGCACCACCGATTTTGGTTCGGTTGGGACTCGAGCAAGCGACTTGGTGCGAACTGGTGAAGGACTTTGGGAAATTGTTCTGCAGCATTGCTGGACGCCCCGAGAGTGTCGATTCGATGCGTTGTCACCGCACGCACCGCCGCTACCATCTCCGCCGCCGCGCCCGCGAGCTATTGACGCTCCCGGACTGAGTGCCCCTTCTTCGATTTCCCTCCTTTTCGTGACGCTCTTTGAGCTGCCCCCAGGATGAAGGTACGCACCCAATACGGCCATTCCGAGGAAAAAAGCCTATCTCACTGGCTTACACACACGCTATTTGACGATCCGGTGCAATAGCAAAGCAAAAATCCTGACATAGTCTGCTCGGGGTGTTACTGCGTCACCTGACATGATGCTCTGTCCCTATGATTTGCTGTGACGCTCTTTGAGCTGCCCCCAGGATGAAGGCACGCACCCAATACGGCCATTCCGAGGGAAAAAGCCTATCTCACTGGCTTGCACACACGCTGTTTGACGATCAGGTGCAATAGCAAAGCAAAAATTACGATATAGTCTGCTCGGGGTGTTACTGCGTCACCTGACATGATGCTCTGTCCCTATGATTTCCTCTCACTGGCTTACACACACGCTATTTGACGATCCGGTGCAATAGCAAAGCAAAAATCCCGACATAGTCTGCTCGGGGTGTTACTGCGTCACCTGACATGATGTCTGTCCCTTAGATTCTGTGCTCGGGGTGTTACTGCGTCACCTGACATGATGCTCTGTCCCTTAGATTCTGCGTCACCTGACATGATGCTCTGTCCCTATGCTCTGTCATACGGCCATTCCGAGGAAAAAGCCTATCTCACTGGCTTGCACACACGCTATTTGACGATCTGGTGCAATAGCAAAGCAAAAATCCCGACATAGTCTGCTCGGGGTGTTACTGCGTCACCTGACATGATGCTCTGTCCCTTAGATTCTGGTCTGCTCGGGGTGTTACTGCGTCACCTGACATGATGCTCTGTCCCTTAGATTCTGACTGCGTCACCTGACATGATGCTCTGTCCCTTATGCGTCACCTGACATGATGCTCTGTCCCTTAGATTTGCTCCTTAGATTTGCTGTACAGAATCGATTAATGACTCCCCGCAAAGCTTCCTCTACCTATCGGATCCGCCACTATCGACCTGCCGATGCCGTGCCGCTGGCGGAACTCTTTTGTGATTGTGTTCACCGAGTCAACTGGCGTGACTACTCCACTGAACAGCTTCAGGCTTGGGCGCCGGCGGAAATAGATCTGGATGCATGGCAAAAAAGATTCAACGATCGAATCGCCATCGTTGTGGAGTCGGGCACGGAGATCGCCGGTTTTGCGGACATGACGCTGGCCGGGCATCTGGACCGACTCTTCGTATCCGCTGATCACCAGCGACGAGGCGTCGGCAAGACGCTTGTCGATGAACTGAAGCTTCGAGCGAGTAATCTGGGGATCGCAGAAATCACGACCGAGGCCAGCATCACGGCAAAACCTTTCTTCGCCGCTCAAGGTTTTACGGTTGTTCGCGAACAAAGTGTTTTGTGTCGGGGGCAATATCTGACAAATTACCGTATGCGATCCCAGGTTGAAATCAAAATCAATTCCCCGTTGTGATGAAAATACCTTAACAGCTTTGTGGGGTGTGCGAAATTGTTTGCCATTAAATAGCGACAAACGTTTCCGGTGTTATTAACCCTCCGTCCCTAAGCCATTCAGATCATGTCAGAATCAGAGATGCGTGAAGTCTATCGGGCTGCTGATGACAATGAGGCGTATTTGTTATGCAGCGAACTACAAAATGAAGGCATCGAGGCACGTGTTGTTGGGAACCCTATCCGTGGCATCCTCAACCACCTCGACATCGGAGCGACCGCACCGAGGATTCTGGTTCCCCCAGACCGCTATGAGGAAGCCCGCAAAATTGTAGTCGCCCATGAGTCAAGGCAAAAATTGAATTTAGACTCAGCGGAACAATGGGAAGGTGTTCACGGTGGCGAGCTTAATGAACCAACCTTTGACATTTGTTGGCAGTGCCAAACCGAACATGCTTCTCCAGCCGAATGATCGTTATTCATCGTGTTTAATCCTGGCTCGGAATCATTATGTCGGCGAGTGTAGCGATTGCCAGAATCGCCGTGAGCCATCGTCCGCCGATGAAGAGAAACCAACGAACCCAGATTCGATTGTCACCCAGTTGGTCATGATAGTGCTCGATCAAAGATCCGCTATAGTGGTTCATGGAAACAGCAGTACAGCAGCGATCCGCCATTTCTAAACAGGAAGCATGAGGATGACCGACAACGCAAATCCTTACCGACCTCCGAATGAAATAGAACCGCACCAGAGTTGGTGGTCGAAGTTGCGTGGTCGGTTCAGCTCGAAGGGGCCTATTGTCATATCGAGACCGGCTCCAAACTTCGCTGGTGGCGAGGCGATCATCTGTGAAGGAATCGCGTTCTTCGTCAATCTGGAAGAACCGTCCCGGTTATACGCTGCGTCCCCGTCCACGGACACCAGCGACCAACGGATGGACTTTATTCTAGCGGAGGCCATTGGGCAATGCGGTGTTGCCAAAGTATCCGATCAACAGCGCGACTGCATTGGAGCTAGGCCGGAATGGCATGTACTGGAGGAATTCTAAAACGTGAAACATTCTTCCGCCGAGCTTGTCTCGGCGGAGGAAACAAGTGGCGGCCACAAACCGCACGCCGCCCGAAAGAAATTCGCCCCACCCCCACGAATCGCCTCCGGCGATTCGTGGGGGTGAGGCGAGCGTGGGATTTTGCGTTCATGGTAGCTGCCATCTGTTGCTCTGCCCGGACAAGCCGGACGGAAGCAGGCCCCCCTGTGAAACTCACTCCGTTTTTCTTAAGTCCACGCCATTCGAGCTAGGCCGGAGGCCGAAACATCCGCTGCCGGTGGAAATGGATGGGTCAGCCCGCGGAGAGGTGAAACCACCGACCAACCCTTCTCGCTTCTATCGGAACGCATGTAAATTGCATCGACCGGCCAGGTCGTAGCGGAACGAGCGGCTGCGACTACGAACCAAACAGCAAATCCACTACGGGTTGGTCTCTTGGGGGAGAGGTGTTTTGTGCGTAAGATATTGACAGTGGGATGTTCTCCTTCTCCATTCAGGATTCGTTTGCTGTCCACCTGAATCCGCTTTGCTGTTCCATTCAAGAGGCCCGAGTTTGCCAGAGAATACTGATTTTTTATCGTGGCGACGGCTAGCAACGGTGGCGATGATTCTGTTGGGGCTTGGGCTGGTGTTCTATTTTGGAAATCGGACGGTTGAGTCGTACCGACAGGTACGGTTCATCCAAGAACAAGGCTTTGATAGCGGTGACGCTGATCTGGACGCAATTCGACCGTGGATGACGATCCACTTCGTTGCTGCGGCTTATGCGGTGCCGAAGGAGTATATCTACGCCGAGTTGGGAATTGATCCTGATCGCAACCGACGCGATATTGATCTTCGACGTTTGAATGACGATTTGAAGTTGGGACATTCCTCACCGCGATCCGAACTTCCGTTGATAAAACGTCTTCGCAATATCATCCTCGACTATCGTGCCGATCCTGTCGCGACAGGCCTCAGCGAACTGCGTGATTGGATGACGTTGGAGTATGTTGCCAACAGTACAGGAATACCCGCATCAACGATTGTCGATGACCTTGGCTTGGATGACCGGGCACGCGAGCTATCGGCCCCGAACGGTTCCGATCGAAAGATCGAGGTCAACGTCCATCGGCCGCTGTTCGATTTAGCTCGTGATTTGCACTACCCGGGTGGACCGGGTGGGTTAGGTGAAGCGATCGAGCGTGTGATTGCAGAACGATCGGTGGAACCACAATGAGCTTCTCACCCGCCGAACTGAATGAGCATGTCCTCACCTGGATTGTCGCGTATGGGCCACCATTTTTGGGAGCGACACTGTTTCTGTGCGCCGTGGGTGTGCCGCTTCCAGGTACGATTTTCGTTATCGCTGGAGGTGCATTCATGCGACAAGGGGTGATGGATGTCACTTGGACGCCCATTGAAGCGTTCGCCGGTGCGGTACTCGGCGACTTGACGTCCTATGGGATGGGACGATCGATGCGCGTGAGAATTCAGCGACGCTTCAGCGATAGCCCAAAATGGAAACGTGCTGAATCGACCTTTCAAAAACGCGGCGGAGTGGCAATCTACCTAACGCGATGGCTGCTAACGCCGCTCGCGGTTCCGACCAATCTTTTGGCCGGAAGCGGCGGCTACTCGCTGAAACGGTTCATCGCCTTTGATATCGCCGGCGAACTGACGTGGCTTCTAGTCTTTGGTGGACTCGGCTACGGATTCGGCAGCCAATGGGAAGCGATCAGTGATTTGAGTCGCGACTTCACGGGCCTTTTTGTCGGCATCGCAATCTGCATCGCAGGCGTTTATTTATTGGCTCGCATGCGCAAGTGATTCATTCATTGCTTTACGGTTCGGCATGATACTTGATCGACGCAACCCCCGTTCACGGGTAGCGACAATGAGTTGTGCGATGGTCCCGTCGCATTCGCGACGATAACGCTCGAGACCGTTTCCTGAAAAACGACTGGGGCACCCCCCACTGCGAGAAAGAATCTGCTAGGATTTGAGTCGTTGAAAGATACGACTTTTGGGTTCCCTTCGTCACATAGGATGCACTTTCATGAACGCCAGATTCACGATGCAACTTCGAGCCGCAGCGATGGTGCTTTGTCTCACGGGCACTTTCACCTCGCCATTGTATGGCCAAGAAAAGATCGGTAGTGATTACATTCCTAGCGATGCCATGTTGACGGCCGTCTTCAGTGTTCGTGAAACGATGAAGAGCCCGATTGTCGAAATGTATCCGGTCGAAATCGTCGAAGCGATGGGGAAAGAGAACATCGGGGTTCTACCCAGCGAAGTCGATCGCGTCAAAGTCATCGTCGGAGTTCCTGGACCAACACCTCCCATGGTGGCTGTGGTGTTCTCCTTGAATCGCGACCTTGCACTCGGCGACTTGAAGGAAGGATTGATCGATATGGAGGACGCCATCGATATCGATTCAAAGCCGTGTTACCCGCTCGTGGCATCGCCCGACATGATCGTCCACCTCAAGGACTCTCGCACGGTGATCCTGGCTAGTGCGAATTATATGGAGTCGGTATTGGACGCGGGTGAAACCGGATCTACCGATGGAGTCCTTGCACAACTATCCGGTGCAACTCCGCATCGTGGCAATCTATCGGTGCTGTTAGCGGTCGAACCGGTACGTCCGATGGTGAACGGTTTTATCCAGTTTCAGTCTCAGCAAATTCCACCCGAGTTTCGCGACCTTACGAAAATACCCGATCTGCTTGACGCGACACTGATCCAGTTGGACCTTGAGGATAGTGAAGCAGGTTTTCGGGTTGTCATGTTAGCTCGCGATGAGGAATCGAGCGACGAGCTGTTAGCGATTGCCGAAAAATCGATTGAACGGGGGCGGCAAATGGGAGTCGCTGCGATGACCGAAGACATGCAAGGCGATGATGCGGTTACACAAGCATCGCGCCAATACGTTGATCGCATGGCCGACCAAATTACAAGTATTCTAAAACCGATCAAACAAGGTCGCAGACTGACCATTCAAACATCGTCGCAGTACGGAGTTGCCACTCAAGGAATCCTGGTTGGGCTTCTATTGCCCGCGGTCCAAGCCGCTCGCGAAGCTGCTAGGCGAATGTCATCTTCGAATAACATGAAACAATTCGGGTTGGCATTTCACAATTACCACGCCGCTTATGGTCGCCTACCCGGAACCATCCATAGCGAGTCGGGTGAACCGTTACTGAGTTGGCGGGTTCAGATTTTGCCATTCATCGAACAGCAACCGTTGTATTCCCGATTCCATTTGGACGAACCGTGGGACAGTGAGCACAACCGCCAACTGATCTCGCAAATGCCTGAAATCTATGTAGACCCTCGCTTGACATTGGAACCAGGACAAACCGTTTACCAAACGCCCGTTGGCGAGAATACGATCGCTAATCCTGGAGAAACGACGCGATTTCGCGAGATCTTAGATGGATTGTCATACACGATCATGATTGTCGAAACGAACGCAGAAAACGCAGTCGTTTGGACCAAGCCTAGCGACATTGAAATCGACTTGAATGATCCAACGGCATTCATGCGTGGACGACCGGGTGTGCATGCGACGTTGGGGGATGGAGCCGTAAAGTTCCTGACCGAAAACATTGACCCCGAAACGTTCAAGGCACTGCTAACCAAATCAGGCAAAGAGCCAGTGCAGTTTTAGGACGGATAACGAAGTTTCAGAGAGCTACATACGTGGCACGACGTTGATTCCAAGTAGATTCAATCCCAGCCGTAAACAGCGGCCGGTCAAGGCGACGAGTGCCAAACGCAGTGACGCAATCGCTTCGCTTTCCGCTTTTAAGACGTGACAATTGTCATTAAACACGGCATAGGCTTTTGCCGTTTCGTACAAGTAGTCAACCAACGCGTTGGGAGCGTAATCTTGATACACCGTGGCGAGCGATTCTTCCATTCTTAACAAACAAATCGCCAAGGCTCTTTCGGCAGGGTGAGAGAATGAGTCGACCGATTCGGCAATCGATACCACCTCCTCCTCGGATGTTTCTGCACGCCGTAAAATCCCTTGAGTCCGAGCGTAGGAATACTGGACGTAAGCCGACGTATTTCCTTCAAGTGCAACCATTTTGTCAAGACTAAAACGGTAATCGCTCGTCCGATGATGCGATAAGTCGGCGTACTTGATCGCTCCGATTCCGACGACATTGGCTACCTCATCCTGCTCCGTTTCGTTCATCGGCGGATCGAGTTTGGTGATGCGATCGGGGTCACAGACGACTTCACGGGCGCGAGCGATGGCGTCTTGGAGCAAGCCTTCGAGGCCGATCAGCGTGCCGCTTCGCGTTTTCATCGGGCGACCATCTTCGCCGAGCACGGTACCGAAATTGACGTGTACCATTTTGACGTCTTGCATCCCGATCTGCTTAGCGACCGCGAACAATTTGTCGAAATGCTCGCCTTGTCGGGAGTCGACAACATACAAAATCTCGTCGGGGCTAAATTGCTCTCGGCGGTAAGCGAGCGTTGCCAAATCGGTCGTTGCATACAAGAACGCACCATCCTTTTTTCGGACGATCATGGGTGCATCAAATCCGTCCAAAAAGACGCACACGGCACCTTCGCTATCGCGAGCCAACCCGCGTGCTTCCAAGTCCTCGACCACTCCAGCCAACATCGGATGATAAAAACTTTCACCGAGTGTATGGTCGAACGTGACATTGAGTGCGTCGTAGATGCGATTGATCTCGTCTTTGCAATGTGGCAAGAATTGCTCCCACAACTGCAAGTTTTGAGCGTCGCCCTGGTGCAGTTTGACCGTTTCTTCGAGGACAGCCGTATCGACATCGCAATGTTGTTTCGCTTTCGCGGACATTTCCGCGTCTCGGTCGACTGCGGCGATCTTCTCTTCCGCTTCAGTAAGCTGCGACTCCGCCGCTTTGACCCTCCCCTTCGCACTCTCGACACGCTTTTTAGCCTTTTTCGCATCCTTCGGGGCAGCAACCGCATCGGCTGCTGTACAAGCCGATGCGACGTCCGATTTGGCTTGTTCGATCGCCGCTTTTAATTTCGCAATCGATTTCTTAGCCTTTTGATACTCGATCAGTTGATTGACCAATCGATAAAGCTTGGCCAATTCGGGCACTGGGTTCTTGGCGACTTGATCTGGGTCACCAAAGTGTTTGTAGCCGTAGATGATGATGCCAAACTGAGTGCCCCAATCGCCTAGATGATTGTCGGTGATTGTTTCGTGCCCGAGGAATTTTAAGATGCGGGCGAGTGCATCACCGATCACCGTGCTACGGATATGCCCCACGTGCATCGGCTTGGCGACGTTAGGCGAAGAGAAGTCGACAATGATCTTCTTTGTCTCGGTCGCTTTACGGATCAAACAACGCTCGTCGCCGAGCATCCGTCGAAGCTTATCAAGCAAAAACCGATCTCGAAGCTTCAAGTTGATAAAACCGGGACCTGCTATTTCGACTGGTTCGCAGAGGTCGTCGACCGCAAGTTTTTCGACGATCTGAGCAGCCAAGTCACGAGGATTGCCGCCGCCGATTTGTTTCGACAATGGCATCGCACAATTGGCTTGATAGTCGCCAAACTTCGGGTCATTGGTCGATCGGATCATCGACGCATAGGATTGCAAATCGTCGATCGATTGAGTGTTTGGTAGTGAGTCAAGAGCGACCAAGAAGCGGTGGCTAAGCAGTTGAGGAAGGTGCATCGTGCAAGGGGTTGGTTAGGGAGATTTGAATCATTTGGTAAGCCGTTTTGGCGCTAGCGGGCTGTCGATTTAATCGGTTTGACTCGACTTATTGTTTAACGACAAGCCATAGGCGACCGCTTACGGAAAAGCTGACGCCTTCGGCTAAGCGTTAAACGATTAAATCGACAGCCCGCTAGCCATGGGCCGTTCGAAACGAGGTGTTGAGATGTCGTCTTGTTTCGTTGGTTTCGTTGGTTTCGTCGATTTCTTGGCATTGTATTCAGCCGTAAGCCGTAATAAGTCACGAAGCGACGTCCGAGAGCAGCCCGGGACGTCAGTTGGGGGGGAGTGCCTCCTGCCGCTGCTTTGCGACGGGTAAACGAAAACAGAAACGGCACAAATTCACCCCACAAGCCAAAATTCTGAACCGCTCAACCCCAGCCACAATTTCACCACCCAAGAACCGGGGCTATCCCCCGAACGGGCACTATCCCTCGACACCCTTCACCCCGAGTTCATCAAGGGGGATCCGTTTGCCGTCGGCCCACAAGGTCTCTAAGTCGTAGTACTCGCGAGTGTCTTCGTCGAACAAATGAACCACGACGCTGCCGTAATCGAGCACGATCCAGCGGCTTTCTTGGTAGCCTTCGATGCCCATTCGGCGATCACCCATTTCTTTTTCCAAAACATCGTCGATCTGTTCGCTGATCGCATGCAATTGCCGGCGGCTCGAACCGGTTGCCAAGACAAACAGGTCAAACTCTGCGGTCTGGCCACAAATGTCCAACACCATCACATCTTCCCCCTTATTGTCGAGGGCGACCTGCGCGGCAGCAGCAGCCAATTTGCGGCTGTATTCGGTACCTTGATGCCGGATCGCACGGCTAGCGGTCACCATCGGATCCTTTACCGCAGCGGGTTTGGGAGTATCTGGCTTGGTTTCAGCAGCGGTCGATGGAGACATATCTTGCTCGTTGGTTTGTTCAGTCATATAGACAGTTTACTCGATTTATAAAGACTGTCACGCCCTTAAAAATCCTTAATCATTCGGCTGATCGCTTTGAATTCAGGATGCTCCGCCGAACCGAGCCATTCAAACAGCAGCGATTCTGCGGAAATGACCGTCGCCCCGGCCATTGTCATTCGCTCAATCGCAATTTTCTCGTCCAATTCGCCGCGTGATGCGATCGCGTCGGCGACGACAAAAACGTAAAAACCTTCTGCAATCAGATCGAAAACCGTTTGCAGAACACAGACGTGCGCCTCAATGCCACAAACGACAATTTGGTCGCGTGCTTGGTTCGCCCACCGGTCGATCGCTTTGCGACAAACCGCAGAGCTGAACGCTAGTTTTTCTTCGGGCACCTCCGTCAACTCACCAATCCGTGGAACCAATTGGCCAAGACCTTTGGGATACTGAACGGTTGCGGCGAAGGGAACTTCCAATCGCTTCGCCGCTTCGATCAATCGGCGAGTCTGCTTCACAACCGCTTCGCCGGCTGGAATCACTGGCACAAGCTTTTCTTGCAAATCGACGATCAACAAGCCACATCGAGCCGCGGAGACTCGCAGAGGTGATTCGATGTGTGGCATTAGGATTTGTCCCCGCTTGAAGATTTTGGCTTTGTCTCCGCTTTGGCGGGCGACTTTGTTTCGGAAGCTTTCGATTCCGTCTTCTTTGAATCCCCGCCCTTCGACTCACTGGCCGATTTCTTATCCGCCTTCGCTGCTTTTTTGTAGCCCTCGCTGCGATAATCGGTTTGATAAAATCCACTGCCCTTGAACATGATCGCGGCACCGGTGCCGAACAATCGTTTCAGTTTGTTTTTACCACAGGCAGGACACTTTTTTAGGACAGGATCATTGATCCCCTGAAAAAGTTCCATCGCATGGTTGCACGCTTCGCACTCGTAATCGTAAGTTGGCATGGCTTTGCCTCGAGGAATAAAAAGGACAGGAATGTGGTTGGAGTCAGGCGTTCGCCGATTCACGCCAGGGCTTTGTCAGGACTTGATTTTTAGGCTTGGCAAAACAGTGGCTGGGGCATTTTGCCCCCATAAGCTGCGGCTGGAAGCCACAGCCACCAAAGATTCTTGCCCTCATTCTTCGTTGTGACAAAGCACGAGTTGGAATCGAGGCTTTTGCCTAGCGTCTGGGGACACAATGGTAGGAGGCTCGCGCCTCCCCAAGTACCGTAGAGGAGGCAGGAGCCTCCTGTCTTCACGCAACAAGGCAGGAGCCTTGTGACGAGTGGATTCCGAAAATCTTGCTTCGGGTAATCTTAGGATCCGCTGCTGACCACCACTTGGCTCGGCCGTATGACACGATCGTGTAGCTGGTAACCAACGGATGCAACATGCGAAATGGCACCTTCGGGGAACTCGTCACTCGGCATTTGCGAAATCGCTTCATGAACGTTGGGATCGAATGTTTCCCCTTCGGTCGGGATGGGATGAACGTTGTACTTCGCCAACGTATCGTCCCATTGCTTAATCACCATCGCAACACCATCGAGGAGCCCTTGGAGATCGCTCGTCTTTTGAGCCGCTTCGGTCGCCCGGTTCAAGTTGTCACGCACGGCAAGCAAATCGTTGATCAAGGGCAGTGATGCGAAACGCATTTGATCTTCGAAGTCCTTGCGCAAACGTTTGCGAAAATTTTCCGCTTCCGCTTGAGCTTGTAACACGCGTTTCTCAGCGGACTCCGACGACGCTCTTAGTCGCTCGATCTCTTCATCTCGCGTTTCGCCATGCACCGCATCCTTCGCCGCTTGATCGTCAGCTAACGAGTCCTTGTCAGTGTCCGAATCAAAATGCTCGCCTGAAGGCTCAGGTAAATCATCGTGCTGAAAGGTTTCCGGTTCGTTATTTTGGTTGTCATTCATTTTTGATTTTCTCTATGTGATCTTTCGTAGCATAGGCTTCTAGCCTGTTACACCAAGACGAAACGATTTTTTGCCAGGCTAGAAGCCTATCGCACTTTGACGTTTAAGTTTGTGGAGTCTCATCGGGTTCAAAAAACGTTTTCAGCTTTTCTAAAAAAGTCTTGCGATGAGGTAGTACCGATTCGCGTTCCATTTCCGCTAGTGACCTCAACAATTTTTCTTGATCGGCAGACAACTTCTTAGGCACCTCTATGAAAACCTGGACCAACAAATCACCGGGGCGACCACCTCGTGGGTCAGCGATCCCTTCTCCCTTCAAAGTAAACACTTCGCCCGTCTGCGTTCCTGCCTCAACCCGCAACGTGTTGGGGCCGTCCAACGTCGGGACTTCGATATCTGCACCGAGTGCCGCTTGGGTGTACGAGATCGGTAGCTGCAAAACGAGATGATTGCCTTCGCGTTTGAACAAAGCGTGAGGCAGGACGGAAATAAAACAATAGCAATCGCCTGGTGGTCCCCCATCGGGACTTGCTTCGCCCTCGTTTTGGAGTCGCACTCGCATACCATCATCGACTCCAGCGGGAATTTCGACGGTCAACTCCGCCTTCTCTTGCTGCAGCCCCGACCCTTGGCAATCACCGCATTTCTGACTGATTTGTTGGCCGCTACCGTGGCAATGAGGACAAGCGGTTTGGACCCGTAGGATCCCCGCCGATTGGATCACTTGCCCTTGTCCGCCGCACGTTGCACAGGTTTCCGGTTGACTACCTGGTGCAGCACCGCTGCCGGAACACGTTCCACAGCGTACCCGCCGACGGAACGAAACCTCTTTGCTAACCCCACGAGCAGCCTCTTCGAGCGTAAGCGTCACATTGCAGCGGATATCGGCACCTCGCCGTGATCGCCGGCGTCCGCCACCGCGACCACCACCGCCACCGAACATATTGCCAAACACACCACCGCCGAACAGATCACCAAATGCTTCAAAGATATCTTCGACATCGTTGAATTGATGAGCCGCTCCGTCGACACCTGCATGGCCAAATCGGTCATACCGCTCACGTTTCTCTTGGTCGCTTAGAATCTCATACGCTTCGGAAGCTTCTTTAAACTTCGCAACCGCATCTTCGTCGTTACGGTTTGAGTCGGGATGAAACTTGATCGCCAATTTTCGATAAGCGCGATCGATTTCGCCTTTGCCCGCCGTCCGCGTGACTTGTAAGACTTCGTAGTAGTCGCGTTTTTCAGCCATGTCGTCTTGAATGGTATTCGGAACCGGATTGTAAAAACGGGTCGCACACCAACGTTTCGATGGCGACGACCCGTTCGATAATTACCTTCGAATCTGGGGGGATCCTTCAAAGGAGTCGCTTAGGAAACGACACCTTCCACAGGCAAGCGTTCCTTGTCTTCGTCATCAAAGTTTGTGACGAGAGCTTCGGTCGTAAGCAGAAGACCCGAGATGCTTCCAGCATGGGCAAGTGCGGTGCGGACAACCTTCACAGGATCCATGACACCAGCGTTCATCATGTCAACGTACTCACCCGTGTTGGCGTTGTAGCCATTCGTACCGGTTTGCTGAGACACGGTGTCGACGACCACGCTGCCGTCGATGCCGCAGTTATCTGCAATTTGTCGCATCGGAGCATCGAGAGCGCGAAGCACGATATCGACGCCGATCTTCTCGTCGCCCTTCGCCTTTTTCTTCGCCTCAGCAACGGCCTCACGGCAACGCACAAGTGCAACACCACCGCCGGGAAGGATTCCTTCTTCGACAGCAGCGCGAGTCGCATGAAGGGCGTCCTCAAGCCGAGCCTTGGTTTGCTTCATTTCGGCTTCGGTTTCGGCACCGACGCTGATCACAGCAACGCCGCCGGAAAGCTTGGCCAAACGCTCTTGATACTTCTCGCGATCGTACTCGCTATCGGTTTGCTCGATTTGGGCACGGATTTGATTGACTCGCTTGTCGATCTCCTCGCGGCTACCGCTACCTTCAACGATCGTCGTGCTACCCTTGTCGACCGAAACCTTCTTGGCGCGGCCAAGTTGTTCAAGCGTGACGTTTTCTAGTTGAATACCAAGATCATCGCTAATCAACGTTCCGCCCGTTAGCACGGCGATGTCACCAAGCATCGCTTTGCGACGATCACCAAACCCAGGGGCCTTCACCGCACACACATTCAGCGTGCCACGCAGCTTGTTGACCACCAACAGCGTCAAGGCTTCGGCGTCGACGTCTTCAGCGATAATCAGCAACGGCTGACTCGTTTGTGCCGATTTTTCAAGCAGCGGCACAAGGTCGCGAATGTTGCTGATCTTCTTTTCATAGAGCAGCACCAACGCGTTTTCCAAGTTCGCTTCCATCGTGCTCGGATCGTTGATGAAATAGGGCGAGATATAGCCCTTGTCGAACTGCATCCCGTCGACATATTCGACTTCGGTTTTACGGCTCTTGCCTTCTTCGACGGTGATCACGCCATCCTTGCCAACCTTCTCAAGTGCATCCGCGAGAAGGTCACCAATTTCGCGGTCATTGTTGGCGCTGATTGCACCCACGTTTGCGATTTGATCTTTGTTCTCAACGGGCTTGCCCATCTCGATCAGCTTTGCGGATGCGGCCTGAACCGCCTTGTCGATTCCACGACGTACGGCAGCAGGGTTGCTACCGGCGACAATGTTCCGCAAGCCCTCCTTGAAGATAGCACGAGCCAAAACGGTGGCAGTCGTGGTCCCATCCCCAGCGACATCGCTGGTCTTCTGAGCCACTTCCATCACCAACTTTGCACCCATATTCTCGAAAGGGTCTTCGAGTTCGACCTCTTTTGCGACCGTCACACCATCTTTGGTGACTGTCGGCCCACCGAATGACTTGTCGATAATCACGTTACGACCGGTTGGCCCCATGGTTACAGCAACCGCTTTGGCCAACTTTTCGACACCCGCCAACATGCGGGCGCGAGCGTGGTCGTCGAATAACAATTGTTTTGCCACGACTGAATTCCTATTTTGCTGGGTTTTGTAGATGTTTCACGCGGCCGATGGCCGCCAAAGCCGAGCTACGGAAGCTCGGAAAATAATAATGATTTTCCGAAGTCGACCTCAATGGAGTCGACAACGAAAAAAGCCTAAAGAACCTTTGCCAAGATATCGCTTTCGCGAAGGATCTTCATCTCGCGGCCGTCCACTTCGATATCGCTTCCGCCATATCGACCGTAGATCACCGTGTCGCCAACGGTGACGGTCAACTCGCCACGGTTGCCACTGTCAAGCATCTTGCCAGGGCCGACAGCAACCACGGTACCGCGAAGCGGCTTTTCGCGTGCTGCATCGGGAAGCAAAATGCCGCCTGCGGTCATCTCTTCGGCTTCGTTTGGCTCGACAACAACTCGGTCATCCAACGGACGTAAACTTAACTTTGCCATGTTTGTAATTCTTATAGTTGGTTAATTGATTTTGAAAATAGTTATGCAACTGAGAAACGGATTTCGCACACTGGCGACTTACATCATGCCGCCCATGCCGCCCATGCCACCCATTCCGCCCATGCCAGGCATGCCGCCGCCCATTCCACCCATTCCGCCCATACCACCCATGCCGTGGTCATGGCCGTGATCGCCGCCACCTTCTTCTTCCTTGCTCGGAATTTCAGTGACCAAGGATTCGGTCGTCAGCAGCAAGGAAGCAACACTCGCGGCATTGGTTAGAGAGGTTTTTACAACCTTGGCTGGATCAACGATCCCGGCAGCAACGAGGTCGCAATAGTTTTCTGCGTTGGCATCGTAGCCGTCGTTTTTGCCCTTCATTTGCAACACGCGATTGACAACCACGGCGCCATCGAGTCCAGCGTTGTTCGCGATCGCCCGCAGCGGTTGGTCGAGTACTTTACGAATGATTCGAACACCCAACTTTTGATCGCCTTCGGTTTCGGCTTCCAACTTTTCGACGGCCTTCTTGCAGCGAAGCAGAGCGACACCCCCACCGGGAACGATACCTTCTTCCAACGCAGCTTGCGTCGCCGCGCGGGCGTCATCAAGAAGCGCTTTGCGTTCTTTCATTTCCGTTTCGGTAGCAGCACCTACGGAGATTTGAGCAACGCCACCGGCCAGCTTCGCCAATCGCTCTTGCAGTTTTTCACGATCGTAATCGCTATCGGTATTTTCAATTTCGCGACGAATCTGAGCAACCCGGCCATCGATATCCACTTTCTTACCTGCACCGCCGACCATGGTGGTCGCGTCACTGGTAATCGTCACCTTTTTGCAGCGGCCAAGGTCGCTCACTTTGACGCTTTCCAAATCGATACCGAGATCCTTGAAGATCGCTTTACCGCCGGTCAGAACAGCAATGTCGCCAAGAATCGCCTTGCGTCGGTCACCGTACCCAGGAGCCTTCACCGCACAGACCGACAAGATGCCTCGCATCTTGTTGACAACCAACGTCGCCAACGATTCACCCTCGACATCTTCGGCAATGATCAAAAGCGGCTTCTTCGCTTTGCTCATCGCTTCGAGTAGCGGAATGAGCTTCTTATTGTTACTGATCTTTTCTTCGAACAGCAAAACGTGGCAATCTTCAAGTTCAACGCTAACGTCGTCCTGATTCGTCACGAAGTGGGGCGACAAGAAACCGCGATCAAACTGCATGCCCTCGACCACTTCGACCGTCGTTTCGTTCGAACGACCTTCTTCAACGGTGATCACGCCATTTTTACCGACCTTGGTAAAAGCATCGGCCAAAACGTTGCCAATTTCGGGATCATTGTTACCAGCGATGGTAGCGACTTGCTTGATTTCGCTCTTGCTCTTCTCGTTGATCGGCGTCGCCAACTTGCTGACGTGGGCCGATGCAACATCGACCGCTTTCGCGATGCCACGCGACAAAGCCATCGGGTCAGCCCCCATGGCCACCATTTTTAGGCCTTCGCGAAAAATAGCTTCGGCCAAAACCGTAGCCGTCGTTGTCCCGTCTCCAGCGACATCGTTCGTCTTGCTGGCAGCTTCCTTTACCAATTGAGCACCGAGATTCTCGAATGCGTCATCTAGCTCGATATCCTCGGCCACGGTCACACCATCTTTGGTGACCTTGGGGGACCCCCAGCCTTTGTCCAGAACCGCATTTCGGCCACGAGGACCAAGCGTGCTACGGACAGCTCGGGCGAGCTTACTTACACCGGCCAACAGCGGCGCGCGTGCGTCGTCGTCGAAAACGATTTGCTTTGCCACGACGTTTTTCTCCTGTAATGATCGTCTAGGGACTGCTCGCTAAAATCGACCATGCAACGCTTAACTTCAAAGCAAAGTGCACGCCCGACTCACTCGAACAGAGTAAAGGTGAGTGAATTCCAATAATGATTGCGTGCCCTCAAGAAATAGGACTCCTCAGGCAACGCAAGTCTGCAACGGTGGCAGCAGCCACGTTACGGTTTGATTCTTTGAGCAACCGCCGTGCCGCAAGTGAAAGAATATTCGCAAGTGCATTGTATAAAACAGGTTAGCGACACATGAAGGGCCGCCTCGGTGGTTCAGGCCATTCGCGGTTTTGCCAGCTTGGCAGGCGAAACCGCGGCAACCCTGTGAAGGCTTTTCTGCTTTTTTCGCCGCATGCCCTGTGGGCGACACGCTCGGCGGGTTTGAAACGCGGTGTCGATCACCGAGAGATGTCCGTGATTTCATAGAAAATGCGAAGGTCGCTACTTCGAAGGATCCGCTTATTCACCCGCGGGGGGGCTTGGAACGGGAGGGGGGATTGGAGCGGGGGGATTGGAGATCGATACCACAATCCGTTTCGAAGGCTCGCACCAACCGCTAAATCCTATCGCTGCTAACTTGATCAACTCGCCATTCTGCTAAACTGTTTTTGACAGGTCCCACTACCAACAAAAATCCCCCGCTCCAAAGAATTCCGTGCAATGCAAACGCTGCTGTTCGATATCGACGGAACGCTTCTATTGACCAACAACGGGGGGCGGGGTGCCTTGCAACAGGCTCTCCAACGCGAATTTGAGCTCGATGACGCCAAGGTCGATATTGCGTTTTGTGGACGTACCGATCGCGATATCGTAGATGAACTGCTGATCCTTAATGATCGAGCGGCCAATGACGAAAACCGACGGCGACTGCAAAGGGTTTATCTTTCGATCTTCCCTAAAATTTTGAATGACTATGGTGGCGAACTTTTGCCAGGTGTCGCGGAGTTACTCGACCAGTTGGCAGCCGATTCGAAGCTTTGCCTAAGCGTGATGACCGGTAACTTTCAGGAAAGCGCCATTCACAAGCTCGATCACTTCGGGATTCGGCACTATTTTCGGTTCATCATTGGTGGTGACCATGACGCACACCGAGATGATTTGGCTAGGCGAGCCAGGATAAAAATCCTTCAAATGGCGGGTGAGGCTGCGACTCGGCGTGTGATGGTGATCGGTGATACGCCAGCGGACATTCGCTGTGCTCACGCTATCGGTGCCCGCGCCGTCGGCGTTTGCACAGGTAACTATGATCGCGAATCCCTCGAAGCCGAACGACCGTTCACCGTCCTCGAAGATCTCTCTGACCTCGCCGCTTTCGCCAAGCTACTTTGAGTCACAGGTTACCGAACCAAGCTCATGTAAAAGCTAAACACTTGGGTTTGATCGGTATCGGCTTTGTTGACAGGGAAGGCAAAGTCGAAGGCCAACGGTGCAGGCCCCAGCATTGGGATGGCTACCCGTAAACCAACACCTGGCGACACCCGGAACGAATCGCTGTTGAGTTCAATGTCTTTTTCCACCGTTCCAAAATCGACAAACGCGACGCCTTTGAATGCGTCATCTGCTGTGATTGGAAACATGTATTCGATTGTATTGAGGAACTTAAACCGACCACCGATTGAAACGCCACTTTCGACTGGACCGGCACCACGGAAATCGAAACCACGAAGTGTTGCATAGCCACCGGCAAAAAAGTTTTCAAAGAAGGGTGTGTCGTCGCCGCTGTATCCGAATTGGTTCGAATACGAAAGCGTTTGCCGACCGCTGCCGTCCGCTCGCTGAGCCAACAACCAATACTTGCGGTACTCCGTTTCAAAACGCGAATATTCGAAATCACCAAACGCTTGCTCGAAGCTGAAGTCAAAGTAATGTCCTTCACTCGATTGAATCGGACTGTTCCGTGTATCGTGTTTGAGCGAGATGATACCACTATAAAGATCGCTTTCACCATTGGGGGTGACCGCTGGAACACGAGCATTGCTGATTTCAACGTTTTGACCACTAAATCCAACCGAGACGGACAAGTCTGGTGTGATCCGGTAACCAAAACTCAACTTACCGCCGAGCCGTTGTTCGTCCCAATCTTGAAACCGACGGTCGACCAAGAAACCGCTGATCGACATGCTGACGGGTTTGTATCCGAATAAGTTGGGGTCGGCGAAGTTGATCGTATAGCGATCAAAGTCGCTGCCCGGCGCCGCTTCGACACGAAACGTTTGCCCCGCTCCGCGAAACGCGGTCCCGCTAAATAGATCTTGAAAGGAAGTTGGCCAACGAGTGATGTCAAAGTTGCGTTCGTCGAGCGTAATTTGTCCGGTAACCCCAGCATCGCTATTGACCGCACCGCCGAGCATGATTCGTCCGGTTCGTGCGGGGTATCCATTGATTATCAGATCCGCTTCGCGCACCGTCGGCATGGGCACATAGGTGGTAGGCGGTGCAACCGGATCTCCATAGAGCGTGCTCGGCAAGCCGCTGCCAGGCATACTGCTGTCCGGCAGGCCACTGTTGGGAAATCCGCCTCCTGGAAACATCTCGCCTGAAACGGTTGGTGGAGACGCCGGTGCACTTGGTGAACCGTAGTTTTGTCCGCCACCATAGTTAGGCACATTGTTCGAAGGTGATGACAGAGATGGCGGCGTGTTGTAATTCGTAGACGGTTGTTGTGAATACGTAGACGGTTGTTGTGAATACGGCGACGGCTGTTGTGAATAACTCGATGGTGGCAGCGTGGTCGATGGTGGCGGTGCGGTCGTTGGTGGAACGTACGGAGGCGTGGATGGATATTGACGGGCGACATAGCGATCGCTCGATTCGGATCCGTCGGAAGTCGCCTCGGTTGCCGGAGCCGATACCAATCGAGTGCCGTTTGCGGCCCCGCCCGGCGTGTTCGCGGAAAACAGACTGTTGCCGACCGTCGGCGCAGGACCAGCGATCCAGCGGTTGCATCCGCATGACAGCGCTGCGATGACAAGCATCGATAAACCGAGATACGGGGATACAGTTTTTTTCATCAAAGCGTCTTCATCTGCGCAGTACGTGTTCGTCATAGCCGATACATATCGTTTGTTTGTTTCGGTGTTAGAAGTCATCGCGAGGCACCACTTTGATATCCGGTGGGTCCGCAAGTTGCGGATTCGTTTCGAGTAGAGAGCTCTTTTCGATACGGCGACGGTTTAATTCAAGCGAACGTCGATCGATCCAATCACCTTCGCGAAGATCGACCATGTTGAGCATCGTCGTCTCTTTCATCAAATGCGGCTCGCCTTCGATGTTGACCAAGATCCGGCCTACCTTCCAGCGATCGCCTTCGTTGATCTCGTAGACCAAGTCGACAACATTTCCCTCATCTCGCATCACCGTTTTCGGTTCCACCTCCGCGTAGATGAAGCCCATTTCACCATAACCATAGGTAATTTCACCAATATCGCGGCGCATCAGTGTGCCATCAAACATGTCACCCGAATGCAGTTCCAAACGAGCACGCAATGATTCTTCGGTGATGAATTGGTTACCAACAATTTTTACATCGTTGACTGTAAAGCGTGGTCCTTCATTGATCACAAATGTCACGGTCATCCATTTTCCCGATTCGTCATAGCGAATGCGGCGACCTACCGTTGCCGTTAAAAAGCCTAAGTTGTGATAGTAGCTAGCCAAGATATTGACATCGTCATCAATCTTTCGCATGTCAGCCACGTTGCCGATGTGGTAGAGCACGCCGACGGTTGGCCCGCGACTCTTGATGATTTTCTTTAGACGAGACTCACTAACGATGGTTGCCCCTTTGATCTCGATCGCTTCGATTCGCTCTTTGGGCCCTTCGTTGATTCGAAAAATCACCGTTCCGGGATCATCCTTAAAGCCGATCGTTGAATCGATCGAAACCTGATTGAATCCCTCTTCTTGGTAATAGTCGATCATTCGGCGGCGTGCCGATTCGATCGAAAATTCGCTCAAAGGATCCGATTTCGATACGCCCGCGCGGCCTGCCAATTCGCGATCATTCAAGGCCCGGTTGCCGTGAAAGACGACCTGAGTGATCACGGGCCGTTCGTGAACCACAAAGGTCACAGTGACTCCGCCAGGTTGTTCGTCGATTTTGAAGGTCACATGGTCGAACGAACCGATGTCATTGAGCCGACGGACGTCTCCGAGAACCGTTTCGTAATCGTAAAAGTGATCGCGCCGAGTTTGTATTTTTTCTTGAATCGTATAGCTGCTGACGACCTTGTTGCCAACAACCCGCACGCCCAAGACAACCGCGTCCCCTTTTTCGCGGCGAATGGCCAACCCATCACGACTGCGAACATGATCCAAGAATTTCGGTTTTGTGTCGGGGGTCGGGCCGTTGGGCCCGGCACCAGCACCACCGCCTCCAAACCCACCGCCGCCCATTTGGGCATCCGCGGTGGCCGGAATAACGAAAAATGCTAATAAAAGTGTCCACAGCAACATCGATGGCGTTCGTGAAACGATCGGTTTCACGATGCAAGTCGATGCACCGAAGCCGTGCGAGGCGGGTGCGGAATTGATTATATGTCGAGTCATGCGGCCAAATTACCGGTTGGAAAGATCGCGGCTAAGTCCTGCGAAATGGTCTGACTTGCTAACTACCACTGAGTAAGTCGCCACCACAAGATTGATTTGGATAATTTGCTATAAAACAAAAGACTCACAAGCTGCGCACGCTCTCTCTCTTGAGAAGGTCTGTGGTTCGCTACGGACGCCGGATCGGCGTCGTTTAATAGAAAGCTCTTCGACCAAGCCTACAACGACGACTCCGACAAACCGTCGCGTGCTCTTAGGCGTGCAATCATTGCAACAACGGTTACAACAACCAATGCGGCGCTAAACAGAAAATAGCCCCATACGATATTCAAGTTGCCTACGTTCGCGGGCTCCTCTCCCCCATCACTGCCGAGCACATCGGCGTTAAATGGCAATGAGAAGGCTGCCGAAAAAGGACTGGTAATCCCAAACCCTTCGGCCTTTGCAATCGATTCGATTGGAAAATCGAGAATCGTCATCAGCGCAACCATCGTCGGCGGCCCGATATACAACAGTAGCAGTACGACATACGTGCTCAGCAGCGAAATCGACGTTTTCTTTTGAAACAACGAGCAAGCCAATGCAATGATTGCATTGACCAAACAAACCATCACGACGATCGCAAACATTCCGAATACGCTCGGCAGATTGGTCCAATAGCTGTCATTGAGTAGTCCCAATAGAAGTGGCCAAAGCAGAAACCCTGTCAAAACGCCTGAGATACGAAAGCCGACCACGAACTTACCCCATAAAATTTGCCAAGGAGTTAAGGTGGTCGTCAACAGTAGATCCAACGTCTGCCGCTCTCGTTCGCTGGTCATCGATCCCGCCAAGAAGACGGGGCCAACCAACATGTTAAAGACGATCACGTAGAGCGTAAACCAAGCGATTTTTTCGGCCCAGAAAAACAGAAAGACGCCCATCAACGGGATTGCCAACAACATGCTAATCTGGATCACCAAGCGAAGCATCAGCGTGCCTTGGCTGAAAATCTCGCTGTGAATCTCTTTGTCGTAGACGGGATTGGTCCCATCCGCCATAAGCTCTGACTTTTTCGGCGGTGCGAACAATCGATCAGGAAATTGGTCTGGTTGAATAATCAAACCAACGGCCTCTTCCGCCTCACGTTGTAAATCGACCACCTCGTTCCCTTCGCTGCCGACATCAGGTGGGTAGAGCATCCGACCGGCTGCCGCCGAGCACATCAAAATGACGGCGGTCAGCGCGAATGCAGGTATCACCAAAACCGCCAATTTTAGTCGCAATTCCCCTTGTCCTTCGAGCGATTGCCAAAACAGGACGGCACCGATGACCAACGGCAAGATAAGCATGTAACTGACGACCAACGAATTGCTGGTCCGCGAAAAGTAACTGCTGCAGAAAACGCCAATCGCGCCGAACAGGATCACCGAAACGATTAGGCCGAGGTAGGCGGCCAACACCTCATAAACGCTGACGCCACCAAGCGGCAAACATAAAACGATAATCGGCAGCGAGGCTAAGATTAGCATCCCGAGGTGGGTTAACGACGCAACCATTTTGCCAATCACGATCGCACCAGGCCGCAACGGACTGGCCAGCAACATCTCGTACGTGTGTCGTTCCTTTTCGCCAGTGATCGTTCCCGCCGCAAAGCTGGGGGCCATCAGCGATGCGATCACGTATTGGCCGAGGAAAAACAGGTTCACCAATTTTGCGGCCGACGGGGGATTGCTCGTCAGATCCAACCGCTGCTCACTCGGCCATGCCAAAAGGACGACAGCAGCCAGCAGCAGTTGATAGACCAGCAGCAACACGAAAGCTCGGTTCGTCCGCAGGTTTCCCAACAGTTCTCGCTGTAGGACCGGGTTTTCAAAGATGTACATCGGCGAATTTCTGTGACGCTCTTAACGCCGTTCGATCGTGGGGGTCTTGGAGGATTGGCCAGCTAGCTCGCTAACGTAGGTGGGGACCGCATAGCCAGGCAAACGTCGACGGATTTGGCTCAACAATGAAAGTCCCTTCTCAATCGGCACCTCGAAATGCTTCGTACCTCGCACTCGATCGAGTTGATGCAAATAGTAGGGTTGGATTTTGTGGTCGACTAATTTTAGCAGAAGTTCGACGAGCGAGTCTTCGTCGTCATTAACGCCGCGAAGCAGGACCGCTTGATTCAAGACGGGGATGCCCGAATCGACCAGCATGCCGAGCCGGTCAAGGCAAGCTTGGTCGAGTTCATTGGCGTGATTGGCATGGACGACAAACCAAACGCTGGCTCGCAGCGAACGCAATTTCTCGCATAGGGATGCCGTAATACGCTGCGGTATCACGATCGGAAGCCGCGTATGAAAACGAATCCTGTTCACGTGTTTGATGGAGTCGATGCGTTGGAGTAACTCAAACAATTGGTCATTGACGAGCGTCAACGGATCACCTCCGCTGAGGATAACTTCGCGTATATCTTCGTTTAGCTCGATATAGCGGATGGCCGGATTCCAATTTTCACGACGAGAACCAGCCTCGATGTAAGGAAATTCACGCCGGAAACAGTAGCGGCAATGCACCGCGCAGGCCGACGATGCGATCAGCAGCACACGTCCATCGTATTTGTGAATCAGTCCCGACGTCGCCATTGCGTCAAGGTCTCCGACCGGGTCTGGCACGAATCCATTGTGAAGGATTTCCTCTGCCGCGGTTGGCAAAACTTGCCGAAGCAGCGGGTCGTTGGGGTTACCGAGACGAATCCGCCTGAGAAATTCGAGCGGCACGAAAGTGGGGAAAACCGGAGCCGATTCTGCCTGTTTCTTGTCCCGCTCACCACCCTCCGATTCGGGCGGCAAACCGACTAACCGCCTCAGCTGATCGGTGAATCGGACCGATCGGCGCATCGCTGCGAGCCAATCAACGTCCCAATCGACACGATTTTGGTCAAAAAGTGTGGATTCTGCCCCCGAACCGGGTAGGACAAAATTTGATCCCGGCGTTAGAATCTTGGCCGGTTGAGTACCGGGTCGACCATTCGGTAGGGTCTGACTCATACGATTTCTACGGTAGCAACCGATCCTGTATAGAAAAATTGACTCGTAAAACGGAGCCGTTCAATATGGCTACTTATAACACAAGTGACTTCCGCAAAGGCCTGAAAGTCCAAATTGACGGCGATCCTTATCTGATGACCGAGATGACATTTGTCAAACCGGGCAAAGGTAACGCTTTCTACAAATGTAAACTCAAAAACTTGCTTCGTGGCACGTCACTGGACCGCACCTACAAGGGGGGCGACTCTCTCGAATCGGCCGACGTCGAAACGACCGAAGTCCAGTTTTTGTACCGCCAAGGTGAAGATTACGTCTTCATGAACAACGCAACGTTCGAACAATACGAAGTTGCCAGTGACATCGCTGGCGATATCTGGATGTATCTCAAAGACGGAATGACCTGCACGGCAACGCTTTATAACGGCAATGCAATTATTGTCGAAGCACCCAATCATGTCGAGTTGGAAGTCGTTGATTGTGTCCCCGGAACCAAAGGCGACACCGCAACGAACGTGACCAAGCCAGCGAAGGTGGAGACGGGAGCCGAATTCATGGTCCCAGGATTTATCAAGATGGGCAACGTCATCAAAATCGATTCGCGGACGGGTGAGTACATCGAGCGGGTCAGTAATTAGCGATTTAGCAATGAAAGAGTGAGTCGTTTGGGGGGCATTGCCGAGGCTGGTACAATGTCATTCAG
Source organism: Novipirellula aureliae (assembly GCF_007860185.1). Taxonomy (NCBI): domain Bacteria; kingdom Pseudomonadati; phylum Planctomycetota; class Planctomycetia; order Pirellulales; family Pirellulaceae; genus Novipirellula; species Novipirellula aureliae. Next base: position 401,282 of record NZ_SJPY01000007.1, read on the forward strand.
CCACTCGTTCCTAGACTCCTGCCCGCTGAGTGCCGGGCCCGCGACGCGGGATCGGCGAGAGAGAGTCGCGGAAATCGGCGAAAGCCTCGTTTCCAACAAACGTGTGAAATGTTCAAACAACCCTCAAACAGGATTGATTCTCGGATGAAATACTTACTCGCACTGACATTCGCCCTCACTCTCGGATTCGCCGCAATGACCAATCATGCCAATGCCGACGAACACCAAAAAGGTGCACTCGATTTCAAAGTCAAAAACATTGACGGCGAGGTGGTCAACCTGGAAGATTACCACGGCAAGGTCGTTCTGGTCGTCAATACGGCAAGCAAATGTGGATTGACACCACAGTACGCGGGGCTGGAATCGATCTACAAAAAGTATTCTGAGCAAGGCTTCGTCGTACTGGGATTTCCCTGCAACCAGTTTGCGGAACAAGAACCAGGCAGCGAAGCGGACATTAAGACGTTCTGTTCAACGAAGTACAACGTCACCTTCCCGATGTTCAGCAAAGTCGACGTGAACGGTGAGGATGCTGCGGACCTCTACAAGTTCCTCACCGCCAAGGATGTCGAGCCAGTGGGCAGTGGAAAAGTATCATGGAACTTCGAAAAGTTTCTGATCAACCGAGAGGGCAAATTGGTGCATCGCTTCAGCCCGCGAACCACCCCGAGCGACGCCGAATTGCTGAAAGCCGTCGAAGCAGAGCTTGGAGAATAAGAGAGGGGAGAATTCTTGTCCGTTGGAATCTCTCGCGGTAGTAGTGTGATTGGGTACATTCCTCGGGGAGACGAATGGCCCAAACTTAGGCGGTCTCCCTCAGTGCCAGTGTGTGACTGCAGAAACAGTCGTAGCAAACCCTCGTGCTTTGCCCAGATTGAGAAATGGCTCGACCGAAAAATCCGTGGGTTGATTCATTAATCCCATGTACCGAAGGCTAGGTTTTTCAGGCACCGCAGGGCTAAAAGAATGTTCCCGGTGCATCGGCAATCGGACGTTCAAAAATAAACCTCGGCAACGCAAGCCGTTTTATCAAGGCCAAGCGAGACATCCTTCCCGCCCTGACCCCGTTGTCCCTAAGGAAGTTGCTCCCTCAGCAGAGCTAGCCCGGAATGGCGTGGACTGAAGGAATTCTAAAACGCGAAACATCCTTCCGTCGAGCTTGTCTCGGCGGAGGAAACAAGTGGCGGCTACAAACCGCACGCCGGAAAGAAATTCGCCCCACCCCCACGAATCGCCGGAGGCGATTCGTGGGGGTGGGGCGAGCGTGGGAGTTTGCGTTCATGGTAGCTGCCACCTGTTGCTCCGCCCGGACAAGCCGGACGGAAGCAGGAAAAACACCCCTGTGAAACTCACTCCGTTTTTCTTAAGTCCACGCCATTCGAGCTAGGCCGGAGGAGGAGTCCAAGATCGCATACCGTCGCCGCAGTCATTTCGGCGAACCACCGTTCGCGGTCATCAAGGTGATGTTCGATCGGCGTCGTTTCTTGCTCCGAGGCATCGAGGGAGTCGAGCAAGAGTGGCAATGGGTATCGCGAATGCCATGCCCCCAAAAAAACTTCCGCAACTTCCTTTTCACCCACAGATTCTTCTGACGAGGCAAAAAAAATAGGGTTGGTCGTAGTGGACGAGGTTACGAGTCCCTTACTGTACAACGGTCCAAAAGGACTCGTTACCTCGTCCACTACTCTAAAACGAAACCTTGACGCACCACGAGTGGTTGGAGTGCGGTTAGTAACCGATGCCCAGGCGTAGCATGAAGGCGTCGTCGGGGTCGATGTCATCGTTTGGGTTGTAGCGATACACGAGTTCTCGGTTGAATACGTAGCCGATTTCGATGAACGAGTTTCGGCGGCCCGCACGGATGTAGTCGTGTTGTCCCCACTCTAACCCCATCATGATCCGCCAATCGTTGATATCGACACTGTCGTTCATCCCACTTTCTCGCTTGATCGTCCAGGAACCGCCTCCGTATTCCCCTGCGATGTACCCCCACACGTCTTGCGTGCCAACCGTTCGACAATAACGCGAGTACTTTGGCTGGGGAAAGAAGATGTCCCAACGAGAATAGGGGGTCGGTTGCCAAAGCAAACCACCCGCAGGCAGCAGTTTTATCTTGTTCCGATCGAGATAGTACGCGCCTGCTTTCAGAGTCGACGTCGGAGTCAAGCGAAAATTCCCCAACACTCTCCCCATGATTCGAAAACTATCATTGGTATAGGTATCAAAATCAGTGAACACACCGAAACGAGTTCCCACTTCCATTCCAAAGATCTGGTTCGGATCGCTTTGCCAACCTAAATCGAGAAATGCGCTATACGCGTTTGGTGGCAAATCGGCTCCTGTGCTACTCTCGGGACCGTCCCACAAATGAAGCGAGAAGGAAGGAGCGATCATCAGCGGCTGGCTGGAATATAAAAAGTTCTGCCAAGCAAAAACGATAGAAGTATCGAAGTCATTGATTCCTAGATCATACGCGGTCGAATCGCCAGATCCAATGTAGGTATAGCGGAAACGCGGCCCTTGCAGTAACCGATACACGCTCATGGTTGCCGTATCCCAGTTCATTGAATCGTTCCACAAGCCGCTCGGGAACAGCGTTGTCGGTGCCGATTGCGGGTAAGGGGAACCGTAGGGCGAAACACCTAGAGGTGCACTTCCATAAGTGGTGGGAGGTGATTGCGTGAACGGTGGCAACGTCGTTTGCCCATAACTAGGTAGATCGTAGGATGGTGGATAAGTGGGCGGATTGGTGATCGGTGTCCCGTATGTCGATGCTGCCCCATATGCCGGAGGATAGACACCCGCGTTGGCTGGCGGTGGAACGTTATCGTTCAATCCATAACCGGCTGGCGAGCCGAGTGGAGCCGCAGTGCTAAACGGGGTTTGCGTGCCAGAAAACAGTCGGTTCAACAAACCACCATTGTTCGGAGCGGCAGGAATTGCGTTCCCCAATGTTGCGCTCGACGGATAGCCCTGCGGATTGGCAGCGTACGGATTAAACGATCCGCTCGGTGCGGGCGATGTCGAGCCTTGGAACGTTGAAGGACCGTTCGTTCCCGGCGGTGGACCGATCGGTTGCAAATTCGTTTGCGGCGTGTCGAACGAGTTTTGCCCCGAAACATAATTGCCGCCGACAACCGAAGTTGCCACAATCAAGCCGATTCCCAGGCTGCGCATCAACAACGCGCCTCGCGAGCGAATCCAGTTTGGGGTGAAAGCAAGTGACATACGAAAACGGCAAAAGGGACGGTGGGAAAACAGGCAATCGATTCAGTTCTATGTTGAGTTACGAATTCGTTACCACCAATGTCAAGATGAAATGGAAAATGGAAGGAATTTGTTTCAAGCTTTCGGAAACTTTAGCCGACAAGCTTGTTGCGAAGGACGGATCGAATTGACCACAATGAAAGCAAGGAACCGCCTCATCGCGGTTTATTGCAAAAACACCGTAGTGGATCTTGTTAAAGACCCCGCCTCAGAGGGGCCTTTAAAAAAATCCACTACCGCAGGACTGCCTCAATCCCGCCTACCCCTGTTTTCGATGTGACACAACGATGGAAGATTTAGACGTAGCACGAATCGCCGAGTATTTGCACTTAACACCGCCGCAAGTCGTGAAAATGGCAGATCGCGGACGTATTCCAGCCCGCAAGGTGGGCGGCCATTACGTTTTTAACGAGGCTGAGATTCACCATTGGCTTGAGGCAAGGATTGGTGCGAGTGACTCGGCACAACTCGACGAAGTCCAAGAAGTGCTCGATCGCGTTTCCCCGACTGCGGTTGACCGTCCGATCGCCGAGCTTTGCTCGGTTGACGCGATTGCCGTCCCGCTGAATTCACGGACTCGAGGGTCGGTCATTCGGTCAATGTCCGATTTAGCGGCGAAATCGGGGTTGATGTGGGATGCCCCCGCGATGGCAGAAGCCGTGAGTGTCCGTGAACAAATGCACCCAACGGCACTCGACTGCGGCGTCGCTTTGCTTCACCCACGCCGTCCCCAAACATCGATCTTGGCCGATTCTGTGGTCGCCCTCGGCATTTGTCCCTCGCCGCTTCCGTTCGCCGATCGCGGTCAACTAACCGATGTTTTCTTTCTAATTTGCTCTTACGACGACGCCACTCACCTTCGTATCCTCGCCAAGCTGAGTCGCATGATCGTCGCGGACGGATTCCTCGATGAACTGCGCACCACCGAGACCGCTGGCGAAGCATGGAGTTGTCTGCGGGATTGCGAAGAGCGAATCGATCAGGAGTAAAAAGTTTAGCTTTTTCGGCGATTCGAAACTCCTAAACAAAACACCAACCGAACGAACGAACGATGGATCGTCACCTACCAAGCAGACCAACCGCGCATGGCGGTTGCCAAACTCTTTTATGGATTGGGCCACGTGATGCGAAGGAGCTACATGAGGCGTACGATTTCTGCGAGCGTTCTGCCTCTCAAATCGCTTACCGGCATTCGATTGCCGATGCCATCCAACGACCTGCGATGAGCGTTGACCGAATCTTGTTTGCTCGCATCAACCGAGCCCCCTTCGATTGGCGTTTCGCGAATACGGTTCTAAGTAAGACGGACGATATTCGCGCAGCATGTCTGATAGGGAGCCTTTGTGATGGCGTCCCGCATAACGAACGGTTTGCAATTTCAGAGTCGAATCGATTGCGACTTGCATCCTCCTCTGCAGACGTAAATCAAAAGCTCCTCCTTATCAAATCGCACGCTTGGAATCAATCATTACCCGCATGGCTCGATGGTACGGATGTTTCTCAGCCGATCATCGCGACGACCAAAAAAACAGTTGCCGTTATCGCAGCAACCTTTGCAGCGGCTGAGCCAATCTTGGATTTGATCAGTGACTTGGGGCATAGCGTGGTTTGGATACGAAGCCCCGAGTCGGTGAGGGTTCGTAACATCGATCAAGTGATTTGGGATGATTCGCTCGCCTCGCCAGCGACCTTTCAAACATGGCGACACCGAACCGAGTCGGTTGCTACTCAGAAGAATACCAAGCACGCTTGGATTGCAAGTAGCCCACGAATCGATCAATCGGACTCGGCTCGTCGAGCAGGCGTCGATTTAGTGCTTAGCAAGCCGTTTTCCTGCCGTGCACTCAGTCAATGGCTCGCCGAAAAGGAAAGCATTCGCGAAGGAGGCTCACGATTGCAAAACACTCTGGCAAAGCGAAGCAAGGTCGCGGCCTGAGCCGTTTCGTTTAACATTCACTCAGGTTCACGGCTATTTGGACAGCTAATCCGCCTTCGGATGTTTCTTTGTACTTGGCGTTCATATCGAGCGCCGTTTCCCACATCGTTCGAACCACACCGTCGAGCGAGACGCGAGCTTCCGAGGGATCACGTCCGATCGCCAAGCGGGCAGCCGTAATGGCCTTGATCGCTCCGAACGCGTTGCGTTCGATACATGGTATTTGAACCAGACCAGCAATCGGATCACACGTCATCCCCAAATGATGCTCCATCGCAATCTCGGCCGCTTCGGTCACTTGCCGTGGAGAACCGCCCAAGCATTCTGCCAAGCCCGCAGCCGCCATTGCAGAGGAGACACCGATTTCTGCTTGACAACCGCCTTGAGCAGCCGAGATGGTCGCACCCTTTTTGAAAATGCAACCAATTTCCGCGGCTGTCAACAAGAACGTTATCCAATCGTCATCGCTGGAGTCACAGAAAAGGAGTAGATACATCATCACCGCCGGAATCACTCCTGCCGCCCCGTTGGTCGGTGCCGTGACGACTCGGCCGAACGCCGCATTCTCTTCGTTCGTCGCGAGCGCAAAACAACTGACCCAGTCCAACACGACGGAAAAGTCGTGCGTTTGACGCTTGAGAATTGAAATCCACTCGTCACGATCCGCGGGGACTTCGCCGCCAAGAAGTTTCCTCGCCATTCGAGCGGCACGCCGGCGAACGCCTAAACCGCCCGGCAACGTCCCGTCGCATCGGCAGCCACGATGAATCGTTTCGAGCATCGTTTCACGAATCCGACCCATTTTGTCGCGAATAGCTGGCTCGCTTCGCCAGCTCAATTCGTTCTTCAAAACCAACCGAGAAATCGATAGCGATTGAGCAGCACAATGAACCAACATGTCTTCACCACAATCAACCGGGAACGGAACCGATGGCGTCGGCGATAGGTCCGTTTCGCCCGCTTTCAGGATAAAACCACCACCGACTGAAAAGAAAGCCTCACTCTGCAATGGTTGTTTACCCGCCCACGCAATAAACTTCATGCCGTTTGGATGTTGAGGGAGTACCTCGTCAAAGTGAAAGACGATATCCGTCTTTGGGTCGAACGTAATCCAATGTCGACCGAGCAAACAAATGACTCGCGACTCAGCGATTCGCTTTAGTCGCGTGTCCAGGGATTCAATATCAATCGTTTCAGGATGCTCGCCCATCAACCCAAACTGGACCGCGATATCAGTTCCATGACCTTTCCCCGTCTTCGCGAGCGAACCGAATAACTCGATTTGTATTCGCGTAATGGCCTCCAATTCATCGGGCGTTCGTTCCTTCAAAAACCGAGTCGCTGCCAACCAGGGGCCCATCGTATGTGAACTAGATGGACCGACTCCAATTTTGAACATGTCAAAAACGCTGAGCGATTCGAATACCCGGGCTGGCTCGATCGGCAGAATGGTAGATGGCAATGAATCGTTCTCGGCAAGCGAATGGAGATGGTTTGATTGCGTAACAAAACGGTGGGTTCCGAGTGGTCGACGTTGACCTATGTATTCAATCCTTTGCCGTCGTGTTGAGAGGAAAAAACTTGGCGGGAGCAATTACAATCTCTGTTTCGATATCGCTCGCTTGAATCATCGGTGTAGTCGCTAACATTTTCGTAAAGGAACCACCAGGACGAAAGATCGGATCAAGAGTAGCCGTCACACGAATCGGTCGGTTGGGGACGTCAAACAACTTTGTCCGATTGCCATCGCGTTGCCCAGCGATCATGCTCAGCACGACTTGCCCCGGATCAGGCAACAAAGACACGTTCGCCTGGGTGACATCGCGTCCGAGATGATTAACGACGCGGCAAACAGCGGTTCGGTTTCCCCTCAAAATCGATAACTCCGGGCCTGTGACTCGTTCAACACCTTCTTCCTTGCTGACCATTGCCGGTTCGTTGCCGATCAACGTCCACCCCTTCGTTAGTAACCCCGGCTGGATTGTGAGACCGTACTGATTGGCATCGGCTGCGATGACTTCGTAATGCCCGTCCGAATCGCTGACGCCTAAGAAATTCAACACTTGAAAGTTTTCTTCGTTTGAATGCTCCGCAGTGGCGACCGCACGAATGAGTCCGTGCGAAAGCGGTTGTTCGTTGAACGTCAAGACTCCATCAATTTTAACGGCTCGCTGTAGTCGGATTTTAACAATAGGTTGTTGCGTTGACTTCACCTTCAGCTCAGCAAAGAACTGGGGATCCACTTCGGGATAGATGACGGTAACAAGACGATCGCATTCAAAATCGAAGCAAGTTCGCACCTCGGCTTTACCGCTATTGTCGGTCAACGCAAACGTTCGATATTGCCCTTCGATCGACTGCGTCTGCAAAATAGGCTTTGACTTATTGCGGCCGGGCTTGCGATTCGGCGTCACCCAACACCGAACTTTTGCATCGGGCACCGGAGATCCATCGGGAAAAGTCACTTGGACCGGAAGCGGTGGTTGTGAATCGGATTCGACGAACCGAATTTCTCCGAGCGACTCCACATCGCGATCAGAAACGGATAACTCGATTTCAAGAGACTTCCCTTGACTGACGTACTGCTCTAGCTCACGATCACTCAGCCATCCCGGCATCAATCTTAGAGTCTTGCAACCATGCTCGACCAAAACACGAAAGGTTCCCGCTTCGTCCGTTCTTGCAAGCAATCGCCTACCATTCGTTTCGACAATCACATCCTTTATCGGTTCCTGCTGGGGCGCCGATCGGATCGTGCCACTTATCCATCGTCCGGCGACCAATTGATAGTCAGGCTGTGGCATTCCCTTTGCCACAGCTTTGCGATCAATCCTCCATTTCCAGCCTAGATCAGTGCTGTCTGGCGGAGGGATCACCTTCAGGGATGATACGTAGCGTGAGACTTCGACTTGATAACGTCCCCGTTCATCGACCGTGATCTGTTTGGTTGCTGATTTGATGATCGCACCGTCAGCCGGTTCGCCACTGCTATGCAAGACCGTTCCAGACAGGACGACTGCCATCTCAGGCCTCTTCGTAAGTGCAAACGGACTCGACCTAATCGCTTGGGCATGGGGTCCCGCTCTCAGCGGAGTATTGGTCCAACATTGCTCGTGGTTAACAAATACCTCTGTATTGGGCGGCAGGTTATTGAACAGGAATCGACCCCGTTTGTCTGTTTTTGTTTTCCATCCGCTGAGACCTAAGGGAGACAAATACGGAACAAGGGATTCCCCGCTGCGCTGCTGGAAAATGCTACCCAGCGCGACATCCTCGCCAACCACAACTTCTCCCGATTCATCATATAAAACGCCATAGACGGAGCCGCCAATCGGCTGGAGTTCCAAGTCGCAATCAATCCTCGAACGAGACAATAAGAGCTGCGGTGTTACCCAAGCGACACGATCAATGGGCGTCGCAGCAAACACGTAAACGGGGAATCCGTACCGCTCGATTCGGCCATCGAGCATAAAGTTGATCGACGATAGGTATGAATCGGAAGTTATATGTCGCTTACCCATTGCAGCGAAACGCTCATCCAGATCGCGAACGAATGCGGCATCCAAGGTGTATTCGCCATTCTCATCAGACGTTGTTTTGGAAATCAATTTCCATTGATTGTCCCAGTTCTGGACCCAGCAACCCACGCGTGCATCGGCGACCGGTTGTTGCATTTCATCAATCACTTTTCCGTGGATTTCCAGCGGATCGATTGAATTGGATTTCACGTCAGCATCTAGCTTCCAAGTTGCTGCACTATCGAATGCCGAAGCTGCCTTGACGTCTGAAAAGTCAACAACCTTGGTCGTCTCATTCGAGGCCAACTCGGATGAACAACCAACCGAAACAGTACAGGCAATCGCCAGGAGGCAAAGACCACGTTGATTCATCTCTAAACTCCACTCTCAGTCGTAGGGGTTATTGCGTATGGGATTGCCAGTCATACAACCTTAGCCATCCTAGCACAAAATAACTTGCCTACTACCTAAACCTTAACGGATAACTCGAGGCTCCAGTCGATGCCTGGAAATAGATAAAACGCAGTAGCGACATGAGTAGAAAAACCGAAGCGTCAACGAGAAGATATCCTGTCGATACCGGGGACGACAACCATACTCAACGAGCATATCGAGACCAACGCTTTGGTCGGAGTCGTTTTGTTTTCTGGTCCTGTTCGTCAGGCATGCCTAATGCTTCTTCATCCGTTTTGCCGTGTCAGCGCAACCAAAGCATCGTGAGCTCGGGCTGTGGTACGACCAGCGCCAATCCCTCATCGTCGCCAAGCCGCCCTCGTGCTTTGTCACAACGAAGAATGAGGGTAAGCATCTTTCGTGGCTTTTGCCAAGCCTCTAACGCCGAAACGGCTAATGAATCATTCGGGTCAGCGGAGGGCGAGTGTACTGATGAAATTTGCGTTTCGAGTCGGCTGGGTCAAGCCGCGGTAGCGGTGCCGATCCGGCTAGAAACCGGGACACCCTATAGGCCCATTCCAGACATAAAAAACGCCCGGAGAAACCGAGCGTTTGATGGTTGCTAGGGGCTGCCGAAACGAGCAAAAAAATAACCTCAGCGATCCCGGTTCAATCAGCCTTGCGATCATGGCCAAATGAACCGTAATGGACTGGTTTTTGCTGGTACCGAATCGTGTAACCGATCCCTATTACGGCATCTCCGCCGCCTGTTCCTTCTGGATCCTCTCTTGCTCTGCATTGTATTCGGCCCATTCATCGGGAGTCATGTCGGCAAACGTATTGGTACCGCCAGAGGAGGCCGTATCGCCGTCACAACCGACCATCGTCGACACGTACAGTGAAAGGAGTAAAACGAATAAACACGATCGAAACATTCCAAGTCTCCTAAAGACAATCCGCAATGATTAAAAAACATAAGTGAAACAGACAGAAAAATCGCACCACGGAAGACACTTCCGTGGTGCGATCAAATGTCAAACAAGGTGAGGGTTAAATCTCTTCGTCGATGACTTCCTTCGCACTGCGAGTGCCCAAAGCACCCCAAAGGCCGTAAGGACTCGCTCTACCAGGAGCCTGAGCCCCCGATCCACCCGACCAAACGGCGCCGGCAGTTGAGTTACCCGCGTCAATGGAGTCGGTCATGTATTTTACAGCTCCGTCACCCATCAATACATGACAACCACCTGAGTGATTACTCGACATCGTCCCGATTAGATCCAAGTCATCACCATTACTACGTGAACAAATCTCGCGGTTGGGAGGTAAGATCGTGAAACAAGTGGTGTAGATACCCTGAGCGTCGGCCCATCGGTAACCGCGAGCATTTCCTTCCCGGGAAGTACTTTGCCAACGCATTGGAGATTCAGGATCGACTCCATTTGCATGGTTGCCACAAATACTCGGGTTGTCACGCATATTTCGATTTGTCGTATCCAGGTTACCCCCGGTCAAATTGCCACCGGGCAATACCGTTCGCTTGTCTGAATCTTGGAGATACGTTGCGATTTCTCCCATCGCGATCGTATTGGAAAGACCATCAAGGATATCCCTGAACCCCATCGAATTTTTAATAAATGGCCGGAAGAATCCACGATGGGTGCTATTTGAGTCAGCGGCATTGTCCGCTGGATCGGTTCGATCTCGGTCCCATGTACCGTACATCGTATTGTAGGTGGAATCGCCTAGACAAGCCGCATAATTGGTTCGTCCAAGAGCAGGTCGGCCTTGCCCATCATCGCTCGGGCAGCGAAGGCCCGGAAACTCGGTAACCCAGGGAATGTAGTTAGCCTCATCGGGAGTTGGCCCCATCGGTGCCCATGGATTGGTTGGTGTTCCGATTCCTGCACCCGTATTCCCATCCGATCGCTGTGCGCTTGGGTTAGAAATTTGCTCCCAAGATGCTTGCTGTTCCATAAACGGCAAAATTCCCACCAACATACTCAGGCGGTAGTTATTGAACAGATCCGAATCGTTATAACATGCAAATCCTCCATTATTACCTGTGCCGCTGCCCTGCTTGGGTAGCTGGTTGAAGGCAGAGTGATAATTATGGATCGCCAAGCCGATTTGCTTGAAGTTATTGCTGCAGCTCATCCGTCTAGCAGCTTCCCGAGCGGCTTGAACTGCTGGTAGCAGCAAACCAACTAAAACGCCAATAATGGCAATGACCACCAACAACTCCACGAGCGTGAAGCCACGTTTTCTCAATCTCATACGCATTTTGAATACCTCAAATACATGACGATTACCGACGCTGGACCGTGCCAGCACCGTGTCTGAAGAAAAGAAAGTGGACTGATACGACAGTCCAAACAACAAGGAAAATCTCAATCTCTGTGCCTCGTTGCCAGCACCGCTGGCAACGAAACAAAAGTGCTTTTAGTACAAAAGAGCTTCTTAAAACTCTGTTTCGATAACTTCTTTGGCGGCCATAGTGCCCAAGGCACCCCCCAAGCCAAATGGGCTTTTATCGCCAGGGTTATTCTTAAAGATGATCATCTGGCCGCCTGTTTGATCGCCGGCCTCCATGGAATCCGTAATGAACTTCACGGCTCCATCGCCCATCAGAACGTGGTAACCGCTTTGCTGGTTGCTACGAGGCGGCAAAATCCCATCGGTATTGGCATTATCGCCATTCATGCAGAGCGTTGAATTTGGCGGATTGATTGTCGTCATACCCGTGAACAGAGCGCGTCCATACACCCTGCGGAAACCACGTCGCTCTTCCGAACTGGTAATCGTTCCGTATGCAGCGGAAGTAGAATCCCAGAATTGAGGTCTTTGCGTATCGCGAAATCGGTCACAATCGCCAGCCACACCGGCGTCGGTCAAAAGATTTCCATCGACCGCATCAACCCGACGCGCGCGGACATAGGCATCAGCGAACAAGGACGAATAAGACAACTTCATTTCGAAGACCCGTGCAAACGAGAAAGAGGAAAAAACTACGGAGATTTACTGTTGGGCAGAAATATTATGGAGCGCCGTTGTTGGCACTCCATCGATCGACGCCTTCATTCTCGGCGCCGCGCAAGTACACGTTAAAAATGCAGACTAGGGAAGAACACCCTCCGCAATCATGAGATGATGCAAATCGAGAAAAACTCTAGGAAGCTGCTAACGACCACTTAAAACCTCGCCAGAACGGGGATCACCCCCCACTCCCCCGGAAGCAACCTCTAAAATCGAGCAAAACCATCCGCCAAGTGATCAGCCAACTCCATGGGAATCCAGTATAGGGACAAAATTCGCAACGGTCAATAAATACAAGGAGAATATAAGCACCGTCCGCATTATTTTTTTTCGGCAAAGTGTTAATGATTTGCGACACGATAAGATGGAAACAGAAAGATTCGCAGAAGGTATCAATGTCTGGAAAGGGACCAATACGCGTCAATCCAAAGGGCATTGGGGAGTCGTTTTGTGGAAACGAAGCAGTCTTAGAGCAGCTCGGTTCTTGCCTCTGCCATTTTTGTCAACAGCCTCCTCGGGATGTTTATCGTCTGCCGCTGTTCAATCAAAACGCCAGTCTTTCATCTGGCAGTCTGCGCACTTGATTCTGCGCACTTGATTGTCAAGCTGCGAGCGTGATCATGCGGCTTTCAATACGGACATCGCCCGCGTGCGCGAACGCTGTACTTGAAGCCGCTGTGGCGGTGCCGACCCGGCGAGGAAAACCGGGAGATGCTTTCCCGTTGCCAAGTGGTGGGTGCGGGGGCTCCCAATTGTCGAGCCAGTCTACCTGCTGCTTGTCGGTTCTACCTACAAACTACGACCGCAAATAGTACAAAACCAAGCATACCGCTAACAAGAAAGTGGACCAGAACGTCATGGTGCTCGTTGACCACGTACGACCAAGTAGCCCCTGTTCATTGAAACGAGTCCTTGCGTCAAAAACGATATGGCGAAGTATCGCAAGCACTCCCTGACGCAAAAACTGATCGATCGAACGGACGCCCTTTCTGGTTACCGCAACCAACTTCGGTAGCGCCCGCCGATAGATCCAATCGGTGTCCAAATTGGTGGCACGCTGTTCCGATGGGTAGAGTCCAGTCTTCATCAAAAACACAAACGCCAACGCTGCGAACAACAATAGCTGCAACTGTGTGACGACGTGAGTGACGGTGTAAGGATGGTATTCGACATCGTTGGGCAATAGCCGATAGAGCAATGGATAGGCAATCCCAAGTCCGATACAGAAAAACGAGGCGATCCCCATCGCAACCAACATGTTCATCGGCGCTTCTTTGACCCGCTTGCCGGAATCGTGCGCGAAAAACGCAAAGAACGGAATCTTGATGCCCGAGTGCTCCATCACCCCCGCTGACGCGATCAACAAGATCAACCAGGTGATGAACTGATGTTCTTCGGCCGCAGCACTGATAATCATCGATTTACTGATAAAACCACTGAGCAGCGGAAAACCAGAAATCGCCCCCGCTCCGATGATGCAAAATGCAGTCGTCCAAGGCATCGATTTATGTAGGCCACCGAGTTCGGTCGCCTTTACCGTTCCGACTCGGTACAAGACCGCTCCCATCGACATGAACAACAATGACTTGTAAATGATGTGGCAAAACGCGTGGGCAATGGTTCCGTTGATCGCCAAGTCGCTACCAATCCCAATCCCAACGACCATAAACCCGAGCTGATTGTTCAAGCTGTAAGCCAGTACTCGACGCAAATCGTTTTCGATCACGGCAAATACGATTGGGAACAACGTCATGATGCAGCCAACCCAAATCAACGGCTCGAAACCAGCGAAGCCTCGGATCAATGAATAGACGGCCAACTTGGTCGTGAACGCACTCAAAAATACCGAGCCCGTCACCGTCGCCTTGGGATAGGAATCCTGCAACCAATTGTGCAGCAGTGGAAACGCACACTTGATCCCAAAGGCAAACAAGATCAAGCATGCCGATGCGCTCAGCGGCTCTCCTTCAACAACCATCTTGGTAAACTCAAGCGACCCCGTTTCGACGAGACGCATGATCGCACCGGAAAGCAATAACACTCCTGATGTGACTTGGATGATCAAATATCGCATCCCGGCGCGATAGGAGCGTTCATTGTTACTGGCCCAAATCAAAAAGACACTCGAAAGAGCTGTCAATTCCCAGTAAACAAACAACGTTAGCAGATCACCTGCGCAACAAGCACCGATGGCGGCACCGGCGTAAACGATTCCCGATACGTGTTGCCGCGTGTCGCGAACATGCAGCGCATAGATCGCTGATACAATCGCTGCGATATGAAACACGATGCCAAAAATGCGACTCGTCGCATCGATGCGAACCATTTCAAGCGTTGTCCCAAACAACTCAATGTGTCCGAAACTCGTTTCACTTGTCAAGCAAAACAGCAACAAACTAAGCAGCGACAATGCCAGTACCACGATCGCTTGGAGACGTTGCGCAAAGAATGGCAATACCAACGCGCCGAGGATCATGATCAAACCAGGTGGAATGTTATCGATCATAATAATCCTCGGGTCTCGAAACAAAAATCCTTAACAAACGACCTAAAAAGACGACAACGACAAAAGCGATAAATCCAAACCAGGCTTGGAATCCGATCACATTTTCCCAGGCGGGGAAATGTGGATGCGGGTTCGTGTAAAAGAAATCGGCTAGAACTAACAGAACGCAAACGACCACCAACGCAATCACCATCTTGTTGATGTTGCTCGGTCTTTCAAACCAACTCGGATCGTCATGTCCATTGGCGTGAACCGATTCACCGCTGTTTTGGGAAGAGTCATTCATAAGGATTAAAATCGTATTGAGAACGAGCTTATTTCGTCGTAATGGGCAGCAAAACGTCGTAGATCCACTCGGCGCTAAAGAACAACATGACGCTCAACAAGGCAGTGATGCAAAGCGGGACGACGCACATCCAAGGTGCCTCCTGAATCCCGCTGCCTGTGTCCCCACTGTCTGTGTCCCCGCTGCCTGTGTCCCCACTGTCTGTGTCCCCGCTGTCTGTGAAATTGTGGTCGCCGATGGAATCGGTTTCTAACGGAGCCATAAACGCGCGAATGGGGATCGGGATCAAGTAGGCGATATTCAATAATGAACTAATCATCAATGCCGCCAACAACAGATAGAGGTGTGCCTCGACCGTTCCAATCGCCAAAAACCATTTGCTCCAGGCGCCACCGCCCGGTGGCAATCCGATGATGCTAACCGCGGCAACCAAGAAAGCAGCAAACGTGAATGGCATTTTCCGCCCCAACCCTCGCAGTTCACTGATGTTCGTCTTATGAGCGGCGACGTAGATCGCACCCGCACAAAAGAAGAGCGTGATTTTGCCGACCGCATGCATCGCAATGTGCATGCCACCACCGATCACACTGTTCGGAGTCGCCAACGCCGCGCCAAGCGTGATGTAGGCTAACTGGCTAATGGTGGAGTAAGCCAAGCGAGCTTTCAGATTATCTTTGCTCATTGCAACCAATGAAGCGATGAGTATCGTCGCGCCGGCAACGTAAGCTAACCAAACGCTAACGCCACTGAGCTGTAGCAAATCGATGCCGAAAATGTACACGACCACTTTTAGCACCGAGAAGACGCCGACCTTTACGACGGCGACCGCGTGCAACAGAGCACTAACGGGTGTCGGAGCGACCATCGCAGCGGGCAGCCAACGATGAAATGGCATGAGCGCGGCCTTGCCAATGCCAAATGCAAATAGCCCCAGCAAGACGCCGAGCTGCAGATCATTGATTTTACCATCGGCATACGCAAAGTTTAAAATCCCACCAGGCGTAAAATCGAGCGTACCGGCTAGAAACCAAGTCCAGGCGACCGCCAACATGAAGAACGCGATCGATGTCGAAAGCAATATTCCCAAGTAGACTCGCCCACCATCGCGTGCTGCCTTGGTGCCGTGATGGGTAACGAGCGGGTAGGTCGACACGGTCATCAATTCATAAGCGACAAATAATGTAAAAAGATTGCTGGAGAACGCGGCAGCCATTGCGGCGAAAATCGCAATCGCGAAACAGCAATAGAATCGAGTTTGATGCTGTTCATGATGACCACGCATATAGCCGATTGCATAAACACTTGTCAGAATCCACAAGCCGGATGCAACGAGTGCGAACAGCATTCCAAGCGGTTCGACTTTGAAAGCGATTTCGAAGCCTGGGATCATTTCGCCCACGGACCACATCGGTCGCTCGCCCGCAAAGACATGACTTGCCAATCCACAAGTGACCAAAAACAGCATGCCAGAAACCGCTAACATGCACGCTTCACGTACGTTTGGCCATTCACCAAACGCATTGATGAGCAGCAACGCGACCAATGGCAAAACCAGAGCTGCGACGATCAAGTTCTCTGGGGTCATCATGGTGCGACTCCCAATAGCGACGCAGCCGCAGCCGCAGCCAAGTCAGCCGAATACGTCGTCCAAAAACCGAACAACAAAATCGATCCCATCATCAGGTAGGTTGGCACAAGCATTGTTAGCGGAGCCTCTTTTGCAGCCGCCGTTACCTCCGTCGGCTCGCTAAAGAACAGCGTCTCGACGACTCGCCATACATACACGACCGCCAACAGCGAACTGAGAAGCATTAAGACGGCAACGATAACATGGTGGGTTTGAAACGCGGACGTTAGTAGTAGCCATTTACTAACAAAGCCAGCGGTTAGGGGAACACCGATCAAACCGAGTCCACCAATGGCCCAAGCCGTCGACGTCCATGGCATCGTCCGCCCGGCACCACGCCAATCGGAAAGCTGAACCGAGCCAAGCTGCAGAGCGAAACAGCCAACCACCATAAACAAGCCACCTTTGATGATCGCGTGATTGAACATATGACTAATCCCGGCAGTCAAGCCTGCTTGATTGGCCATACTAATACCGAGCAAGATGTAGCCGATTTGGGCAATACTCGAATAGGCCAACAAACGCTTTACGTTTTCTTGGAAAATCGCAGCCGTCGATGCCGCAAAGATCCCGACGAGTGCCAAAACCATAAGCGCCGTTCGCAGCGGTAACTGCTCGAACGCGAATTGCATCGTAAAAATGCTGAACACGATTCTCAGCAATGCGTAAACCGATACCTTGGTCGCTGTCGCAGCAATAAAGCAAGTGACCACCGAAGGAGCATAGGTGTAGGCATTTGGCAGCCAAGAATGAAGTGGAAAGACAGCGACTTTGATAAACAGACCGATCGTCATGAAGGCAAACGCGACCAAAACGGTTCGCGGCCCATGGTCGATCGGCAAACGGCCAGCAATATCCGCCATGTTCAGCGTGCCGGTCATTTGGTAGACCAATCCGATTCCGATCAAGATGAACGTCGCCCCCACACTGCCTAAAATCAAGTAGTGGAAAGCTGCCAGCGGAGCACGTCGCGTTCGGCCTAAACTGATCAGTGCATAAGATGATAACGACGAAATTTCCAAAAACACAAACAGATTAAACAGGTCTCCGGTGATGCAAATCCCCAATAACCCCGTTAGGCAAAGCAGGTAGGTTGCAAAGAACAGATAGTGTTTCGATTCAGGGATTTCTTTGGCAATACTGGCCGGTGCATAAGTCATCACCATCGCTCCGAGAGCCGAGACGAACATCACCACAAAGCTACTCAAACCATCGGCAACGTACTCGATTCCATACGGCGGTTCCCAGTTGCCGATGTTGTATCGGATGACCCCTTCGGAGGAAACTTTTATCATCAAAGCCACCGCAATTGCAAACACCGCATAGGTGGTCAACAAACAAATCGCGTAAGCCGCCCGTCGATGGCCGACCAACACGCATAGGGGGGCAGCCATCAATGGGATGACGATTAGTAGGATTGGCAAATTGAAATCGATCACGATTGAAGATCCATTTCTAAGACTTCGCTTTCATCGATCGTGCCGTATTCTTCACGAATTCGAACGATCAATGCGAGTGCTAACGAGGTGGTCGCAATACCGACGACGATCGCGGTAAGCATCAGAACACTCGGAAGTGGATTGGAGTAAATGATCGCCTCGGCTGCCGCATGTCCAGTCGCTGCCTCGGCCGCATGTCCATTCGCGATTGCTGGCGGAACAATCGGTGCCGTGCCTCCTTCCACTTTTCCCATCGTCACGTACATCAGAATGACGGATGTTTGAAAGATGTTTAACCCCAACACGACCTTCACCATGTTTTGGCTGGCGATCACAATATAGAACCCCGTCATCATCAAACAAATCACGATCCAATAATTGTATAGCCCAAAAATTTGCTCCAAATTCATGTGACTCGTCTCCTGCCCGCGAATAAATAGAAGATCATCGTCATCACAGCCGTCACGGTAATACCGACACCACATTCCACCAAAAAGATGCCTAGGTGCTGGCCCGCCGGAACACCGTAATCGGTCAACCAATTATGTTCGAGCATTTCGTAGTCGAGAAAATGACCTCCGAGGAACATCGTCAAAAAGCCGGTGCCCGCGTAGATGCTGACGCCCAGCGCCATCAGTTTTTCGACCGTTCGCGGTGGAGCAACCTGCTGAACGGCAGGCAAGCCGAACACCAATCCATACAAAATCAATGCTGACGCCAAGATCACCCCCGCTTGAAATCCGCCCCCCGGTCCAAAGTCGCCATGAAATTGGACGTAGAAAGCAAACAACAAGATGTACGGAATCAGAATCTTGGTAATGATTCGAATGATAGGAAACGCTCTCATTTGGTTGACGCTCCGAATGTTGAGTCTTTGCCAACCAAGTCGCTCGACGGTGTCTTGTCTCGACGCAAAATAAGCATCACGGCAATACCAGCCGTTAAAACCACGGTCGTTTCTCCGAGCGTGTCGTAGCCACGATAGCTAGCCAAAATCGAAGTCACAATGTTGGGTAGTCCATGCATGTCATGCAAGGACCGCTCAACAAACGATGGGGAGGGATGCAGGTGAATCGGTGCTTGTGGATCCGCAAAATGCGGCATGTCGAGCGTGCCGTAGCCTAGGATTAGTCCGGTCGTTAAGACCAATACGAGCGGCAGCACTCGAATTCGCTTGAGACGCGGTATTCGATTGCCGGTCAGTTTTAAGGTGCCAAGCATCAATACCGTTGAGATCCCAGCACCGACCGCCGCCTCGGTAAACGCCACATCGGGTGCATCAAGAACCAGCATCCAACTTGCACTCAAAAAGCTGTAGATACCCGTAAACATGATCGCGGCCCACAAGTCTCGAAGCCGAGCAATGGTGACAGCCGTGACGACCAGAAAAGCCAGAATGGAAAAATCGATCAATAAACTCATGCTGACTCGGTTCCCTTCTCTTGCGAAGCCGACTTGATCGCGTCCTTCTGCTCTGCTATCGCAGGCCCGCCTGACTCAGAGCGGCCGGATCCAGAGCGGCCCGCCCGGCGACTCGAATCCAAGTCGACGCCTGGCATAAAGCTGTGTTCCATCGCTGATCGCGCCAGTGCGTGGCAAGAACTCGGGCTCGTGATCAGCAGGAAGAAAAGAATCGCAACAAGCTTCAACGTTGTGAGGCTAAGTCCCGATTGACACATCAACCCAGCAACAATCAATCCAGCACCCATCGTGTCGGTTATCCCGGCACCGTGCATTCGAGAATAGAATTCGGGGAGTCGTACAATTCCAATCCCGCCGATCATCGAAAAGATCGACCCCGTAATCAACAACACCCAACTGAAAATATCCCAAAGGCTCATCACGCCGGCTCCTGATCCGCTAAAGATTCGTCGTGGGTAAACCTTAGCAAAGCGACCATGCCAATGAAGTTCATCAAGCTGTAGAGTAGTGCCAGATCGAGGAAATCATCACGAGTCGTCATGAAGTCAACAACGCATATAAAAAGCACGGTCTTTGTGCCGAATGTGTTGAGGGCCAAAACGCGGTCGAAAACCGTTGGCCCACAAATCGCCCGGGTCAACGCCAATGACATCGTCAGCAGAATTCCAATCGCTGTAATCGCAAACATCCAATCAATGTTGTTCATCTCGCCCCCTCCAATTCGCAAACTTTACGGTCCATTTCGCCCGCGATATCCTCGTCGGCCTCCACCTGTGAGAGCGCATGGATGGAAATGTTGTCGTCGTCCAAACAGATCGAAACGGTTCCGGGAGTCAACGTGATTGAATTCGCCAAAATGACGCGTCCCAATTCCGTTTTAGGGCCCATCTTGGTCGTCACCACACAGCGACGCAGAGGAAGATCGCGAGACAAGATGATCTTGGCAACCGTCAAGTTTGATTTGACGACTTCCATTCCCAGATAGGGGATATACCTCGCCAACGGCAGAATGCCTAATTCTAACGGAGTCCCTTCCTCGTCCACGATTTTCATTCGCAGCGATAACCACAAGCAGAAAAAACTGGAAAGTACACCGAGCGATAACAGAAATGGATTGTCAAAATGACCTGACCAAACACACCAAGAGGCGAATAGCAATCCAAGTAAAATCAGTGAGTATTTCATGAACAAATTCCATCCCATTCATCGCGAAAGAGCGAACGAGCGGTAAATATAGTGCGACATTTACTTTCTTGAACAGGGCGGCTCAGCGAGCAAAGCCGGTTGTGGCTAGGATTTAGTAGAAAAACAGACGCCAAACCGTTCGCTTCTCTATAATGCATCCATTGAGAGTCGCCTCTATGAAACTGACCAACTTTCTCCGAAATCGAACCGCAAAGGGACAAAACGAGCCGATGCAAGCTCCGCGGATGCGGCGAGCCGTGATCGCTCTCGGAGGTGGCGGTGCCAGAGGACTTGCCCATCTGGGGGCGATCCAGGCGATCGGTGAGGCAGGAATCCGAATCGAACGATTTGTCGGAGTCAGTTTGGGAGCGATGGTAGGTGCAATGTGCGCCGCAGAACCGTCGGCTCCGAAAGTGCAAGCTCAAGCGCTGGAGTTTTTGTCGTCAGAGGCTTTTTCGCGGGACCAGCGACGATTGTTTGGTTCGACGAAACAGCCTATGGATGATTCGCAGAGTACCCTGATCGCTTGGTACAACCGCGTCAAGCATCTCTATTCCGCGCACCGCCGGTTAACTCGGGCGGCCACAACGCGATCTTTGCTGCCGTCGGAGTTGTTGGCTGCTGCTGTCGATGCCCTTATTCCTGATCGGCAGTTTTCTGATTTGCCAAGATCCCTCAGTATCGTCGCGGTCGATCTTCGCAGCGGCCATCGGGTCGTCATTGAAAACGGATCGGTTCGCCAAGCGGTGCTGGCATCGATGGCAATCCCAGGCATTTTTCCTCCCGTGGATATCGATGGAATGCTGCTCGCTGACATTGGGGTGATCGATTCCCTGCCATCGATTGTGGCAAAAACTTACGCATCCGATTTGTCGATCGCCGTCGATGTGGGCCAGTATCCAAACCGAGTCGAGGATTGCACCACCGCGCTCGATGTGATGATGCGCATGCAGGATATCGGCGAGAGAATGATGCGCCGCGAAAAGCGAGAGGCCTCCGATATCGTGATTTGCCCTCAGCTGGATAGCATCGAGTGGTTCGATTTCCGCAAACCACTTTGGATTATTGAACGCGGGCACGCAGCCGCCCATCAAAAGTTGAAAGCTTGGCGCGCGGAAACTCGCAGGCCGCTGGAAACTCGTAGGCCGCCGCCTTGATCGAACCCGACCGGATATTGCAATCCTATTCCCGTGAGCGTTCGCGACCGGATACGCGTTTTGCGTACCCGGCCCGTGAGATTGGTGATGAATCGGCGGCTCATGCCAAAGAGACATCGACGGAAACCAGCCCGTGGCCGCAAGCTGGTTGACGAAATAACCTCACGCAAGGCGAACTCGCGGAAGACGCTCAAGTACGAATGGAAAGATGGGTGGACATCTGTTGGTCAACCATGACTTCGCGATGCGTTTTGCATTTAGGAGCGACAGGACTAGGGTACGTCGTTCACCGCACCGGTCAACCTCCGATTTTACAAATTCCTTCCAGCCGAGTCGCCGGAAAGAGCGTAAAGCCTTCTGCATAAGTAAGTTAAGAATTTTGACCCGATTTTTCGAGCGACGCCCCACAGACCCCCCGAACATGGTTTTCGACGCTAGCAATAGCAGCCACATGATTGTCTAGCTCGCCCGGGGGGTGGAAGCAGAGATTGATGACCAGCAGGGGGCGTCTCACCTAGCGGAGTTTCAAAACCCGTCGGATGCGGGCGTTTACGATCGGGTCGCGTTCTTGCTCGAGTCGACTTCGTAGAGTTTGCATCATCTCGGGGTCGTTCATTGTCGCGATCACCGAGATCGTTTTCAGCCTCACCTCGCGGTACGAATCGTTGAGCAAAATGGCGAGCCAGGGTCGAGGATTCTCGATTCGTGAACGTGCAATCGCGTCGACGAGTGCTAAACGCGACGCGGAATCAGGCGATGCAATCTGAGTCGCAATCTCGATCTGCTGTGCCGAGAAACCACGCCGCATCAGTTCCAATTTGGCCTTCTGCCGAAGGGATGCCTCTTCACTGCCGAGCCAATGGATGACCGATTGGTCGTCGTAGGATTCAAACGCGGAATCGGTTAAATAACTGGTGGGAACAATCGTACCGTTTGCAGCAGGCGGCGATTGCGTGACAGCGAGCGGAGAAGCAGAAACAGGCACGGTCTCCGCCGCCAAGGAGTCGGGTTTGGTCGCTTGGATATCACGCAAAACAATGTTTTCACCTGATTCAACGGGTCGCAGTTTCGATGCACTCGACCGATAAACGGACGCACCTGGCTTTGATTCTTGCGAGGGTTGCTCATCCGATGGAATGTGCGACGATGTTTCGCGGGACTGCGGGGTTGGCCAATCGGTCCACGCCCCGAAACTCTCCGCATCCGCAACGGGCAACGGCTTTGAGCGGACCATTAAACGCACCGGAGCGTTCTGGTCGAGCGGTTGGGTATCGAGGACGCTCGGCCCTGAACCCGTGCTGAGCGACATACTGCCGAGCGTTTGAGAGGCGAAATTGTAGAGGTTCTTTGAAGCAGCGTCATCTTTTTGCACCGACTCCATAATCGTTTGCTGGATCAAGGAAGTCGTCCATCCGGTGCGTCCCTCTGGGATTGCAGAGGAGATCCGGGCGAGTTGTTTAACGAGTTCTTCATGGTAGGTTCGCGAGTCCGACCAGTCAAAAGAGGTCCAATGGTTTTGCGATTGCCGAAGCAATTCGCAAGCGGTCCGAGCGACCTCGGTTTCTGGATCAAGGATGGCATCGACAAGTGGTTCGATTGCCGGAATACCAAGCTCCGAGATTTGAGCCAATCGCTGCTGCTTTTCGGGCACCTGCAATTCACTAAAGCCGCTCATCAAACGGTTTACAATCCATTGGCGGCTTTGGCTACCGACGGCAAGGGTCACGCCAAACAAGAGCGTGATCATGGCAAAGAACTTTGCAGCCGTTCGGAAGGAGGACCTGGACGGACGGTTGCCATCAACGTGCAGAGCAAATGGGTTGGGGTGATTCGTGAAGTCGCCGGATTGCATTGCAAGTTCATTCGTAACAAAGTGGTTTACTTGGCGGACAACGTTCCGGTGACGATACAATCTGCAGACGGATCGCCGGGCAAATCCGTGATGATGCGAATCGTTTGAGAGATCTGAGCGGCTTGTCCATCTCCTTCGAACTTCATTTTGACGAAGTGCAACTTTTTACTGCCGACGGGAACTTCGAATGTAAATCGCTTGTCGTCGCAAACGACTTCTTTCACGGAAAAAGGCTCATCTCCTTTGACAACCAAGCGTTTTTCAACAACGGCGTCGGCGGATGTCGATCCCAACGTCACCGCGGCTGGCGAAACACTCAACGCGGCTCGAGCGCGGCCTGAAATCGCCATTTCGGTGGTCGGAAAACTGCGATCGTTGCTGATCAGCGTCAATCGCTCTTGAATCTCACCTTCCGGTACATCCTCTTGCATCGTGACATGCATCCGATAACGCACCAATCCAGGCGATAGCTCAGGTTGTCCGAGCGAAACCTTCAAGTTGCTGCAGTGGCTGCGGACGTCGGTGATTCGCCAGTTGCTGTTACCGGTATGCGAGATGACCACATCACGCTCTTGGGGTTTACCCGATCGGAATTCGCCGAATGCGACTTCGGGTGGATCAAACGTGATGTCAGTACGGATGTAGCCGCTGACCTTCAATTGAACTTCCGCGTAATAGGGCTTATCGAATACGACCGTAAAAGTCGCTCCCTTCTTGCCAACGAACGTACTGGTGTTGAACGTCGCGACGACCGCTCCGGTCTCGTGAGTTTTGAGGGTATCTTTGGTGACCGAAGGGGTGGTGCATCCACAACTGCTTCGCACCGCCGCAATATGCACATCCTCTTCGTAGAGATTGGTGAGTTCGAAATGGAACTCCGCTTTCGCGCCGCGTCCGACCGTTCGGAAATCGTGAGATTGGACCTTGAACATCTTGTCTGCCCAATTCTGGGCTCGCAGCGGTGTTCCCGAGAAAAAGCCACCCACCACCATACCTACGAACAATACGAAACAGCGACTCAACATTGAACCCATGCCAGGAAAGAGGAATTAAATGAAGACGAGAATTTCAACCGCTGCACCATAGCAACATTTCTTGGATGTCTAAAGACAGATTTTGACAGTTTACGATTTGAGCCCAAGTGCAAAATAACACGATCCCGTTAGCATCAGGCGAAGGCCTTTTAACTTCGGTCCACTCAACGAGTGTTTGATTCGCGATGACGAGTGCTCCCCAAACGGAGTGCTCTCCAAAGGCAGAGGACGAATGTCCCCGATTTTCAGGGTGCCCCGTCTAGCCAAGCCCGTCTAGCCAAGCCCGTCTAGCCAAGCCCGTTAGCCAAGCCCGTGAACTGCTTCGCGTTGGCGTAGCAGATGTCCCGGACCATGCCGCCGACCAAATCGAAGTCGCCCGGCAGTTGGCCCAACTGCATATCGCGGCCGAGTAAATTGCACAGTACACGCCGGAAGTATTCATGACGTGGATAGGACATAAACGAACGAGAATCGGTCAGCATCCCAACAAACCGCGAAAGTAACCCCAGGTTTGCTAGCGTTCGTATTTGCCACTCCATCGCCTCCTTTTGATCCAGGAACCACCACCCCGAACCGAATTGCATCTTGCCCGGAATCGATCCATCTTGAAAGTTACCCACCATCGTTGCAAAGGCGTAGTTGTCTGCAGGGTTCAAGTTATAGACGATCGTTTTCGGCAAAGCGTTTTCTTGGTCGAGCCGATCGAGGAGCTGACCGAGGGGTGCGATCTGCGGGGTATCTGCGATCGAATCGAACCCGGTATCAGGACCGACGGAGTTGAACAAGCGAGTGTTATTGTTACGGCGAGCTCCGAGGTGCAATTGCATCGTCCAACCTTTTTCAGCGTTCCAACGCCCAACCGAGAGCAGGATGTGGCTGGCGAACTGGCCCATTTCCACGCTCGTCACGGCCGTTCCGGAACGAGCTTTGCCGAAGATCGCTGCTGCCTCGGCATCGCTCGGAAAGTCTGCATAACATTTCTCCATGCCGTGGTCGGAGAGACGCCCACCGATTTCATGAAAGAAATCGTGGCGTTTCTTGAGTGCATCAAGGAACTCATCCAGCGTAGAAATACTCTGGCCCGTAGCTCGCTCCAAGGCATCGACCCAATCATTCCAAACTTGTGGTTGATGCACGTTGAACGCCTTGTCAGGGCGAAACGTCGGAAAAACCTTGGTGCTGAGCTCCGACTTGGCGATGGCTTGGTGATACGATAGATCGTCCGTTGGATCGTCTGTCGTGCCGACCACTTTGACCTTGAATCGATTCAGGATGCCATGCGCGGAAAGCTCCGCTGAAGCGAGTAGCTCGTTGGCTTGCTCCCAAACCGCCGGTGCGGTTTGTTCGTTCAGCAACACGTCGATGCCGAAATAGCGTTTCAGCTCCAAGTGCGTCCAGTGATACAGCGGGTTGCACAAGGTTTGTGGTACCGTCCGCGCCCAAGCCAAAAACTTGTCATACGGATCGGCATCCCCGGTGCAGAGTCGCTCTTCAACCCCTGCGGCCCGCATTGCTCGCCATTTGTAGTGGTCGCCTTCGAGCCAAATCTCAAACAAATTATTGAACTGGCGGTTTTCCGCCACATCCTTCGGCGGCAAATGACAATGGTAATCCAAAATCGGTTCGCTCACGGCGTAATCATGAAACAGCCGACGGGACGCCTCGGTCTCCAACAGAAACTCTTCGTGAATAAATGGAACCTTCATCGAAACTCAACTTACCTTTTTCCGAAGTATGAAAGAATATGCAGCTCCAATATACCAAGCTGCTGGTGTCCTTGATAGAAACCACGATGGATGTCTTGGACGAGCCATTGGGAGGCAATCTCTCGTGACACGGGTTTCTCGCTGCTGAAGATCCCACACGCTGGGGTCTTTATCAAGATCCACTACCATTTATCCCGCTCCTAAGATGCCATCCACTTCATCGCTATTCACTTCATCGCTCATCCACTTCACTTCTCCGGCCGAGCGATTCGTCGCAGCTGTTTCTTGGTGCCTTGGCTACGCGGGTCACTCGTTCTCGATCCCAATTTAACTTTCGGGCTCGGGTGACCGGGATAGCGACCTCTGATATGCCAACGAGGCTAGGGGAATGGCGGGTAGCCTGAATGGTTACGGCGCATCATACTTGTGCTTTGTCTTGCGCGAATTGTTTTGCACGAAAACGGGCGTGGCTAGTGTTTCTATCGGATTCAAACTTCGCGTTGGCGGTAGGATGTTGACAAAGCAAGAGCCCATTTCATAGGAAAAGAGCATCAAAATGCAGTGGATGATATCAGCGACCGACTCGGTTGGATTGCTTGCTTCGGCGACCGGCGTAGCGGATGGACCGGTCGAGAGTTTCTTTTCGCTGCATGGCATCTTTACCCTCGGGATGCTGGTGCTTTTGCAAGTCGTATTGGGCTTCGACAATTTGCTCTACATTTCGATCGAGAGCAAACGAGTGGAGGAGAGCCAGCAGTCCAAGGTACGGCAGGTCGGCATTGGTTTGGCAATTCTGTTTCGAATCATACTGCTGTATCTGATCATTCACTTGATCGCGTTGCTTGAGGATCCTTTTTATGAATACAGTAGCAAGTTGATCGAGGCCAAAATCTCCGGACACAGTCTGATTGTCTTGTTCGGTGGCGCGTTCATCTTATGGACGGCGATCAAGGAAATCTATCACTTGCTGGCGATCCATGAGGTTGGTGATGGATCAAAAAAGTCAGAGAAACAGAGTTTTGGCAAGACGATTGCTTTGATCGTCACCATGAATTTGGTCTTTTCATTTGACTCGATCCTGAGTGCCATGGCGTTGACAAAGAACTTCGCCATCATGGCAACGGCCGTCGTGATTAGTGGTGTGATGATGATCTGGTTGGCCGATCGGGTTGCCGAATTCCTGAAAAAGAACCGCATGTACGAAGTGCTCGGTTTGTTTATCCTGTTTATTGTCGGCGTCATGCTGACGAGCGAAGGAGGGCATTTGGCCGACCTGCATCTGTTTGGGCATATCGTGATGCCGATGGCGAAGAGTACTTTTTACTTTGTCTTGGCGGTCTTGATCGTCGTCGATGTGGTTCAAAGCCGATACCAAAAACGCTTGCTTGCTGAACAAGCTGCCCAGCAGAACGGGCTGTCGATTTAATCGGTTTGACTCGACTGATTGTTTAACGTCAAGCCATAGGCGACCGATTATGGAAAAGCTGACGCCTTCGGCTAAGCGTTAAACGATTAAATCGACAGGCCGAGAAGTCGCCGGCATGATTGGCCATCGTCGCCTTTCACACAATCTTTCACCCAATCACATTCATTTGATAAAAAACACAACAAGAAGATGGAATCGGACGGATCATGAGCTTGGAATTATCGGAATTTGGAGAGCAACTCGGCGTTGGTAGCGGAATCAGCGAGTTGATGGACGATCTCGGCAACGCTTTGGCGATCGCCGCGACGTCACCAGGCAACGAGCGAGTTTGCATGCTCGGAGGCGGCCAACCAGCACACATTGCTGAAATGGACGCGGTTTGGCGGCAGCGAACCGAAGCGATCTTGGCCAAACCAGGTTTACTCGAGCATACCCTTGGTCATTACGAACCGCCTGTCGGAAACACCCCCTTTCGCACGGCCATGGCCAACCTGCTGCGCCGCCAATACGATTGGGACCTCTCCGCCGATAACATCGCCGTGACGGCTGGAGGGCAAACGGCCTTCTTTCTGCTCTTCAACGCGTTGGCTGGTAAGTTCCGAGACGGAAGACGCAAAAAAATCTTGCTTCCGCTCGTACCCGAATACATCGGTTACGCGAACCAGTCTGTCAATGCGGAAAGGGGGCCAGGCGACGGTTTGTTCCGAGCGATAAAGCCACGCATCGAAATCACAGGGAAACACGAGTTTAAGTATCGAGTCGATTTCGATGCCCTAGAAGTTACCGACGACATCGCAGCAATCTGTGTTTCCCGGCCTACCAATCCGACCGGTAACGTGCTCACCGATGCCGAAATTGACCGGCTTTCGCGTTTAGCCCACCAGCATCGTATCCCGTTGATTATCGACAACGCATATGGAGCGCCCTTTCCAAACGCGATTTTTTCGGAGACGCGGTTGATTTGGAACGACAACACGATCTTGACTTTAAGCCTATCAAAGATCGGCTTGCCGGGAACTCGAACAGGAATCGTCGTTGCGAATACGGAGATTATTCAGTCGTTGTCGTCGATGATGTCAATCGTTGGTCTTGCGAACAATAACTTTGGTCAAGCATTGGTGACGCCATTGATCGAATCCGGAGAGGTTTTGCGACTGAGCAATGAAGTCGTGCAACCCTTCTATCGCGAGAAATCACGACTGGCCCAACAGTGGGCGCACGAATTTTTCGATGATTCCTTGCCCTATTTTTTGCATCGTAGCGAAGGGGCGTTCTTTTTATGGATGTGGTTCAAGGATCTACCAATCTCATCGCAGGAACTTTACCAGCGGCTGAAACGACGTAATGTCTTGGTCGTTCCAGGCAACTACTTTTTCTTCGGAATGGACCACTCCGATTGGAAACATGCAAGCGAATGTTTGCGAGTCACTTTTACCATGCCTGACGGCGACGTCAAAACAGGTTATAAAATAATCGCCGAAGAGGTTGCCCGCGCTTATCGAGAAAATTAAGCGATTCGGCCTACCCAGGCCCCCCCCAGTTTTCACATCCTTCTTACCAACTGATCCAACATGGACACTCGTATTTTCCGCGGCTGCATCCCTGCCATCATGACCCCTTGCCACAAGGACCGAACCCCCAATTACGCAGCCTTGGTCGAAACGGCCCAGGATTTGATGCAGAAAGGGATGGATGGCGTCGTCTACTGCGGCTCGATGGGCGAGTGGCCTCTTCTAAGCGACTCGCAGCGGCAAGAAGGTGTCCGGCAATTGGCTCAGGCCGGTATCCCCGTCATCGTTGGCACCGGGGCGATTAGCCCAAAACTTGCCGCCGAACATGCCGCGCATGGCCAATCGGTAGGGGCCAAGGGGTTAATGGTCATCCCCCGTCTACTATCACGCGGCACCTCCTCGGCAGCCCAAAAAAATCACTTTGAAACCGTCCTTTCGGCTGCGCCCGAATTGCCTGCGGTGATTTACAACAGCCCCTATTATGGCTACGAAACGAAAGCTGATTTGTTTTTCGAGCTGCGACGTGGATTTAAGAACCTCGTCGGGTTCAAGGAGTTTGGTGGAGCAAGTTCCTTAAGTTACGCTGCGGAATTCATCACCAACGCCTCCGAAGACATTCTGCTGCTGGCCGGCGTCGATACAACCGTTTACCACGGTTTTGTTCATTGTGGAGCGGATGGTGCGATCACGGGAATCGGAAATTGTCTGCCCGAACCAATCTTGAAACTCGTTTCACTGTGTAAACAAGCCCAATCAGGCAACACGCAAGCTCGCCGGTACGCTCAGGAACTCGACGAAGCACTAAGTGTACTTTCAAAATTCGACGAAGGCCCCGACTTGGTTCTCTATTATAAGTATTACATGGTTCTGGCCGGTCACGATGCCTACGAACTTCCGCTGGAGGAAGGAGACGCATTGAGTCCAAGCCAAAAGGCGTTTGCACGAACTCAGTGGGAATTGTTCCAAGCCTGGTGGGCCGACTGGGCTGGGAAAGCTTAGTGCTTTGTGACAGCTTGACTTGAGGCTTGCGGCCTGCTGATTTAATCGGTTTGACTCGACTTATTGTTTAACGCCAAGCCATAGGCGACCGCTTATGGAAAAGCTGACGCCTTCGGCTAAGCGTTAAACGATTAAATCAGCAGGCCGCTTGCCAGAATCTGAGGCTTGCCAGAATCAGGGCTGGGGCATTTTGCGGCCAGTAAACTGAGCCAGTAAACTGCGGCTGGAAGCCGCAGCCACGAAAGATTTTTACCCTCATTCTGAGTGCTGGCAAAGCATGGGTGTGAACCACGGGCAATGTCCCCCTTCGGCTCGTTTGAGGGAAGGTTTATTTCAATTAGCGGTGCGCCAGTGTGGCATTCTGTCCTTGTTGCATCAAACTTGGCGCCGCTCGGCTTGTAGTTTTCTGCGATATCCGTAGATTCATAAGTCCAAGGACCAGCCACGACGAAAGAAAGCTGGCTTTTCCTTCGATGTCAATTTTCGCTAGACTGTCGTTTCGCCAGATTCGCGGACCAAGCTCTCGGTTTTGCCAGATAGGGAATTTGTTGCATGCAACAAAATTGAAAATCATCGCTCAACTTAGATTGCCAAATTCGCCGACTCTCGGTTTATAGGTTACTAGACAACTCACTCCGCTTTCCCCCTGACGCCTAAAGTGTCTCAATCAACTCACGAACCATCGTTCTTTCTTCGCCACGAGTTCTTGCTCCGACGCTTGCATTCCTTGACAGGCATCGTCCCGTTAGGACTCTACATGTGTGTCCACCTGACGGTAAACTCCAGCCTGCTCAACAGCGTCCAGAGTTTCCAGGGTGCCGTTTATGGCATCCACAGTTTGGGTCGGTTTCTACCGATCGTCGAATGGGGCGGCATTTTTCTGCCGCTCCTGTTCCATGCTCTGTTCGGCGTTTGGATCGCCAAGAATGCGAAATTGAACACAAGCCAATATAAGTACACCAGCAACCGACGCTATTCTTGGCAGCGTTGGACGGGTGTGATCGCATTGGTGTATTTGTTCGTCCATGTCTTGCACCTGCACGGTTGGTTCCATTTCGCGCCATATTTGGCGGTCATTGAACCAATGAATTTTGCCCAGTTCAAGCCATACAATGCGGCGAGCACCATGATGTCAGCAATGAACGATTTTGGCGGCTTTGTCTGGCCTGCGTTTTATCTGGTTGGCATGCTTTGTTGCGTCTACCACCTGGCCAACGGTATTTGGACCGCCGGAATTACTTGGGGATTGTGGTTGACCCCAGCGGCTCAGCGGCGTGCTTCGATCGTGAGCGCTGCATTCGGTATCGGGCTCGCTTTCGTCGGTACGGCAGCCTGGTATGCGGCGACTTCCGCAGGACCGGAGGACATCGCACGGGCGAAAATGATTGAAGACCGGATGTACCAAGTTGGTTTGGATGCCGGTTATGTTCCTGTTTCCGAAGAAAAACGTACTCAACCCGACGAGATCTCGGAGCAATTTGAGGCCGAAGAGGCTGCCGAGGAACAAGCGATTCATGAGCAGTTGGAAAACGCGGGCGCCGAAGTGTTGGCTGACCAAGAGTAAATCGGAAAGCGAATGTTGATAGAATTGGTTCCCACGAATCGTTCGTTGTCGCATCAAACCTATTTTGCAACCTAAAACTGTACTAATTAATTATGTCTGAGCATCGTGTTGTTGTTGTTGGTGGTGGACTTGCTGGGCTTGCTTCGGCAATGAGACTTGCCGAGCTTGGTATCAAAGTCGACTTGATTAGCCTCACGCCCGTTAAGCGGTCGCACAGTGTTTGTGCCCAAGGAGGGATCAACAGTGTGAACGATTCGACTCGCCAACTTGGTGACGATGAGTGGAAACACTTTGATGACTCGGTCTACGGTGGTGACTTCTTGAACCACCAACCGCCCGTAAAAGAAATGGCCTATTGGGCTCCACGGATCATTGACCTGATGGACCGATTGGGTGTCACCTTCAATCGAACCGGAGAAGGTTTCCTCGATCGTCGACGATTCGGTGGAACGCTATACAAACGAACGGCTTTTGCAGGAGCAACAACGGGACAGCAGTTGCTATACGCTCTCGATGAGCAAGTTCGTCGCTGGGAAAGCGAGGGTATGGTTAAGAAATATGAGTACTGGGATTTCTTGAACCCTATCCAAGATGAAACCGGTCGTTGCCGTGGGATTGTTGCCCAAGATTTGGTATCGATGAAAATCAAGGCCTTCCCGGCCGACGCGGTCGTCGTTGCGACCGGCGGTTGTGGTCTGGTTTATGGCCGTAGCACGATGAGCGTTTTCTGTACCGGAAGCGCCGTCAGCCGCTGTTTCCAATCGGGCGTTAAATATGCTAACGGCGAATTTATCCAAGTTCACCCCACCGCAATTCCTGGCAGCGACAAGCTACGTCTGATGAGCGAATCGGCTCGCGGTGAAGGTGGCCGAGTTTGGGTGCCGCGGAAAGCTCAGGACCCACGTGAACCAAACGACATCCCCGAAAATGAACGCTACTACTTCTTGGAAGAACGCTATCCCGAATATGGCAACTTGGTCCCTCGGGATATCGCGACGCGAGAGATCTTTGACATCTGTGTCAATGATGGTCTGAGCGTCGATACCGACAAAATGTGCGTCTATCTTGACTTGACCCATATTCCGCGAGCCGAATTGGATCGCAAGTTAGGTGGGATCATGGAAATCTATGAGAAGTTTCAAGGGGTCGATCCTCGTGACGAGCCGATGCGTATTTTCCCGGCGGTCCACTACAGCATGGGCGGTCTTTGGGCCGATTATGTCAAGTCCGCCGATGATGGCATGGAACAAGGTGCTCCGCAAAACCATATGACGAACATCGAAGGCTTGTACGCCATCGGTGAATGCGATTACCACTACCACGGTGCTAACCGCCTCGGTGCTAACTCGTTGTTGTCCTGTATCTTTACCGGTCTGTTCACGGGACCGTCGATCTTGAACTTTGTCGAGAAGCAAACCTCGGGGGCAAACGATCTGCCTGCGGATGTGATCGGCGCCGCGGTTGCGAAAGAGCAAAAACGTCATGACGATCTGCTGGGCGGCAATCCAGGGAGTGATGAGAACCCTTATTTAATTCACCAAGAGCTTGGCGACTTGATGACTCGCGTGGCTACCGTGGTTCGCCGCAACGATCAATTGGCGGATGCAATCGAGAAGGTCAAAGGTCTGCACGAACGAGCGATGAAGGTCAACCTTTCTGATACCGGCAGCTGGACCAACCAAAACGTGGTGTTTGCAAAAGCACTGCAGGACATGTTTCCACTTGCAAAAACCATTTTGCTCGGTGCGTTAATGCGAGACGAATGTCGCGGTGCTCATTATAAGCCGGAGTTCGAGAAGCCATCGTTGACCGCGGAGGACCCTGCCGAGCGACGTCGCCAAGCGGAAGAGTGGTGTGATGCCTTCGAAAAGAACAATGAACGGTTCCTCAAGTCCACGATTGCGACTTGGAATCACGAAACTCAAATGCCTGAAATCACGTACGAAGACCTCGACACCTCGATCATTCCACCACGTCCACGATTGTATGGTTTGGTGGGTGCGAGTGAGATTGAAGAGGTTTGGAACGAGCGAGCCAAAGCGAAGAAAGAGCAGAAACTCGCCAATACTCACTAGACCTCCTGCTCAATAGACTCCGCTACGACAATGATGGAACTCCTCTCGAGTTCTTCAACCGTTTCCTTCACAACATTTTTCCACGCAAATTTAGAAACATCAGGATCGACGGATGATTGCCCTCGACACGAAAAAACGCACTGAAATCAAGATCCGAGTCCGTCGGCAAGACGGGCCTGGCAAAAAGCCCTATTGGGAACTCCATACTTTGCCGTATGAGCCCGAGCTAAACGTGATCAGTATTTTGCAAAAAATTGCTGCCCAATCGAAGACCAGCGACGGCAAAAAAGTCACTCCCGTGGTCTGGGATTGTGGCTGCTTGGAAGAGGTTTGCGGTGCCTGCACGATGGTCATCAATGGTAAAGTACGGCAAAGCTGCAGTGCCTTGGTCGATCGTTTGCTCGAAGACAACCCCGACGAAATCGTCCTAGAGCCAATGCGAAAATTCCCTGTTTTGCGAGATTTACTTGTCGACCGTCAACGGTTGTTCAAGGCCCTCGAACGCGTCGAAGCTTGGGTCCCCGTCGACAGCTACTACGACATGGGGCCAGGCGAACGGCAATCCCGCGACTCCCAGGAACAAAACTACCCGCTCAGCCAATGCATGAGCTGTGGTTGCTGTTTGGATGCCTGTCCTCAATTCTTGAAGATCGAATTGGAACAGAAGGCTGGTGAAAGCGATGAGGATTTCCAAGCTCGCAAAAATGCGGCCTACAACGAATCCTTTGTTGGTCCTCATGCGATTTCGCAGGCGATGTTGTTCAACAACAATCCGGTTGGAAAAGCTTTAGCAGGCGAACGACTCGATGCGTTGAGCGGCCCTGGCGGCATTCAAATCTGTGGAAATGCTCAAAACTGCGTGGCCGTTTGCCCGAAAGAGATTCCGCTTACCACTTCCATTGCCCGCGCCGGTCGAGCGACCACGTTGCACGCGATTCGGAGCTGGTTCGAATAAAAACGCTTGTTGCGGGACTTCTTTGCAAGCCATTTTAGCGGAGTGCAGGTCCAGGGCCTTGGTTCGTTGTCGTATTTTTGCTACACTGACCGTTAAGGAAGGTCCTTATTCAACATTTAGAAATGAACAAAGCGGCCTGAGCCGCACAGAAAACTTAAATCGAAGAAACGGGAGAATAATCTAGGTGGGTACGAAGCGAACAGGAAAAGGCCGGCGAAAAGTAGGGCGTAAAAAGCGGCGTATGCGAGCAAAGATTCGCCATCGCAAGAAATAACGAATGGGTTGTCACGGCCTTTTTCCGTGCTTCCAAAGTCGTTTCCCACTTATGATTCATCTAAAAAACTCGGAGTTGCTCCGAGTTTTTTTTATGCACTCATGCTTTGGCGCAGCCAAGAATTAGGGTCAGAGCCTTTCGTGGCTGTGGCTTCCCGCCGCAGCCTGCTGGAGCAAGATGCCCCAGCCACTCTTTGCCAAGCCTAAAATCAAGCGGTGACATAGCACACGTCCTTCTGCTGAAGCGAACTTGGATCGGCGCAATGGATGCGGTCCAATGTCGAGCGACTTCCGCTACCGCTTGATCGGCGGTCGGATCGATTCGACGGTCCAACCGATCGATGCGTACGTGCGGTTGAACTCGGCGATGAAGTCTTCGGCGGCCGAATCGGGTAATACGATCGAACCAGCTGCCTTGGCGTCCTCGTTCAAGATGACCGCATCACACTGGCCAGTTTTTCGTGGACTGCTCATTGAACCGACTCCCTTCTTTTCGTGGTAACACCATTTCGTTTACTGATCGTCTCGATCCGATCGTGTCGTTTCGCCCATTCCTTGATAGACAACCGAGGGGTGGGGAAACCCTAGACGTTTATCGACCAAATTGTACGGTTTTTCTCCCGCCAGAAAACGTCTTAAATTCACGCAAGCCAAATGAGTCGAATCATCCACTCGTGAGAATGACTGGGCACCGACGTGCGGCGTGATGATCACGTTCGGGTTGTCCCACAGAGGACTCGTCGCGGCTAACGGTTCGACTTCCGTGACATCCAACCCCGCCCCCGCAAGTTTCCCACTCTGCAGTGCTCTGACCAGTGCAGCTTCTTTAACCACACTGCCGCGTGCTACGTTGATCAAGTAGGATCGGTCTGGCATCTTCGCAAATCGGTCGTCGT
The DNA here is from genome assembly GCF_007860185.1 of Novipirellula aureliae. Classification (NCBI taxonomy): domain Bacteria; kingdom Pseudomonadati; phylum Planctomycetota; class Planctomycetia; order Pirellulales; family Pirellulaceae; genus Novipirellula; species Novipirellula aureliae. The sequence goes on from NZ_SJPY01000007.1 coordinate 437,342, forward strand.
CGAACAAACCGAGTGTGTTGTTGTTGAGCGGCAACGTCAAAATCACGATCTCGCTCTCGGACAGCAGTTGATCGAGCCGGTCGGATTCCCACAATTCGTCCAGTTCCGCTGGTTTATCGACAGGGTAGTAGTCCGTGGCGATCAAGCGGATGTCCCAAGGCGCTAGCATTTTGGCAATCATTCGCCCATTACCGCCCATACCGACGATTCCAACCGTCTTGCCTCGTAAATCATCCGTCGGCAAACGGGTGAAATCTCGTGCCGCCTCGGCTCGAAAGAATTGAGGCAACTTGCGAAGCAACCCAAACAATAGTGCAAACGTTTGTTCGGCCACCTGCGGAGCAAATAAGCCCGACGCGCTGCTAACCGGAATATCCGAGTCAATCACCCCGGGGACCAAACAGTGATCGAGTCCTGCGGCCGATGATTGGATCCACCGCAATCGGCCTGCCTTCAGAACGCGATCCCAATCGACCGGTACTTTCGCGTGGCCGATAAAGATATCGGCGGTCGGCAAAAGTTCGTCAATTTCACTCTGCTCCGCAGCCACAATCTCGGCATCAGGTGCGGCAGCTTGGATTTGTTTAATATGATGGTCTAAGACCGGATAGCAAAGAACAATTCGCATGACAGTGGATCGTTAGGGATTCTTTTATAAACCGTGCCCTAGGCTTCTAGCCTAGCCCACGCTCAAAACGCAAGATAACATCGAGCGACCAACCGTGAATTTACTCTGCTTGAATGCTTTCGCGAAGGCCGTGTTTTGCCAACAGGCTCGCGCCGCCAAATAACTGGATTCAAGAATACGATAAGTCGAAGAGCGACAAAGAAAAACCGGTGCACCGATTTCGGCAAAATATCGGTGCAATCTCATTTTTGAGTGCATTGCATTCAGGCATTCAGGCATTCAGGCATTCAGGCATTCAGGCATTCAGGCATTCAGGCATTCAGGCATTCAGGCATTCAGGCATTCAGAAATTTCATTTCATCAACGTTGAAGGTGAACAACAAAATTGCAATATCGTCCTGGGGGGCGGCATATTGTGCTTGGACATCGAACGGTTCAATACTCAGTGCCAGCCGTTTTGGACGCGTAAGAAGCGGCGAACCAGACGATGCGGCGAACCATTTTCCAAAGTTCTTAACCAGTTTGCACCAATTGACTTGCTCGAGCCACGACCGAACCAAAATCGGTGGTGCAGTCGAAGACGCCACACCGCGTGTGTCATTCCGCGCGCAGTGCATCGATAGGTTCGAGGGAGGCAGCGCGAACGGCGGGATAAAGACCGAAGGCAACCCCTAGCGAGACCGAGAAGACGACGCCGATGGCGGCTGCGGGCCACGAGACGACCATATCCACGTAACCTAGAGAGCCAATGATCCTGGCACCGCCAACCCCCATCGCCACGCCCATCAGTCCTCCCAGGCCAGCGAGCATCCCGGATTCCAGAAGAAACTGGTTGCGGATATCGCACCGCCTAGCACCGACGGCTCGGCGAAGTCCAATCTCTGGGGTCCGCTCCCGCACTGAAATGAGCATAACAGCCAAGATTCCTACGCCGCCGACCATTAGCGAAATTCCCGAAACGCTACCGATCAACAACGTCATCGCCTGCGCCGTTTCACGCTCGGTTTCCAGCAGCACCGCTTGATTCTGGATGGTGAAATCGTCTGGCTTATCATCCAATCGGTGCCGCTGACGTAGTCGTTCACGGATTTCATTTTCCGCTTGGGCAAGCTCACCACTCGAATTTCCCTGCACGTAGATCGTCTGAACAAAATCGACATTCATCACACGCCGCATCGCGGTATCCAACGGGATGATTACCACATCATCCTGATCGAGTCCGTTGCCATCGATCCCTTTGGGTTCGGTAACACCAATAACCTCGAAGGGGACTCGCCCGACCCGAAACGTAAGCCCAATCGGATCAGCCCCTAGAAAGAGGTTCTCGACCACCGTGGGACCAAGCACGGCAACTCGGCGTCGACCACGGCATTCGTTCTGGTCAAAAACACGCCCCGATGCGATGCCGATATTGCGGATCGGAAACCCTTGTGGCGTGATCCCAAGGACGGTGGTGTTGGCGTTTTCGGATTCCCAGCGGGTGGCAAATTTCTTGGTTATTGCAGGCGACGCCAAAGCAACGGCCGGACAATCGGCTTGAATTGCGACAGCGTCCTCGACCTTCAAAGTGGTAACGGTGCTCATTTGCCGCTGTCGGCCAGCAATGATTTTTGTCTGGCCAGCACTGACAGTAATCAAATTCGTCCCCATTTGGCGGATCCGGCCCAGGATGCGTTCTTCAGCGCCTTTACCCGCCGAGACCATCAGAATCACTGCGGAGACCCCCACGATGATGCCCAGCGTGCTGAGCATCGTTCGGAGCGGGTGTGCCGCCAAGATTTCAACGGACAGGGCAACGCTCTTGGACCATTTCATCGCAGCGCTTCCACGGGGCTTAGCCGCGCAGCACGCCAAGCCGGCTGGACGCCAGAAACCGTCCCCACCAAGAGTGCAAATGCAATTGACAAAGCAAAAGGTTGCCAGGTTACCATCGCAGGCAGCGGAGTCAGCTTTGCGATGCCGATTGCAACCGCTGCGCCGAGCAAACTGCCCAACAGCATTCCCAGAAAGGTTACGCTGAGGGATTCGGTAAGAAATTGCACAAACACATCGCTTCGCGTTGCTCCCAGTGCCCGTCGCAACCCGATTTCGTTAGTGCGTTCAGCGACGGAGATGAGCATAATATTCATCAATACAATTCCGCCGACCAGTAAGCTTAAAGCCGCCAACGCAATCAGCAGTATCGAAAAGGTGCGTGAGGTGCCACGGGCAAGTTCGGCAATAATCGTTGGCGTGACGATGCGAAAGTCGTCTTCCACGGCAGGGGTAATGTGGTGTCGACTGCGGATAATTTGCTCGATCTGTTCGGCCTGCTGTGCCATCAGAGACGCATCCTCACTGACAACGCGGATGGCACCGATATGGTCCACATTCATCACACGTCGCATCGCGGTTGTGATCGGGATCACGATGCGATTGTCGAAATCGCCTCCTCCGCCCCCCGCGGTACCGCGACGCTCCAACACCCCTTTGACGGTGAGACTAACCTTGTTGATATAGAGACTTTTTCCCACCGGGTCTGTGCCAGCAAAAAGATCGCGTCCAACCGAATCACCGATGACACAGACGCGGCTCATGGTTGCCACATCCTGGTCGGTGATCCCATCCCCCTGAGCGACATCCCAAGCCCACGCGCTGTGCCAATTTGGTTCGACACCCCAGACGACCGATTGAATTTGGTTCGCCTGGTACTTCAAATTCACGTCGAACTGCCAAGCTTGTGGAGCGACTGTTCTTACTCCGTCAACCTGTTCGCGGATTGCTTCGGCATCGGCCAAAGTGAGCGTCGTCACGCTCGTGTCCGGCGGGGGCAGAGCTCTTCCTCCACCGGCGATGACCATCATCGCGGTCGGGCCGAAATTGTCCACCTGTTTCATGATCTTCTTCTCGGTGCCTTTGCCGATCGACATGATGACGGTCAAGGCGGCGATCCCGACAATCGTGCCAGCCATCATGAGAAACGTTCGTACCTTGTTCGCGGCTAGCGAGTTGACGCCTTCGCCTGCAATCCGTAGCATCCTCATGACCCGATCTCCGCTGCTGCGGGCAGCGAGGCCAATTCCGCCTCCGCATCCCTGGGTTGACGAATGAGTTCGTCTTCTGCGATCTGGCCATCCACCAAGACGATAACGCGATCGGCGTGCTCGGCCACGTCACGATCGTGAGTGATCATCACGATCGTCCTGCCCTCTTGATGTAAGCGTTGAAAAATCGCCAATACCTCTGCACCGCTGCGGCTGTCCAGATTGCCTGTCGGTTCGTCGGCCAAGATGATCGAAGGAGTTGTGATCAACGCTCTTGCAATCGCGACCCGTTGTTGCTGGCCCCCTGAGAGTTGGCGGGGCCGGTATTCCACGCGGTCGGCAAGACCGACCATGCTAAGTGCGTTTTCGCCGAGTTCTTCGGGATCCTCTGGATAGTCGTCGGTGTAGAGCAGGGGCAGGAGTACATTCTTAAGTGCGGTGGTTCGCTGTAGCAGATGGAACTGCTGAAAAACAAACCCGATCTTGTGATTTCTCCAATGCGCCAGTTCGTCATCATCCAGGTCAACCATATCGACGTCGTCAAGTCGGTAGTGTCCCTCGGTCGGTTTGTCGAGGCAGCCGAGGATATTCATGAGCGTCGACTTTCCTGTACCGGACGAGCCCATGATCGCAACGTATTCGCCAGGTTCGACCCTGAACGAGATCCCTTTGAGTACGGGAGTGGTTACGTTCCCCGTCTGATACGTTTTTTCGATGTTCTGTAATTCAATCATGGATGATAGTCTCCTCGTACTATCGGCCAGCCTACGATAACTAAATGGTTGTTTTGTCACCAACGTCAACTTGGCGTTCTAAGGGTGGTTCGAGAAAGACCGTTTGACCTTCCTCCAGCCCCGCGACGATCTCGACCGACTGGCCATCCTTCCAGCCAATCGTGACATCGCGAACCTCGGGTTGGCCGTGGTTGGAAACGTAGACGACGTTTCGGCCTCGTTCTCGCTTGATGGCCTTTGCTGGAATCGCCAACACATTGTCTCGTTTTTCGAGGTAGATGGTCACACTAGCAGTCATCTCGGGTCTCAGTCGTCCGTGAAAAGGCGTCTCGATATCGACGACCACATCGTAGTTGACGACATTGTCTTGGATGAATGCGGTCGGATAGATCGCTGAGACCCTACCTTCAAACTCGCTTTCTGGAAAAGCATCGACGGTGAACACGCTACGTTGACCGACCTGAACCTTGCCGATGTCCACTTCATCGACATAGGCATCGACCTGAAGCCGCTGCAAATCAATGATCGTCACGAATGTCGGCGCTTGCATCCCCGCGGCAACGGTTTCTCCTTCCTCGGTGGAAACCGATGCAATCACACCGTCGATCGGTGCGGTGATTGTTGCGTAAGAAAGTTGGACCTGTGCGTGTTCCAAAGCTGACATCGCCCTCGAGATTTCGGGTCGGGCCTGATGAATTTCTTCAGTGAAGCGGGTTTCGACAAGCTCCAGTTCTTTACGAGCCGTAGCAACATGAGTTCTTGAAACGGCGAAACGCTCCTCCGCCTCCTCCAACTCATCGTCCGCCGCAGCACCTCGGCTATGGAGCTGACGCTGACGCTGACACTCTTTCTCATTGAGTGTGTAAGTAGCTTGACACTCATCCAAATCCAGTTGTGCTTTTTCCAATTCTGTGGGTAGCAGCGTTTCGATGGAGGTGAGCTTAGCGCGGGCGAGATCCAATTCCGCCTGCCGCTGCCGGACTGTCGCCTCCAGGTCTGACTGTTCTAATCGAGCGATGACCTGTTTTTTAGTTACCTTGTCGCCAATATTTGCATACAACCGTTCCACTTTTCCCGAAAGCCGAGCTCCCACGCGTACCTCCGCGCCAACCTGTGGTTGCACGGCGCCCGTCGCGAGCACCGACGAAGAGAAATCGCAGCGGATTACGGTTGCGGTGGAGACAACGGTTTCTGCCGAATGTGTCGTGCGATTAGCATACCACCACCATCCAACACTGAATCCAATCATCGAAAAAAGGAACAGCCACCAAACAACTCGTCTCTTCTTCTTGCGTCGCTTCTTGCGTAACGCTCGACCGGTAGACGCGTCAGTCACGTGAGGTTGCCCTCGTCGTGACTTAACCGTTCGCGTTGCCACATTGCCTGCAATACTCTTCTGGGGTGGCGACTTGAGTTCGTCTGCTGTGATATCGGGGGAGTCGATGGTCATTTCATGGGTCCGTTCGGATTCTGCAGTACTGGAGCTAGGCCACCTTGCGACTGCGCGGTCATCGGTGGACCATCAGCGTGTTGGGTTCGGTTGCGAAGCATGTCGAATAGGTGCTGTTGTTGCGCAGTGGTGAGTATCTTTTTTTCTGCCAAAAGGTGATCGAGTACGAGATGCTGAATTTGCCGTTTCGTCTCCAGGATTTGATCCTGCATTGTGTGGATCATCTCAACATCGGGATCTTCGGTAGCGATCAAAGCGATTACTTTCGACCGCAATTCGCCGGTCTGTTCTCGCAATGCCTCAACGGCGGCCTGGAACTCTCGCAGCGGGGGCTCAATCTGCACCCATTGTTCTTCGGTCACCTTTAACTGCCGATGAAGCGGGCACCAAACCGTATGGGCGACCTTTTCTCCCGCATCGGCTGAGCGTGTGTGACGCGCCGTCGCTTGAGTCATCCACATGCCGATGAATGCCACATTCAGTGCGGCGGATACGACAATCAAATAGCGTTTCACTCTCTTCCACACAGCAATCGTCCTCAACGTTCAAAGTCGGATAGAAGTCGCAGGTAGTCTTGTGCCAATGAATCCTCGCGTGATTCCACCAGGTACTGGAATCCCGACTCGGCCAGTGGGTCGGTTGATCTGGCCGCAATCGCAACGGATTGCTGGCGGTCGTTCTGCCAAGTGTCGTATCCCATCAACACCCCGATCAGTAACCCAATCGCCAATGCTGCAGCCGTTCCCGTTAAATACTCGAACCCAGTCCAAATTGACTGCTTCGGCACCGATCGTCTACGTTGTGCAGCGGCGGCAATCGCCTGTCGTTTCTTAACGCGAGCAACGACCATGGCAGCATATTGGTCGGGCACTGGGGGCACGGGCACCGACACAAGTAGCTTTTGCAGTTTCTGGCGTCTCTCCTGAACCGAACGGCAGGGGCCGCAAGATTCCAGGTGAGATTGGACCTGATCACGCTCCGAGTCCGATAACTCTTGCGTTTCCAGGAGCTCCAGCTTGCGTTGAACCATACGACATCGCATGACATTCCTTTCTCTAATTGCTAGGTACTACATTCGCTATCGCCGCATTTGACGCTCTTGGGCCGTAGCCTAGGCTTCCAGCCTAGTTTTTTTTGTGGTCCCAGGCTGGAAGCCTAGGCTACGTTTTCTTGCGGTTTCGCGGCCTCTTGCAAGAGAACAAACGGATCAACCTCGAGAAACCCCCGCGAAAAATTGGTTAATTCTCGAAAATATCCGTCAGTAGCGTTTCGAGAGATTTTCGACCGCGGGCGAGAAGCCGCTCGACCGCCTTCACACTGATCGCCATCGCGTCCGCAATCTCGCGACCACGGAGCCCCTCGTAGTATCGCAAAACGACAGCGGTTCGCTGTTTCGCCGGAAGGCGATGGAGGGCAACTCGTACACGCTGCTCCTGTTCCGCAATGACCGCTTGCTGATCGGGTGAGAGGGATCGCTCGGCTGGCCCCAAGTCGGTGCCGAGGTACTCCGTAGGTTCCGGGCGGTGTTTGCGGAGATAGTCGAGGCAGACCCGAACCACGACGCGATAAAGATAGGTGCCAAAAGCAGCAATCGGGCGATACCGGTCTGCTGCCTCGAATATTTTCACAAAGGCATCCTGCGTAAGGTCCTCGGCTGCTTGGTGGTCGGATACGAGACGGTAGGCAGTTCGCCAAGCGGTTTTCTGATGCCGCAGTACAAGAAGTTCAAAGGCCTTCAAATCTCCTTGGGCGACCAACTGCATCAACTGTTCATCCGGGATGCCGGTGTCCATCGCAATCTGTTGCCTTGAAGGCGTAAGCGGCTCAATTTCTTAGATACCTAAAGATACCACATAAGCGTGGAGTAAGAAAATCGAACAAACATTTTGCTGGACAGATTGCGGCAGCATGAAAACGGATCGTCAAGAGCGATTGAAATGCCTCCTCGTCACAACGAACCTATTCGATTCCTTGTCGTGTGGCGATCGGGACGTACCCGACCTCCAAACCCTTCGGCGGGGTCACAATCAAGGCGGGGTCAATGTCCGCCAGTTTTCCAGTCGTGGGTGCTGGCAGATATTCGCGGTCCTTTGTCCAACTGCGGTGGAGTTTTTCGACTCGTTTTTGCAGCTGCTCACGCTCTTGATCCGTCAAGTCGGCGTTGAGGATTGCAGGTTGGTCGGCGAATCGATACCAGTAGTACGTCACCGTGCTGCCGTCTCCCGGGTGTGCCTCAAACGGTCCCGCCACGGGCCCAGGCGTCTTCCAGCAACTCGCGGCATCGTCGGGCGTGACGTAGGCTTCCAAAGGACTATCGTCGGGCCGACGAAAGCTAGCCTCGGCCAATCCCGTTTCGGCCGGAACGTCCCGGGGCTGGACGACAACCCAAAGAGGTTTGCCATTGTCATCTTTCTGCAGACGATAGTATTCGGGTAACCCGACCAACGGGCCGTCTTTGGCGTCCTTTTTCGAAGTAAGCTCGGGGCTCCACTCGAATCCGTAGGAAATCGGATCGGGTGCGACCGGCGTCGCAAACGAACGCCAAGCAAGAGGGACTCTTTCTTCTTTGGCCGTACGGGAGGCATAGATTTTCCAGGTTGCGCCACCTCCCCCGCGAAAACGGTGCACAGCGGCTCCTTGGGGACTGATCGCGCCGCTGGCTGGGCTCCCACCATCGAACCATTCTTTCACGGAGTCCCAGAGTGCTGTCTTGTTGTAGGCGGTAACGCGGTGAACGACTGTCGATTTCCCGTCGGCATCGCGAGGGAATGAAGAGGGGGCCACTCGCGCGTAAGTCACCCCCTTATTGTCAGTAGCCAAGATGCTGGGGATATGCTGGGTTTCCATCTGCAAAGCCCGATTGGGCTTGGACGGACGAGCGTCGAGGAACATGCCAGCTAAACTGGGGTCTTCGGCTGTCGCGGCGGACCAAAAATAGGGAGTGAAAAATGCAACCGGGCCTTTGAAGTTTCCGGTGTTCAGAAACAAAGTCCAGCTTTGATCGCCGGTGGGAACGTCTTTCCCGGCGGTCGTCGGCTTGGCTTCGGTGAGCGGAAGCGGCAGGTATCCGTAGCCGAACAAGTCACCCGAAGTGCCTTGCTTCAGGTTCAGTCCGTCCATCGGCCATAGCACCCATGGGCTGAGCTGGGCAATGCCATACTTGCCTTTCGGCTGCTCCCAACTTCTGCCTTTGCCGGCGCCGGGGCCGTTGGCCCACTCCACGAAATTCAAAGCCACACCGCCCATGATGAACTTTGGCGTTTCGGTGGCAAACCGGGTATCACGCCACCAGCCCAGACCGCCTTCGATATCCGAATAGAGTCTGCGAGTCGGTTTGGTGTCATACTGTGCGTGCATCCAAGTGCCGAACAGACCCGTTTGGAAACGATTGCCGGGATATTCTTCCAACAAAGGCCAGGCCGCGACATAAAGAGAGAACCCTGCGTTATACGTTTCCTGAACTTCCCCCTGTGGGACAATCAGGTATCCGGCCATCTCTCCTCTCTGGGCACCATCTCTCTGGGCACCATCTCTCTGGGCACCATCTTTCTGGGCACCATCTCTCTGGGCACCATCTTTCTGGGCACCATCCGCACCGATCAGCGGTGACTGGGGCAAAAAGAGTACGAGGGATAGGCAGATAGTAAACGATGTAAGAAACCATGCTCTTAACATTAGCGAGTCTCCGGTAACTGTCCTTGGGATCGTCCGCTGCTAAGTGCAAACACCCAGCAACCTCCGAACTCGTGTTGCCCGCTGGGGACCACCCCCGAACGACGATTGCATCTTGGGCCGTGAAGTCCCCCGCGTCAACGACCTGCAAGGCGGTGAGGGCCTGCTTTCAGGGAAATTGCCGTCAGCTGCTCGAACAGGTGCCAGCAAACGAATAGGTGCCATCCATCAAGCAAAGAACTGGCTAAAAGAATGTTTTCGGTGCATCGGCAATCGGACGTTCAAAAAGAAACCTCGGCAATACAAGCCGTTTTATCAAGGCCAAGCGAGACATTCTTCCCTCCCTGACCCGTTGTCCCTAAGTAAGTTGCTCCTCAGCAGAGCTAGGCCGGAGGCCGAAACATCCACTGCCGGTGGTGTGACGGGCTGTCGATTTAATCGGTTAACGCTTAGCCGAAGGCGTCAGCTTTTCCATAAGCGGTCGCCTATGGCTTGGCGTTAAACAATCAGTCGAGTCAAACCGATTAAATCGACAGCCCGGTGAGCCACCGGAGTTATACGTATGCTGCTTCGGCGGGAAAATTTCTTGATGCTTGGTGTACTCGAGCGATGCGAAGCAAAATCGAGCCAATGAAAGATCTTGCCAAGACGCTTCGTAAGAAACGAGACTTGCTTTTGAACTGGTTTCGAGCCGATGGGGCCTTGTCATCAGGCGTAGTGTCATCAGGCTAGCGTTTTGGCAACGATGACGCCTCCATCTGTATACTCTTCATTAGCGGAGAGCAATACGCTACGCTCTATAAAAGCAATTCGACATCACCAACCTGGGACATTGAGGCCAATCGTGAATAAAGAAATTGAAGCTGCGTTTAACGACCATTTGAACGCGGAATTGCACTCGTCGTACCTGTATCTGTCGATGAGCAACTATTTCGCGGCACAAAGCCTATCTGGAATGGAAAACTGGATGCGGTTGCAAGCCGACGAAGAACGTGCCCATGGAATGAAGTTCATCGACTTTATCAATGAACGCAACGGCCGGGTCATCCTGCAACAGATCGACACGCCTAAAGTCGAATGGAAAAACGCCCTCGAAGCTTTCCAAGATTCCTACGACCACGAATGTCTGATCAGTAGTAAAATCGACAAGTTGGTCGACTTGGCCACGAAACATAGCGATCATGCAGCGACAGCATTTTTACAGTGGTTCGTGAACGAACAGGTCGAAGAAGAAGCAGCCGCTCAGGCGATTGTCGATAAATTGAGGATGATTGGCGATCAACCGATGGGGCTGTTCATGATCGACGCCCAACTCGCTGGACGTAAGCCGGAAGAAGACTCGAACGAGTAATCCCTCGGATCCCTCGCGATTCCGCCCGATTCGTATTGCGGCTCACCGATTTCATTTGGTAACAGTCAAAGGTTGCCCACTAATTTGACTTCGATGACTTACGAATCCGAAGGAACGTACGGATGAAACCGTTTCTATTTTTGCTCGTCGCGACCACTACGCCGTTCCTATCGGTTCCGGTGACGGTTAAAGCGCAATCGGGCGTGAACGACGCGGCCCGCTTAAGAATGCGGCCAATCGGTTCGCCGAGCGCGATTGACAAATATCGCGTTCAAAACCGTTCGTATCCGTCGAACCAAGCAAGCCAATTCGAAACCCGGCAAACGGCACGGATGCAGCAGTATGGGATGCCAGCCCCGAGTGCTCCGATGTTGCCCCCAAGCTCGAGTTTGCCGCTCCCATCAGGTGGATTCAGTCCCCCATCAATGAATTCACAGCCAATGAATTCACAGCCAATGAATTCTCAGCCCACGGCAGCAGCTTCCCCTGGTAGCATGACGCAGCCCAATTCCCAGCCCAATTCCCAGCCCAATTCCCAGCCCAGTGTGCAGTCCAGCACGCCGGCTCCAAGCTCGAATCCACTTCAGCCGTCACAGAACCTGCTACCTCGAAATTCACCATCAAGCTCAAGTGATCTCGCACCTCTGATTCAACCGAGCTTGCAGCCTGATTATGCGACCATGAACAATTGCAATTGCATAACGGGTCCAAGTGGTTACTCGGTCGTCGATTGCGGTGTTTGCTCGCCGGTCAGCTACACGGCTCCTGTCGCAGCCGTTGCTGGCACGCCCACGCTCCCGACAGCGACTGCGCCCGTTGCCGGCCCACCGCAGATGCAGTCAGCTTCCGCTGCACCCATTGGATCATTGATCACGCTTGGCCAGGAAAGAAACTTGGTACAGGTCGGCCAAGGATTGTGGGGGCAACCCGTTGCCTACGTTCCCGGCCAAGGAATCCGCAATTGGCTCCGCTACTTCTTCCCCTAGCCCAGATGATTCATGGGCTTGCAAATTGTTTTGCTAACGTCTACGCCTTCAAGCGTTTACGTTCATTGCTCGAAAAACAGTCTGCGTATTAGCCGTTTTGGCGTTAGCGGCCTGTCGATTTAATCGTTTAACGCTTAGCCGAAGGCGTCAGCTTTTCCGTAAGCGGTCGCCTACGGCTTGGCGTTAAACAATAAGTCGAGTCAAACCGATTAAATCAGCAGGCCGCTAGCGGTAGGCAGAGACACGGGTGCTCAAAAGACACGGTTACATGAACAATCACTTGCATCGTTTCGTTCCCGACGCCAACGTCACCAAAACGGCAAAACCGATGCCTCAAATCGACCGGGACGAAATGACGAAAGCGTCAAGCCAGCTCACGAATCGAGCAGTTTCGCCAACGTCGTCGCTAACCCTCGAAGAGCGGTGTCGTCGGCTAGTGAGATCGTCAATTTCGGACGCCCCTGTTCGTCTCGTTCAACGCACTGCGACAATCTCTCGGTCAGCTTCACGACCGACTCTTCGGCTGGAGGATTTGTATCGGGGCCACTCATCAATTCACCCGCCAGTGACAAGGCGGCGGTAATCAATTGTCCCGACGCCGCTGATACCTTTTCTCGCTGCTCCACCAAGCGTTGCGTTTCCGCTTCGACACGTCGTTGTTGACTTTGGTCAAGTTCCGCCGGAGGCAGTGGATCGAGGATGACCTCTAAGCGACGTTTTAAATCCTCCATTCCACTAGTCATGGCGACCTCGGTCACGTCACTATTGTAGTCGATCGATGCATTCGCCAATTCTTGCTTCGATGCCAACGTATTCAATAGTTTTTCTTCGATCGAATCGCCACTTGTCACCATTTTGTAGACGTGTACCGGGTTCTCTTGCCCCATTCGATAAGCCCGTGCAATTCGTTGCTCCAACACCGCCGGGTTCCAAGGCAAGTCAACGTTGATGACCGTGTTGGCCGCTTGCAAGTTCAGACCGGTTGAACCAGCGTTGGTCATCAGGATCACGCGGCATTCGGGATCGGTTTGGAACCGATCGACCAATGCACCACGTTTCTTCTGGGGGACTTGACCGTCAAGCCGCACAAAGTCGGCACCTAGGTTGCTGAGTTTACGCTCGATCCGATCGAGCATTCGGCGCCATTCGCTAAACACGATGATTTTGCGGGAGGGATCGTCGATCAATCCATCGAGCAGTTCGCTCAAGCGTTCGAGTTTGCTGCTGTATTCAGGCTCTTCTTGATCGATCAAATAGGTACTATCGCAAGCCATCCGAGCCATTAGCAGTGATTTCTGCATCCGCAGCAAATCCATTTCGGTCATGAATCGCTTGTGGACGATCTGAGCAACGATTGCCATGTGCGAATCATGAATTTCCATCTGTTCCGCCGTTGGACTACAGCGAATAATTTCATCGGTACGCTGAGGCAATTGCTTCGCGACTTCGCTTCGCGTCCGCCGCAACAAAATCGGCGACAAACGTTCGCGAAGTTCATCGAGGCGCTGATAGCCAAGGGTCTTGCCGCGTTCGTCGACAACATGGTGCCGGTGAAAAAACTCATACGCTGGCCCAAGCCGTGTCTCATCAACAAACCGCGTGACGGTAAACAAATCACCCAAGCGATTCTCGAGCGGCGTTCCTGAGAGAACCAAGCGGAAGGGACTGTCGAGCTGCCGAACAACGTTGCTGGTTTTGGACTCCCAGTTCTTGATCCGTTGTCCTTCGTCGAGAATAATCAAATCCCAGGGCACCGCTTCAACGGCTGACAGATCACGAAGAATTTGTTCATAGTTGCAAATGGTAAAGAATTTGTCGCTGCGATATTGTTCGGCTCGATCCGCGCCACGACCGAGAACGATCTGCGAATCACGACCACTGAAACGAGAAATCTCGCTCCGCCATTGTGATTTCAGAGAAGCAGGACAGATCACCAAGACGCGTCTTATCTCGGCCAAACGATTCAAAAGCTCCGCGACCCCGATGCCTTGAATGGTCTTTCCAAGTCCCATATCGTCCGCCAAAATCGCCCGGCCTGCTCCAACGGCGAACGCAATCCCGTCGAGTTGGTAAGGCAACAGTTCGGCGTCCAGTAATTCCGTCCGCAGCGGATGGGTCGCAGGATCTTTGCGGATTTCTTGACACGCCTCGGCAACACGCTTTTGTACCAATTGCCGTTGGATGAAATCCTCGGCGTCGGGATAGATCGTCACATCGAAACCCGCTTGATCGAGTGCAGCAATGCGAGTCATCACGTCCTCAGCATCGATCATCGGGACGACCGAGCCGTTGCCTACGATTTCTTCGATGCGAGGATCGGATTTATGGGGCATGTTGAACAGCAAGCCACGCTCATTACCATAATCGATCCGAAGCGATAATTTTTTGCGTCGATATGGCTTGCCCAATTTCGATGGATTGAAACGCTGCTTCACTTTGGCTTGCACGTGCAAAATGTGTTTGCACGTGCGCAATCGATTGCCACGAAAGTCGGGGCAGGAGCAATAGGATTCGCCCGTTTCAAACGACCGCAGGGCAACACGGTACGTCCGCCCCGATTGCACACTGGTCACGACATAATCGGTCCAGGGGCAACCGGTATTGGTCGAACGAACCTTCATCTTTTCTTCTTCGGCTCGTTTCATTCGGTCCGACAAAGCTCGCTCGTTTAGTTCGTCGCGAGTCAAGTTCTCAAGCGGTACCGATTCATCAGGTGGCTGTGCTAATCCCAAGTCGGTTTTGGCGTTGAGCAAGTGATCGATCGCGGCTCCGAGATGAACGCAGGGAACCTCACAGCAATCGCAATTGGTTTGCAGCTGTTTGGACCGAGCGGATTGAAGTGTGATCGATGCAATCGCGATGCCACCGTCGACCTCAGGATCTTCGATTCGCACGCGATACAAATCGCCGCCAAGATAAACGTGATCATCCGATTCAATCTCAAACAGCCGTCCGCCATCGCGAATCAGATTTGCGCCTTCGTCACCAAGCAATTGGCAAGCTTGGAAATAGGTCAGAGAACCAAGGCGGCGATGAAACACGTTTCCCTTTTTCTTGGCCATTCCTTTGGTGCTGGATCCGTTTGCCGTGTTCGTCGTCATACGTTAAGTTCCCCCGTCGCGTGCTTGCAAATTCAAATGCTAGGAAGCGAGACCAGAGCCAAAGCAGACTCTAGCGACATTACGAATAGAACCATTCAACCGATAGAAATCAATACCATCCCTAACGACACCACGACACCACGACACCACGACACCACGACACAATTGGCTGGAGTGCACGGGCTAGAGTGCACGGACTGGAGTGCACGGGCTAGAGTGCACCTTGCGGATTGCAAGTGGTTTGGCATTCCATGTTAAAGCCAGTCAGGATCTCGGCTTCCCAGTTCTATCTTGGTAGACGAGGCATTCTATTTTGGCAAACGAGGCAGGCGAGGCAAACGAGGGCAACCGTTCTGCCTCAGGACCGTGCATGAGCGTTGGGGCATGAGCGTTGGGGCATGAGCGTTGGGGCTCGCCAAAAAACGAATGCAAAACGCACGGCAAAATCGCAACAAAGTCTGCCTGGGGTAAAGTCTGCCTGGGGTGTTGTTGCATCGCGTGACATGATGTGCCGTCCCATTGCCTTGCCGCACGCGTTTGCCTCGCCGCACGCGTTTGCCTTGCCGCACGCGTTTGCCTCGCCGCAGTCATTGGGCAATGCGGCGTTCCCGACGAAGTGCCATCTCCGCCTGTAGACGTGAGGCATTTGCAAGCAGCACGTCCTGGTAACAAGCAGCACGTCCTGGCAAGGCGCGATGCCAATGTCGAATTGCTGACGAGTGAAGTTTTGACGCCCCTAAAGCGACCCTAGAGAACGGAGTATGAATTCGACGGCCAGAATGGAGGTTCTATCGAAATTGGATGGTTCTTGCATTCCGCATCGGGTCATGATGAAAAAACCATTTTCACCTGCCCAAGAAGCTTTTCACCTGCCCGAGAAACGAAAAAATTCACCACCGTGCTGTTTTGCCGCAGGATGCAAGTCGCATTGGTGTTTTTGCCACGACCGAACGTTTGCCACCTGTTTTCCGTGTTGTTTTTTCACTTGGCGAATGATCTTGTGCGACATTCTGTCTTGCAATTTCAGCTTGACAATTGGCAAGAAAATGCACTCGCCCTTTTGACGCTTCGATCCACGACGGCCGCTCTTACCCATTCGATATTCGATACGCTAGGATGGAGGCCGCATTGCACAACTGCTTATGCACTTTATTTGAAACTGGCACTTGGCTTGAAACTGGAGAAACCGCTCATGGAAAACGGGTTTGTCACCGTCGATGGAAACGAAGCGACCGCCCGTGTTGCCTTTCTAACGAATGAGGTTATCGCGATCTATCCAATCACTCCCTCGTCGACGATGGGTGAATTGGCCGACGCTTGGGCAGCCAACGAACAAGAAAATGTGTTCGGCAGCGTTCCGCAAGTCATTGAAATGCAGAGCGAGGGTGGCGCCGCTGGGGCACTACACGGGTCACTTCAAGGAGGAGCCTTATCGACAACCTTCACGGCCTCGCAAGGCTTGTTGTTGATGATCCCCAACATGTTCAAGATCGCTGGTGAATTGACCTCGGCGGTCATCCATGTCGCTGCGCGCAGTTTGGCCACTCATGCACTTTCCATCTTTGGCGATCATAGCGATGTGATGTCTGTCCGCAGTACAGGCTTCGCGTTATTGTCATCGGCGTCGGTCCAAGAAGCTCACGATTTTGCCATGATTTCGCAAGCGGCAACCCTACGGTCTCGTGTTCCGTTTTTACATTTCTTTGACGGATTTCGAACATCGCATGAAGTCAACAAAATCGAGCCACTTTCCAAAGAGGACGTATTGAGCCTGATCGACATGCCGTCGGTATGGCAGCATCGCGAGCGGAGTCTCGATCCGGATCGGCCTGTCCTCCGCGGTACGGCACAAAACCCAGACGTCTTTTTCCAAGCGCGTGAAGCAGCTAACCCGTTCTACGCATCGACGCCGGATATCGTGCAAGTCGAGATGGATCGGTTTGCTCAAAAGACGGGGCGTCACTACAAACTGTTTGAATATGTGGGTGCCGCCGATGCCGATCGCGTGATGGTCTTGATGGGCTCGGGGATCGGTGCTGCGGAAGAAGCGGTGGAAGCGATGAACCGTTCGGGTGAGAAGGTTGGGCTATTGAAAGTCCGTTTGTTCCGTCCCTTTGACGTGAGTCGCTGCTTAGCAGAAATTCCCGATTCGGCCCACCGCATTGTCGTTCTCGATCGAACCAAGGAACCAGGAGCGATTGGAGAACCGCTCTATCAGGATCTCGTGACGGCTATCGCGGAATCATACAATCCGCTGAGCGAGCGAACGCCACTGGTCATCGGTGGTCGATATGGACTCGGATCGAAGGAGTTCACGCCAGCGATGGTGATGGCTGTTTTTGATGAATTGGCGAGCGACAATCCCAAACGGCACTTTACGATCGGCATTCATGACGACGTATCGCTAACCAGTTTGCCGTGGGACGAAGACAGGTTCAGTGAACCCGAAGATGTCACCCGCGCGGTGTTTTATGGACTCGGCAGCGACGGAACGGTAGGTGCCAACAAGAACTCGGTTAAGATCGTGGGCGAGAACACGCCGCTCTACGCTCAAGGCTACTTCGTCTACGATTCTCGCAAAGCCGGTTCGACAACGATTTCGCACTTGCGATTTAGCTCCCGTCCGATCCAGTCCACCTATTTGATCCGTCAAGCTAGTTTCGTTGCCTGCCATCAATTCGAATTGCTGCGGCGGATGGACGTGCTAGAGACCGCCGAAACCGGCGGCACGTTCTTGCTCAACAGTCCGTTTTCAAGCGATGAGGTCTGGGAGCAACTGCCGCTGGAAATGCAGAAGCAAATCATTGACAAGCAACTGAAGTTCTACGTCATCGACGCTGCAAAAATCGCTCGCGACGTGCAATTGGCTGGACGCATCAACATCGTCATGCAGACATGTTTTTTCGCCTTGGCAAAAGTGCTTCCGATCGACGAAGCGATCGTGCAAATCAAGAAAGCGGTTGAAAAAACTTACAGCAAACGAGGACCTGCCGTCGTCGAAAAGAATCTCAAAGCGGTCGACGTGACGCTGGATTCGCTTGGCCAGGTGACCGTTCCCGTAGCAACGAACAGTGAACTGCATCGCTTGCCTCCCGTGCCCGACTTTGCACCCGATTTCGTCAAACGGGTGACCGGGATGATCATTGCGGGCCAGGGCGACTTGCTGCCGGTGAGTGCTTTTCCCGTTGACGGCACCTTTCCGACGGGAACGGCAAAGTATGAGAAACGAAACATCGCAGAACTCATCCCTGTCTGGGATCCTGATATCTGTATCGAATGCGGGCTGTGTGCATTGGTGTGTCCCCACGCAGCCATTCGAACCAAGCAGTTCGACGTGATGCAATTGTCAGGCGCACCCGAGAATTTCAAAGTGCGTTTTGAAAAGAGCAAAGGAGATCCCAAAACGGCGATGACCGTTCAGGTCACCCCCGAGGACTGCACCGGTTGCGGCGTCTGTGTCGACGTTTGTCCCGCCAAGAGTAAAGAGTCCGTGAAGCACAAGTCGATCGACATGCTTCCCAAGAGCGAACATCTTGAAGCGGAAAAAGAGCGATTCGAGTTCTTTGCCAATATCCCAGAGAGGGATCGTACCGAACTGAAGTCGGCGACCGTCAAAGGGTCTCAGTACATGTTGCCGCTGTTTGAATTTTCAGGCGCATGCGCGGGGTGCGGCGAGACCCCCTATTTGAAACTGCTCTCACAGTTGTTCGGCGACCGGATGGTTGTCGCGAACGCGACCGGATGTTCATCCATTTATGGTGGCAACCTACCGTCGACACCTTGGACCACCAACGCCGACGGACGCGGTCCGGCTTGGTGCAATTCGCTGTTCGAAGACAATGCCGAATTTGGCCTTGGCATCCGTTTGGCACTCGATGGAAAACGCAACCGTGCTGAGCATTTACTCAACCGGCTCTCTTTAGAGATTGGCAGCGAATTGGCAGGCGACGTTTTCAAAGCGACGCAGAATAACGAACGCGAGATTCAAAATCAGCGGCAGCGGATCGCGCGATTAAAGGAATTGCTGAAGGGTAATGACTCGGCAGATGCAAATGAATTGTCGATGATCGCCGATTCGTTGGTCGACCGCAGTATGTGGATCATCGGCGGCGATGGATGGGCGTATGATATTGATTTCGGTGGTGTCGACCACGTTTTGTCGACAGGTCGAAACGTCAACCTATTGGTTCTCGACACAGGCGTTTATTCCAACACAGGGGGCCAAGCATCAAAAGCGACGCCGCGTGCAGCGACAGCCAAGTTTGCTGCGTTTGGACGCGAAGCCCACCGAAAAGACATGGGCCAAATGGCAATCGCCTACGGCAGTGTCTATGTGGCACAAATTGCAATGGGCGCCAATCCTGCTCAAGCGATCAAGGCGTTTCACGAAGCAGAATCATTCCCCGGTCCGTCACTGATTTTAGCTTACAGCCACTGTATCGCTCACGGCATTGACATGACCACAGGGATGGGACATCAGAAGGACTTGGTGAAGAGCGGTTTTTGGCCACTGTATCGATACGACCCACGAAACGCACGAACCGGCGAACATCCTTTCCGACTCGACAGCAAAAAGCCGACGATACCGTTTAAGGAAGTAGCGATGAAGGAGGCACGTTTTGCGATGTTGGCCAGGTCCAAGCCAGAGCGGGCGAAGGACTTGATGCAGCTTGCCCAACGCGACATCGACGAGACGTGGAAGTACTATTCCCAACTCGCGGGTGTCGAGAGAGAATACACTGATCTAACACCGTAACTCAAAAGGAATTCAATGGGTATCGATCTATCGACCACCTATCTAGGTTTAAAACTTGACAGTCCGCTCATTGCATCGGCCAGTCCGTTGACGGGGGACATCGAATCACTTCAAAAGTTGGAGCAAGCTGGCGCGTCGGCAGCAGTACTGCCGTCGTTGTTCGAAGAACAGATTGAACATGAGCGAGCCGAGATGGAACGTCTCGAGGAATTCCAAGCTGACTCCATCGCCGAATCGTTGAGTTTTTTCCCGCAGATCGACCATTACAATATCTCGATTGACCGGTACCTCAAACTGATTGCCGAAGCCAATTTGAATCTTAAAATGCCGGTGATCGCCAGTCTGAACGGAGCGACGCCCGGTGGCTGGGTTCGCTATGCCAAGTCGATGGAACAAGCTGGTGCGGCAGCGCTCGAGTTAAACATCTATTTCATTCCCATGGAAAGCGATGCCAACGCCGACGAGGTCGAAAACCAATACTGTGACTTAATCGACGCAGTCAGCGAATCGGTGCATATTCCAGTGGGAGTCAAAGTCGGCCCCTATTTTACGTCGCTTCCAAATGTCGTTCACCGGTTCGTCCAAGCGGGAGCGGATGGATTGGTTCTGTTCAATCGATACTTAGCGCCCGATATCGACTTGGAGTCATTGACATTTGAGCCAGCGTTGCAACTCAGTTCACCAGAGGAATTACGTGTAGCGCTGCGTTGGATTGCGATCCTCCGCGATCAAGTGGACGCTTCCTTTTGCGCAACCGGTGGTGTTCATCGTGTCGCCGATGTCGTCAAGTCGCTGTTAGTCGGTTCGGATGCTGTCATGGTTGCGTCGTCATTGCTTCAATGTGGACGTAGCCATTTGACCGAGCTAAGAACGGGCTTGGAGTCTTGGCTGAAAGAGCACGAATACGAGTCGGTCGAGCAAATCAAAGGGAGTATGAGCATGAAGAACTGTTCGAACCCCGAGGGATTGAATCGAGCGAACTACATGAAGGCGCTGACGTCTTACACGCGTTCACTTTAGTCGCCATTCGCTACGCGAAAGTTGAATTTTTTCGTAGTCGCAAAGCGACGGTAGGGAATAGCCTCGACGCAAGTCCGAGGAAATGGATCGAAACCGCGACTAACGTCCCGAAAGGGACGACAGGCTCCTCCATCCGCTATCGCCTCAATTGTCGCTCTGCTCTCCGAGCGGAACGACATTGTTTTTCGATCTAGGACTGTTTCTTCAAAACATCTTCGACCCAACTTCGAGCACGCATCATGGTTGGAAAGCCAATCGTTGGTCCGGAAAGCAGGGCAACGTGACGCAGATCATCAGCCGAACAGCCTGCTGCGAGTGCTTTTCGGCAATGCGAATGGGAGCCACCTTCTAGGCCAGCGGCGATGGAGATGCTTAGCTTGACGAGTGCAACTTCGCGATCCGATAATGGCCCGGCTTCCGCTGCCGCTTGGCCATACGCTTCGTACGCCTGCATCAAAGCAGGATGATCCGAGTGCATTTGTTTATAGGGACGAGGAATCATGATCGTTTTCCTTGGCGATTTCAGTGCGAAACATTCAGTGCGAAACATTCGGGGCACAGCTTATCCCAATCCTAACAATTTCCGATACACGTCGGATGTAGCTTTCGCCATCGCGCGATCAGAAAAGCAGCCTTTTTGCCGACGGAACGCAGCCTCGGACATCGTCCGCCAATCGATCTCGCCGCTAACCAGCGTTCGGATTTTATCAGCCAGACGGATCGGATCACGAGGCTCGGCCAACAATCCCTCTACACCGTCATTGACAGCTTCAGGAGTCCCTTCGACTCGAGTCGCGATCACTGGCACGGCTGCCGCCATCGCTTCGAGCACGACCATCGGCAAACCCTCGCCATAGAGGCTAGGCAGCACCATCGCATCCATCTTTACCAGTTCCGCTGGCACATCGCTGGTGAACCCCACTCTTTCAATACGATTCTCGAGCCCGAGGCGATGAATGAGCTCTTCGATCTCTGATTGGTAGGCGTCGGTTTCGAACGGACCGACAATGCGAAGCACAACATCAAGTCCCTCGCGTGCGAGCCGAGCAAGCGCTTCGAGAACGATCTCCAAACCTTTTCGTGGGCGCATCAATGCGACCATCCCCAAAACCCATCGTCCGCCCGGCTCCGGCACCCTCGTTCGCTCAGGCCGAATCGTCGGTACACCATTGTGAACGACCGTCACCTTTCTCTCATCCGCTCCTTGGGCAATTGCTTCGCAGCAGAGACTTTCGGATACCGTGATCAAATGCGAACAGCCATACAGAGAGAGTTTTTCGATGTTGTCGTTGATTCGATTCGACCATCGGTTGGACGAATCGCGGGCTGCTGGGCTATGAACGTGATAGACCCATGGAATGCCCGACAGCCGCGAGGCGACCGAAGCAATCATAGCAGAGCGTGGCGTATGGGCATGAAGCAAATCGTAACGGTAGGCTCGCACAAGATCTCGAACTCGAAACGCCGAACGCAGGTCGAATCGGTTTTGCATTTTCGCCAAATGGCAACGTCCCCAATCGCCGCCGTTCTCCTTGAGTACTTGCGGGAACTTTCCCGGTTTAATGCAGACGAAATCGGCTGTGATTCCGAACTCGGGTAAACAGCGTCCCAGATGGGATTGGACTCGCTCGGCACCCGCAAAGTGTTCGCCGTTGATGACATGAAGTACCTTGGCGACAATCGGCTTGTTAGGCCCTACATTGGGATTCAAGTCAGAAGTGGCTAGCTCGCTCGTGATACTATCAATCATGGTTTGTTCTATTGGAGGCTGATCTCGGAAACGTTCCACCCAACTGTGGGTCATTTTCATGGTGGAGGCATCCACCAAACCGCTCGATCGATCGGTGCAGGCAGCACCGTGTAGCGATCATTCCGTTTATCGTGGTCGATCCTCGAATACGCGGTGTGAAGTGGTGTTATCGAGTGCCGAAGGCTACATTTTTCGTAGAAACCACATCACTCGATTACTGAAATCTTGGATGTTCATTCCGACAATTTTCTCAAAATCGGCAATCCGTTGAGCGCGTTGGTAAACCACCAGGGGTGGTCTTGAAGCGGTATGGTTCAAAATCGCTGTAAACTGCTTCGGTTGTCGTTCGGCTAAGTAGAACATGGCCGCCCAAGACGTGGCGTACGCGTAATCGATTTTCGCTGGATCCTCGAACCACTCTTCTCCGCCGACCAAGCTGCGCATTGCCAGAGCAAATTCGGTGTTCTCTTTGGGACCGACCCACTTCTTGATAACCATCATACTTTCTAAGTTCGCACGTTCCCGCCGCTGCGATGCCGATTGCGAGGTCAACATCCCTTCCGGCTCAAACATTTGTCCGATGCCTTCGGTGATCCATCGAGGGGTATCGTTGACTCGGCTATGAACGCCGCTATTGAAAGCGGATTGATGGGCTGCTTCATGCCGTACGGTTTCCGCAATCATCGACGAGTGACCACCGTCGTGCGTGATGACGCGGTTCGATAGGATCGAGTAGACGCCGGAAACACGAGACATATCGATCTTTCGTTTTCGAAATTCGTTGTACATCGCGACCTCATCAGGAAACACGACTGCCACCATCGGAAAGCGACCTTGACGGATGTTGACCCCGCGACGAGTCATATAGCTTATGAAACCACGATGCGATTTCTCGAATAAATCAGGCCACTGATTGCCTCGCCCACGAGGCTGGACAACCAAAAAGTTCTGAGTCGTCAAGACTTCAAAGTAAGCTCCAAACTCACTTTGCAATTGATTTCTCAATTCGGAGACGGATGCGGGTTGGTATGGTTCTCCGAGTTCTCGAATTTGCGATTGCTGATCTCTCGGGTCCACCGTATGAAGCCCCCCGTCGCGACCAATCAGCAGCATTTCATGGGCGAGTGATACCAGTTTCATCCCCTCATATCGCTGGCCTTCGACCGAAAACTGGATCAACGAAGGGACCTGAGCTTTCACGGTCACCGTGCCTCCCAAACACCCGACTACGACCACCACGACAAAAACGATGGCGTTGCGGAACGGAGCCAGAGCCCAAGCCGCGGTTCTTCCGAGCCCGAAGCGAGGTTGTTCAAGATGCATACATTTCTTCCCAGGGAGTGTACGGAGATGATGAAGCCTAGGTTAGAATTCATGCCGAGGATGGGTTAGAATGTGGACTTGAAATCTCATACGATCCGATCGGCTGATCGACTAGAGGGATTGGAGCAATAAAGATGATTATGCAAACACGAAACATGACGTCCACGAAGTGGCTATGCCTAGGTTTGGCGGCGGTCTTGCTAGGTATTCCTTGCGCTCGCGCGGCGGATGAGATGCCCTCGGATTTCAAATCAGACGTTTTGGAATGGGTCGACCAACTTGATGGTCCGACGGTTTCGGAGCGAAAATTGGCTGAACGCTCCTTGATCGAGGCGGGCCCCAAGGCGCTCGCCTTTTTGCCGGATTCCGATGCCAATCTTTCAATCGAAGCGTCTGATCGTTTGAAGCGGGTCCGCCAGTTACTTGAATCAGCCAAAGCGGAACAGCAAACCGAAGCGATCACGATTCGGCTCGATCAAGTCACGACATTGTCCGAGGCACTCGAAGCAATTAGCCGAGATAGCGAGATCGAATTTGACTACGATGGCGACAAAACGGTACCAGTAGAAAGTGTCACGACCCCTCTTTCATTTTGGCACGCCGTCGATTTTGTTTTGGACCAAGCTGACTTGGACATTAACTTTTACGGTGGCAATCGAGACACCTTGCAATTGGTTCACCGATCCGCTGGCCGCCCTTCACGAGTCGACTCCGCCGCTTATACCGGAGTTTATCGCATCGAACCGACCGCGGTAACATCGCGGCGTAGTTTGAATCAACCTGACCTGAGTGCATTGAACCTCGGTTTGGAAATTAGCTGGGAACCCCGTTTGACGCCGATCGGATTGAGTATCCCCATTCCATTGCTGCGAGGAAAACTCGACGATGGTGCGACCTTAAAACCACAGCAGTCAGCGAATACGATCGAGATTTCCACAGGTGGCGAGATTGCGCAGAGCGAGTTCTTTTTGCCGATGCAATTGCCAGCGGGCCAACCCGAGAAGATCGCAAACCTTTCCGGGGTCATTAAAGCTCTGCTGCCGGGGAAAAGAGAGACGTTTGAGTTATCACTCCGCGAGACCGGAGCCAAGGAGAAAATCGATTCGATGGAGGTGATGATTGAGTCGGTTCGAAAAAATGGTCCGCTACATGAAATCCGTGTCGGCGTTCAACTTGAGGATGCTGGTCGGTCGCTCGAGAGTCATCGGCAATGGATTTTTGAAAATCGTGCCTTTGTGCGGCGTGCAGACGGATCAAAAGCCGAGCATCTGGGGTACGAGGTTTATCGCCAATCGTCCGCTGGTGTTGGCATCGGCTACCTGTTCGACTTAGGCGATTCGGTTTCCGATTCGACATTTATCTATGAATCGCCAACGGCAGTCGTGGAAAACGAAGTGTCGTTCCTGTTACAAGATATCCCACTACCGTAAGAGGTCGTGCCGTTTTTAAGTTCATCTGAGTCAACAACTTAACCACCTCTCCCAAACTTTGTTTGGGGGAGGTGCAGCAAACGTAAACGCTTGTGAATAAGCACTTGAAAACCACACAACCTCCCCATGCCTAAACCACCAGTCTCCGAATCTGACCCGAGCGGGCTAGCGTCTGATGCATTCATGCGATTCTTGCGCCAGCAAGCGACCGCATTGGGATTCGTTAAGCTGGGCATTGCTCCAGCGATCGAGATTTCAGGTTTCTCGAATTTGGCTAAATGGGTCGATGCGGGTTATGCAGGCCAAATGACTTACATCGCTGATCGACTTGACGCGTATCGGCATCCAAGCGGAGTACTCGAGGGATGTCAATCGGTGATCGCGCTCGCCTATCCCTACCCCGCAACGCCAGTGATCGATCAAAGTGAGCTATCCAAAGGGGCGGGGAAGATCGCTCGCTATGCATCGACAGGCAACGATTATCACGATGTGATTCATCCCAAGTTAAAATGCCTGTGCAAAACGATTCGCAGGTGGAAGCCAGAATCAAAAGCAAGGGGCGTTGTTGATACGGCACCGATGATGGAGCGTCAATTTGCTGAGCTAGCCGGAATCGGTTGGCGAGGCAAGAACACGCTACTACTCAACAAAGAACTCGGCAGTTACTTTTTTATCGCCTGCGTATTGACCGATGTGGAATTGCCCACCGATTCACCCCATCACACTTCGCATTGTGGAACCTGTACCGCATGTTTGGATGCATGTCCGACGGACGCGTTTGTGGGGCCGGGTGTCCTCGATGCCACTCGTTGTATCAGCTATTTGACGATCGAGCATCGAGGAGCGATTGACGAGAAGTTGCACGAAGGAATAGGCGATTGGGTTTTCGGATGTGACGTTTGCCAAGAGGTGTGTCCGTGGAACCGTAAACCTGCCCGACATCGCGGCTCAAACAATCCTCTGCCTAGTGAACTGCCGCTTAGAACCTTATCGCTTTCATCCGCGCTTGGTGAGACCGAGGAATCCTTTCGGCGAAAGTATCGCAAGACAGCCCTTTGGCGAACTCGCTTAGCAGGGATACAGCGTAACGCAAGGATCGTCATTCGGAATCAAGTAGCCGAGTCTCTCCGAGACTCGCAACATCCCAAGTAGCCGAGTCTCTCCGAGACTCGCAACATCCCAAGTAGGCAAGTCTCTCCGAGACTCACAACATCCCAAGTAGGCGAGTCTCTCCGAGACTCACAACATCCCAAGTAGGCGAGTCTCTCCGAGACTCACAACATCCCAAGTAGGCGAGTCTCTCCGAGACTCGCAACATCCCAAGTAGGCAAGTCTCTCCGAGACTCGCAACATCCCAAGTAGGCGAGTCTCTCCGAGACTCGCAACATGGAGTAGCCAAGTCTCCTTCGGGGTCGAAATTGGTTTTTCGTCAGTTTTCATGGATGTCGCTACGCCCAATCCACGGCTAATGGCTGTTAACTCTTCAAAGTAATCGTGGCGCTCGCTGAGAAGTGTCATCGTTCCGTTGAAAAAGTGCTCACCTTGGACAGCGTTGTTGGATACCATGAGGCGGTTATCTCTGATTCCTACGGAGTTATCTTGTTTTCTTGATGGCAGAATCGATCAAGGATTTGCAGCCATCATGTCGGAGGTATCAACCGTTAACCGCCGGCCTGACAAACCATCCGTTCCCTCCAACTCCCAAAAGCCTCCCCCCGCATAGGTAATCTGAAATTCGCCTTTGATGATCCCCGTCCAGCGTCCCCCTTTTGGCAGTGTTTCCGCAGGCTGGAGACCTTCAAGCGTAACGGTTGCGGAACGAAGGTCTTGAGAGACACGGACCGACAGGCTCTTATAGTCGATCCATTTACCAACTTGATTGCGATTCCCCCGTAGATTGTCATCGATTGCCAAACGCAGCTTTGCTTCGATCCGAGTGGGCAGGGTTGTGGTACTCATGCTCGCCTTTTCGGAAGCAGGATGCTCATTCACTGCACCCACGGCTACAGCATTTACGTGAGATGGATTCGGTTGAGCGAGCTTCACGACTTCATCGAGACGAGCTTCCACATCGTTCCGTTGGCTCGTCAGCGTGTTGATTCTCTCCCAGTCCTTCGCCTGTACGGCCACGCGCATATCCGCCTCAATCTTTTGCTTTTGAATCATCAGCGGTTCCGCAATGGTTCCCTGGAGCATCTGTTCAAGTTCGTGTCGGAGGGCATTGGCTTCTTTCGAAAACCGTTGTTTGGTTTCTTCATCCACCGGTTTGCCGGCATTTTCGCGAAGGAAGGCGACACTATATTCCTGGTAGGCAGTCATGCGTTCTAAAGCACCCGGAGGGATCGGTTTGAACTTGAGCCCTACCGCTTCAGAAACGGCGGCGGGAAACGCATACCGGAATTCATCCTCGAACCGCGGCGCGCCGTTCGTTGAACCAGTGGCGTCGGGCTCCGCATCTTGCGTTGTCTCGGCCAAATTTCTTAGCTTGGCCTCGGAGATGCCGAAAATCCGTAACAACAAGAGCGCCTGCGATTTTTGCGCTGACGGATTCTCGATGTGGGCTTTCCAGACATAATCAATAAATTCCGGCGACGGGTCGCCAGAGGTTCTCAGGATGGCTGCCTGCATGATGGGCGACAATTGATCGTAGTGCTCCCGCATGGCGTTCTGGCCATCCCCAAACGTTGCCTTGAACGTCTCCAAGCCCAGTGCGGCGAACATCTGTTGGCTATTCGTCACCCCGGAGGCCGCGCAGGATTTCAGAAAGTTGTCAGCCACAACGGATCCTGAATTCGATGTTGAAATTTATTGTACCAGCTTGTAGCGAATCTTCACCCCGCGCGGGTATTCCACGACTTCGATTAAGCGCAAAATTCCTGCAGTGCCGTCTGATGTTTTAAATGCGTAGATGGCGCTTGGCAACTTGCCCCTCCGTCCAAACGGAACGGCGAACAAATCGGGTTCTTCCGCTGCCAGACGATGCTCTTCTTTCTGAAGTGTTTCCGAAATCTTTTCTGGCGTGATTTCATTCCACTCGGAACCGGTGATGGGAGCGCCGATGACGTTGATTCCGAACAGCACGCCCGTTCCCGCCTTGACTCCGGAAAAATCGGCACCCGAGTTATCTGCCCATGTCTTCCACGCGTCTTGATCGGCGTTCTTCAAACGGTCCGGCGGTGTCAGATGCATTCCGTCGTCAATATCGAAAAACCAATCGCGTCCTTCGCTGTCGTCACTAATTACTCGCTCAATGTCCGGCCCTAAAACCGCACCATTTGTGTGCGATGAGCTGCGCCGCACAATCTTGTAGCGAATTTTCACGCCGGGCGGGTCGTCAGTGAAGCCAGTGATTTGCAGGAGGCCGTAGGAACCTTCGCGCGTCTTGAACAACCAGACAACTGTCTGATGCGATTGATCCCGTTGCTTGAGCTTGGTGATATTGGGGAGCGTGAGATTCCTGGCCTTGATTTCAGCATCCAAGGTCTCCTTCAACTCGGCTGGCGTCATGTGGTCCCAGGCGCGTTCCGAAGCGCTGGTCTTCAGAACATCAATCCCTTGGAACGCCCCATCCACGACGATGTCATCCACTTGATGTAGCCAGATTCTGCCATCCGCGCCGTTCCTCCGCGCCCACTCACTCCAGGGGATGTCCAGTCCTTCGGGTGGCGTCAGGTATCGTCCTGTTTCCAGGTCCAGATAGACACCCGAACCTCCATTGGCTCGCGTCGCAAGCCCCCGCTCGATCACCGGGGCGAAGAAGGTATGAGTAGCCAGCGTTGCGTGATCTCCGACGTCGGTCCCTTCGGCTTCGCCGTCGCCAGCGGTTGTGTTGGGGGAGGCAGCAGCGGTGCCTGAAGCCTTCTTTGGTCGATATTCGATTTCCAATCCACCGTCGCCGGTCGGTCCCATGTGTTTCACATCGAACGTCTTGCCCTCGGCCGTGGTGACGTCAGGCAAAAGACGCGGCGGAGCTTCCGCCGCCTGCCAAAGAACCATTCCCAGCAAACTCATGCAAACGGTTGCGATCATGACGACTCCAAAAGAACGGGGTGAGGTTGAAAAGAAACGACTTCCACCGGATTGCGGCACGAGTGAAGCCGGCAACGGTTCAGTGGTGGGTTGCTGGACATGAGCGAGACATTTCCCCAACAACCCGGCGACTTCCGCCGCCGACCCGTAGCGGTCGTCGGGTTGCTTCGACATGAGCTTGCCGATGACCCGACATAGCCACTCGGGGATGTCAGGATTGGTCTCGCGGATTGGTTTGGGATCTTCGTCGGTGATGCGTCGCAGCACGCCGAAGCTGGTCTCGGCCCGAAACGGCGCGTGACCTGTACACATTGCGTACAACACGCTGCCGAGGCTGAACAAGTCGCTCCGTTGGTCGACCGACTTGCCACTCGCCTGCTCGGGCGACATGTATTGTGGTGTGCCGGCAATGACGCCCGTTCTGGTCATGCTGGCATCGTCTGCAGCTCGGGCAAGCCCGAAGTCGGTCAGCTTCACACGCTCGACGCCATCGGCAAGCAGGATGTTGGCCGGCTTCACGTCGCGGTGAACAAGTCCTTGTGCATGGGCGGCCGCTAGCCCCGCTGCGGTTTGCACCGCGACCCGCAGAATCTCGACCAGCGCCAGCGGTCCATCTTCATCAATTCGGCGTTGCAAAGACGGTCCTCGCACATAAGGCATGACGAGATAGGGGAGACCGTCGGTATCCGCGACGCCGTGGATTTCGACCACGTTGTCGTGAACGACTGCGGCGGCCGCTTGGGCTTCACGAGAGAATCGCTTTCGTGCCGTTCCGCTGCCGCCAAGATGCGGCGCAAGAACCTTGATTGCAACGTATCGATTCAACGCCCCATCAAACGCTTTGAGTACGACGCCCATTCCGCCAGAGCCGACAACTCCTGCGACTTCATACGTCCCGAGACGGCCGAGCATCCGCTCGTCATCCGTCGGTGCCAGAAGCTTGAGCACTGCGTCGTGGCCCGGCGGCGCTAGGCCACACGTCATCGCGAGCTCCGGATCGCGCGACCGGATGTCGTCGGCGGGCGGGAACTCTGATTTCAGCTTTGTGATGAGACTACCCAATTCCGCTCGTATGTCCTCCGCCTCAGCGTCGGAATTGCGCCGAAAGGCGTCCATCCGTTTGCTTCCGTCGACGGCTTGTTCCAGTCTGGCTTGGCAGTCGACGCAGCCGTCCAAATGCATGATCAGTTCGGTCTGCTCGTTCTCGGGCAGAGTACCGTCGAGCAGTTCCCGTAGGCAAGACGGATCGGGGCATGCCTGCTTGGCAGTCATGATTCGGATTCCTTTTCGACTCTTTGGATGGTTTGTTTCAATTGGTCCAAGACACGGCACTTGGCGGTGTAGACAGCGCCCACGCTCATGTCCAAGGCTTCGGCCACGTCTTTGGCGGATAGGCCTTCCACGCCGGTCTTCCAGAACGCCTGCCATGTTCTCTCTTCAAAATCGTTGCGGATATGGCGAACGGCCCACCCGAAGACGCTTTGGCGATACTCGCTCTCCCATGTCTGCTGGGAACCGTCATCGGCCGATTCTTCCTCCAACAGTCGGTGGACCGCCGTATCCGCCGAACCCACCGGTTGCCGAGATC
The DNA here is from genome assembly GCF_007860185.1 of Novipirellula aureliae. Lineage (NCBI taxonomy): Bacteria > Pseudomonadati > Planctomycetota > Planctomycetia > Pirellulales > Pirellulaceae > Novipirellula > Novipirellula aureliae. The sequence continues at coordinate 468,183 of NZ_SJPY01000007.1, forward strand.
GAGTCTCATGCAGGTCGGCCAGGCTATTTCGGGTGACCGCCAGTAGCCATCCGCGAAACGAGCCCAACTGACGATCACACTGAAACCCGCGAATAGAACGACTCACCTTGCCAAAGACGTCTTGCGTCACGTCGGCCGCGTCGGCGTCTTGTAGGCCGCGTTTTCGCAGGAATCCGTAGACAACTGGCGTGTAGATCTCCACAAACTCGAACCATGCTTCCGTATCCTCCTGCATATCGCGTAGCCGAACGAGCAGGCTGAATCGAGTTGCGTGTGGATCATTCATAAAACACGAAGCCGGACAAGAATTGAAGCAAAGCGAGCCCCTCCAAGAGATAACACCCTGATTTTTTCGGAAACCTTACAGGAATCCTAGAAAAAACCAATTATTGGATCAGGCTCGCGGTTTGTCCACTTCGGGCAGTCTTCGGCCGTGAATCGCCATAACGTGAGTGAGGAAGGCGACTCTGAAGAATTGGAGAAAGACGCCCGTTGGCAACCCAGGGCCTCGCTCGCAGAAGCGGTCCATTCTGCGAGATTCGGTCCCGATGGGAAAACATTGCTCACCTGGAACTCCAACAACAACGTAGCCACGCTTTGGGAGGTTGCCGCGGGCAACGAGCGCCCTTTCGTGACCCTCTTCACGCAGGACGGTAAGACATGTTCACGGTTGAGGAACGCCTACTGCTTCGATGGATCACGCCAGGACAGCCACGCTAGCTCAGAGCAGAAGGGGGAGGCCGGGAGGCTCTCTCGGTTGTAGAGTAAGCCATCTTGAGGCTGATTGAGGCAGGCATAACGAACCGCCAACGGAGTACTCACCTGTTGACTGGAAACCTGAACGGTTTTACCAACGATACGGGCTTCCGCAGGATACCACTGACCATCTGCCCCCGCCAATTCAAAGTGGGGAATCGTCTGAACGGCAATTTCCTGAGGCTTCGCGAGTCCGGTTTTACTGCCAGCCATTAAACCACTATCCGCATGACGGAAGGTGACCGTAACGACTGCTCCTGTAATCACGCCAATGGACGCGAATAAAAACCGGGGAAGGGGCTTTTGTCGGTTTGCCATTCTTGGCGTTCATTCGCTTGATTCGCGGGCAAATTTTGACCACATTCGAAATGCCCAGAAGGAAGAAGATTTTCTGCCCGCTAATCACGCTAATGGACGCGAATAAAAACCAGGGAAGGGGCTTTTGTCGCTTTGCAATTATTAGCGTTCATTCGCATGATTCGCGGGCAAATTTGGACCCCATCGGAAATGCCCAGAAGGGGAAGAGTTTCTGCCCGCTAATCACGCCAATGGACGCGAATAAAACCGGGGAAGGGGCTTTTGTCGGTTTGCCATTCTTAGCGTTCATTCGCTTGATTCGCGGGCATATTTAGACCACATTCGAAATGCCCAGAAGGGGAAGATTTTCTGCCCGCTAATCATGCTAATGGACGCGAATAAAAACCGGGGAAGGGGCTTTTGTCGACTTGCAATTCTTAGCGTTCATTCGCTTGATTCGCGGGCATATTTAGACCACATTCGAAATGCCCAGAAGGGGAAGAGTTTCTGCCCGCTAATCATGCTAATGGACGCGAATAAAAACCAGGGAAGGGGCTTTTGTCGGCTTGCAATTCTTAGCGTTCATTCGCTTGATTCGCGGGCAAACTTAGACCACATCCGAAATGCCCAGAAGGGGAAGAGTTTCTGCCCGCTAATCATGCTAATGGACGCGAATAAAAACCGGGAAAGGGTCTTTTGTCGGCTTGCAATTCTTAGCGTTCATTCGCTTGATTCGCGGGCATATTTTGACCACATCCGAAATGCCCAGAAGGGGAAGAGTTTCTGCCCGCTAATCACGCCAATGGACGCGAATAAAAACCGGGAAAGGGTCTTTTGTCGGCTTGCAATTATTAGCGTTCATTCGCTTGATTCGCGGGCAAATTTTGACCACATTCGAAATGCCCAGAAGGAGAAGATTTTCTGCCCGCTAATCACGCTAATGGACGCGAATAAAAACCAGGGAAGGGGCTTTTGTCGCTTTGCAATTATTAGCGTTCATTCGCATGATTCGCGGGCAAATTTTGACCACATTCGAAATGCCAAGAAGGGGAAGGTTTTCTGCCCGCTAATCATGCTAATGGACGCGAATAAAAACCAGGGAAGGGGCTTTTGTCGGCTTGCAATTCTTAGCGTTCATTCGCTTGATTCGCGGGCAAATTTAGACCACATTCGAAATGCCTAGCCCGGATTATTCATGGGCTTGCAAATTGTTTTGCTAACGTCTACGCCTTAAAGCGTTTACGTTCATTGCTCGAAAAACAGTCTGCGTATTAGCCGGGCTAGAGATAACACCCTGATTTTTCCCGAAACCTTACACGAATCTCGGAAGAAACCAATTATTGGATCAAGCTCGCGGTTTGTCCACTTTGGGCTGTCTTCGTCCGTGCCTGATTATACGCATCCAGCCGCAAGCGCGTACGCAGTCCAATTTCCGTGGGCTCACCCTAGGGCATGGTGTCCTCGGATGACGTCGGTCGTTGGTTGTCCGTCGAGTTTGCGGTCTCGTCAGTCTGCTGATTTTTTGAGCCAGGTTTCGAACCGTTTGATGGCCTCCTGGTTGCCCGGACTGGCAGGTCCCCACTCATGCATGAAGTAGTTCCACGTGCTGTCGCTGAGCGCACTCATCGCCTGCATCGTCCAGACTTTGTATTGCTCAGGAAGTTCATTGCGCCGTAATGTCTCCAGGATGACCGGGCCGGCCGCGAGGTCCTTCCGCTTGGCAAAACTCAGCAGGGCGTAAAAACGCACCTTGTCGTCCTGGTCGTTCAATAGTGGCAGGAGTTCATTTCGAACTTTCTTGAAGGACGCCTCGGGCAGCTTGGGAAACATGTGCGCGGCGAGGAACCGGGAACGAGCTTCCTTCTCGCCCGCCAGTCGGACAACCGGCTGAGCGAGTTTGGGATCGATGCATTCCTGAAGGGCGTAGGCTGCGTGATAGCGGATATTGGCATCGGTTGAGCCGAGCAGTTTCTTCAACAGCGTCGGTGCCATTTTTCCGGCCAAAGGGCGGAGGAAAAGGGGTGCGTGACGACTGATCGAGCTGGGATTATTTTCTACCTCTGCCAGCAGTGTCGTGACCACGGTCGAATCAGAAAGCCAGACAAGTCCTCCATAGGCCACTTTCGAGACGTCGTTATTCGCCAGATAGAGTTCCTCAAGCTGTGGTATGAACTCTCGGCGTTGGAGAGTAGAGATCATCGTTGCGACCCGTTCGACGGCCGCTTTGTCTTGCGTTTTCAGATCAGCATCAATCAAGGCCGTCACGGCTTTGGGATGGGCTTTGAGAATCTGGAGGGCCCTAGCGCGGCTGGCGACATTTTGCCAGAGCGAGCCTTCCAGCTTGTCGGCTGCCTGTTTAGGAGTGAGGTCCTGGGCGGCATCGGAAAGCTGCTGTGCCCAGCGTTCCGTATTGCCGTCATAGGGACCACCCTTTCGGTCGAGGATATCGTGCGGATTGCTGCTGAGAATCATCTCGAAGACCGGATTGACCGCTTGGGCGGCCAGGTCGTGGTAGAACGCCGGCAACAACTTTGCCTGTTCCTCGCGAGACAGCCGGGCCAAACGCTCGATGACGATGAACCGGTCCCTTGCACCTTCATTCACGGAAACACCAGGAACAACGGCCACCTTTCTGAAATTGGCAGGATCCAGCATCACGGTTGTCAATTCGTCAAACGGCATGGGTGCGTCCATCTGTTCAGGCTTGATTACGAGTTCGATGGCATTGCTCAACACGCGGATTGGCTGGCCGACGTGTTCCCCAGCGCGGAGAGTGTAGGCAATTGCCTGAACGGTGTGCTTGCCAGGCTTGAGTTTCAACTCGGGCGACCCGCTGACGCTCTTCACCGCCGTCCATCGCTTGTCCAGAACCAGCGTCGCGCCGATAGCGCTCTGGCCGGGCTTGCAAATTGGCAACTGCCCAGCAACGCGCTCGTGGTTTTGATACAAGACACCGTCCACCAGCACTTCAGTCGGCGCACCGCCAACATTGAGCGATACTTCCAAGTCCTGTGAAGCGTTCTTCAAATCGAACAGCACCCAGGGTGTGTCATAATCCTCCGACCACTGCGGTTGGCGTTCTGTTCGCAGCCGCGCGGTCACGCCGTCCACCGCCTCACCCCACGGCTCGCCGCCGGAACGAATATCAACTAGCTTGCCCGCCTGTTGGAGGACGCGATACAGACGCTCGTCCCGGCGCGGGTCGCGCGGCAGGTTTCCGCCCCCAAGTCTCTGAGCGTTCTCCAGGCGGATGGCGTCCTGCGGCAGATAGTCTGGATTTGTAATCGGCAGATTCCATTGCCAGCGATCCAGAGAAATCATCGGCATGTTTGCAGAATAGGAAGAGAGTCCCGTCCAAAACGCGCCGAGGAACAGTGGCTTTCCACCAACGACCACGGCAAACGGCACGCCCCACACACTGGGCTTTGGTAGCCGCTCACTCACGCCCGGCTTCAGACGCATCACATGCCGCGTCCAACCATAGGCGCTCAGATCGTCCTCCGTCAGCAGCGGTTGTTCCGCCAATATCAATCCGGCCAACGGATAGTTCTCCGGCCTCATGGCGTCAAAACGATCCGTGCCTTTGCCATTGTCCGAGAACAGAATCCGCCTGCGCGCCGAATCCTGCGGCCGGTTAAATGAAGGAGCGTTCTCGTGACCGAGCACTTGATAGATGGCAAACTTCGGCGGCTCGGCGATCTCCAGCGGATTGACCGTGGCGATCTCTTCCGTTTGGACCTCGACTTGCCCCGGATTAGCGATCACGTCGAACGCCCCGCTGCCGCGCGCCGCGTGGAACTTGACCTGCACTTTCAGGTTGCGGTGGAGAGGCGAATTGGCGGTGAGATGGACAGGAGTCGGCTCGAATTCGATTTGCCTTTCCGAGCCTCGCCCCCACACCGCCAAGTGAATCGCATCGGGCGGAAGGCCGGTTATCCGATAGCGGCCTTCTGCATCGGTGACATTTGCGGGCAAAGTAGCGTTGCCGTGGACGCTGAAGTAGCCGCCGTCTCGTTTCCAGAGTGGCTGGACGGTGACGTTGCCGACAGGCTCGCCCTGTTCATCGGTAACGCGCCCTTCTACAACGCAACGCGACTTCGATAGATCGACCACGATTGGGTCGACGGCCTGACCTTCCTTTGCGTGCAGGACCTTTACCCAGCAGATTCCCTGCGTGGGCGGCTTGGGAGTGCCCTGGCTGTGAGAGTCAGGGGCGAGCCATTTGCCACTGCGAACTTCGCTACCCGTCGGGCCGTCCCAGGGGTAATAGAGCACAATCTCTCCCGGCGGGACGTCTTCAAACCGAAACGTGCCTTGGTCGTCGGTCATGGCACGCATGTGATTCCCGGTGCTGATCGACATATGTGCGAAGTCACAATATGTCGAGATTGACAGTGGGGCCCGGCGGAGCGGTTTCCCGTCCGGCCCCAACACCTTCCCTTCAATCGATCCAGCGCGAACCAAATGGATTGTCCGGCTCAGGCCATCGTCTCCGTCGATCAGTCGTGTGCGCCCCTGCTGGTCGATAAGCCCTTCGACCGGCGCATGCTCTCGATTGAGCGGATAATAGCCGTCGGCAGCCACGCAGACGCGAAACTGCCTCAGCCCTGTCAATCGCGGCACATCGAAGGAACCGTCCTGTCTGGAAAACCGTTCTGCGAGAATATCATCGCCAACCGTCCCACCCTTGACGAATTGGAGCTTCGCTCCGCCCACGCCGTTTCCGGAGGAGTCGACCACGCGGCCGGTTTCGCCCGTGTTGCCGGGATCGGTTGGCACGGAAGCACTGCCGGTTTCGGCATCGGTCGCGTCCACGTTGAAGTCGATATCGTCGCGGCCATGCTCCACCTTATATTTTCGTGGGACGCGAGACGAATTCGCGCCGTTCAGTCGAATCGATTCCGCCATCGGAAACGGCGCATCGAACCGATAGTGCCCGAAGGCGTCCGTCTTGGTGTTGCTGCTATACGTGTGCTTGCCCGAGGGGTCTTTCCAGATCGCCAGCACGTTGCGGCCCGCATGCGGCTCGTCCTTTTCGTTGGTCACACGGCCGCCGAAATGATACTTCTGCTCAAGCGATAGCTCCACGTAGGCTGGCTCGCGCTTCTTCAAGACAACGCCCTCAATCCGCATGTTCGGCTGATTGGTCAGCGGAACGGAAGTCACCGAAACATCACACGGGCCGTCTGGCAGATTACTGAAGTTGAACTTCCCTTCCCTGTCGGTAGTCGTCTCGGGCGGCCAACCCCCTCTCCCGCTCCACGCGCTTGGGAGTGCCGTCACGCGATATCCGATTGCAGGCTTTCCGTCGATGCCAAGAACCCGGCCCTGGATGACCGGTTTGTTGACCCCTACGATCCTATCGCCGCCGAAGGGCGAGACGTCCGTATCAGGAAGCATCCATTTCAAACGCAATATCTCGTCATCACTGCAGCCGGGCGGCATGAGATGCAAATGCTCTAACTGTTTGATCTGACCCAACGCGTTGATTTCCTGCTCGCCGAGCGTGATCCTGTTGAGCCACAGGTTGCGAAGATTCTGCAGCTTCGCAAAATGCATAAGTCCTCGGTGTGTAAATTGTAGGCCAGGCGCCATTGGATGAATCGACATCCCGGTCAGATCAATCCGTTCGAGCTGCTGCAGGTTCGCGAGATTCGCCAGGCCATCGTCCGTGAAACGTCGGCCCGTAAGTTCAAGGCTCGTAAGGCTTGCCTTCTCACCGATTGCGGCAAGTGCCGTGTCGGTAGTGTTATCGCTTTGCAGACTCAGGCGTTCGAGGGGCGGGCCTTCTTTTAAGAGCCTCTGAAGCCCCCGGTCGGTTACCTTCGTATTCCTGAGACCGAGGTTGCGTAACGTCCTCATACGCGAAATAGGCGCACGGGCCGCATCGTCAATCGCCGCGCCGGCGAGTAAAAGCATTTTCACGTTCGGAAGATCGGCGAGTTGTTCGAGCCCCTTGCTCGTAACGTCGGTCTTCTGTAGGTCGAGAAGTTCAAGCGAACGAAGTTGCCCAAGGTGCTTCATGCCTTCATCGCCGATTTGCATGTTGGACTTAACTGACAGCGTGTTGTTTATCGACAATTTACGCAACTCTTGCATTCCCCGCAGGTGGCGAAGACCGGCGTCGGTGATGTTGTTACCATGCAAAACCAGCTCTTTTAGCCGGGTATTCGATGCGATATGCGCAAGTCCAGCGTCGGTCAGCCCAGTCTCGTAGAGACTCAGGTATTCCAACCGATCAAGGCTTCCCAGAACGGACAGCGCATCTTCGCTGACGTTTGCCGTTTCGAGATTCAGTCGACGGATAGAACGTTGCCCCTGGAGCATCGCGAGCAATTCGTCCGTTGCTAGACGTCCGAGATAAAGGTCATCGATCTGGCCGTCGTTGTTCAGCTTGTAGTTGGTAACGCCTGCCGCTTTGAGTGCCGCGAGCAATTCGGCCAGCAGCCGGTCCCGTTTCTCCTGGATCGACTTCGGCAGATCCGCGTCCTCAACCGTGGCTCCCTCCTTCGCAATCGTAACCAACGTTGTACCTGTCGCCATGTCATCCCAGCCGAACAGGTGCTGGCCGGCATCCTTGTTAATTACCATTTCAAAGCGTCCGTCGATCTTGTAGATGTCGGGCTGGGCGAGATCGAACCACTTGGTGAGATCCACCTCCTTCTCAAAAACCTGGCCGGGTTCGAGAGTGATGAATCTAAGCTTCCCTCCAGCGCTAGACGGATCTCCGGTATCGGGGACTTCCGGCCCATTGCCGGATCCTCGAAACGCGGTGAAGCCAAACTGGTTGTTGCGCGGACCGCGCTGCTGACCGCCGTCTACAAAGGAGAAGTTTTTATCGCTGACATTCTTGACCTCCATTCGGAGGATAACCGGTTCGCCCAGCTTGAATGCCGGTTTCGTCGGTGAAAAGCGGACCTCCATCTTGTGGCCGGGGTGACGCCGCAATTTTGGCTCGATCCCGAGTTCGGCGGCGAATCTTGCCGGCGCCTCATTGCCGACGACTTGGGATGAAAGGTCCATCCGGTGTTGCTTGTCGGGATCGGAATGACTCCAGACCGTCGTGCAGAGCCCGTCGATCACGAGGGCCATGTGGCCGATGCCCTCGCCCTCGGCGAACGGCCCGGCCGCTTTCAGATCAATCCGAAAACGTGTGTTGTCGTTTGCGATCGATGTCATGGAGGGCGTGCCGAATTGATCGGTCAAACGGTCCAGCAGAATCACGGTTCCATCGGTGTCGCTGCGTGAAACTTCAATGCCTTTCTCGTTTGAGTCGGAGGGGCGGACCCGGTAGATCCCATTGGGACTGGAGGTTTCCGACGGCACCGTGCCACGAAGTTCGATCTCATGGCGATCGAAGGTTCCGTCCTCACGCCGGGTTGTTGTCATTTCATTACGCGGCCAGTTTTCCTGGGCTTGGGAAGTGATCGTAATCGTCTGCCCGAAATCGACGGCGGGAAGAAGGAGATCTCCATTCTCGTCGCTCAAGACCCTTCCCAGCAGCTCCGATCCGGCGTGAAAAGTCAGAACGACGCCAGCGATACCATTTCCAGAGGAATCCACAACGCGAGCCCGATATCGGGGCAGTTGTTTCAGACGCTCAGGAAGATGCAATGCATTGCGGCTGCGATAATTTTTGAGCGCTCTGTCTCGACGAATCTCTTGCTCGGCGATCGACGTTTCCGCGGTGTCTGATTCATCCACCAACTCAAAGAGTTTCAACTCACGCAACGAAACCTCGAACAAGTCCGCCAGCAGTTTTTCTGACGAATAATGCGCCAATTCTGCGTAGCGGGACGGGCCGGCCAGATGCTTGCGTGTCAGGCTGATTGTTCTTCCCAACAAGCCCGCTTGATTTACCACTGCCAGATCCAGCCGGCTTTTCTCGTGTAACGGCCGACTGGAAAAGTCGCGTTGCAACAACTCTTGCTTCAAGTCCTTGCCATACCGATCAATTGCCGGCAACAGTTCATCAGCGATCCATACGGCAAACTTGGCCCGCTCCAGAAAATGCTCGGTCTGCTCCAGGTCCTTCCATTCCTGGGGAGTACGCGCAATTTGCGAGGTCGGATAGCCCGGATCAACGCTCAAAGGGTCTGTAAGGGATTCCAAATAGGTGTCCCATGTTTTCAGACGTGCGAACGCCTGTTTGTTGAAGTCTGGAGCAGTAGCATCCAAGCTGTTGCCTGCTGGCGTTTCAACCGGTTCGGCTGGCACTGGTACCTCCAGTCCATTAAAAAAGAACTTATGACGATCCCTGAAAGGAATCAGTTCAAAGTGGTCAACATCCTCCAACGCCACATCCATATGGAAATACGCGTGCGGCCCCATTCTCTGGAAGTCCCGAAAGTGGGTATCGTCCATTGGGTGACGCGAGCCGTCCCGATTTACCGCCACAAGATGATACCGGCCATCAAGCCGTTTTCCGCGATTCTCGATGTTCACCGTAAGCTCGCGATCTTCAGCATGCACCGTGGCGAGATCCCACTGCATCTCTCCGCTGGGGCCGGACTTCCCGTTCATCGAACCTGCCAGAAGTGTGGTGATGACCACCTCGCTGCCGTTATGGCTCGCCGATGCCCCGGTCTTCGCCGGCAGCACAAAAACGTGGCCGCCGCGCTCGGTGGCCAATCGCAGCCAGACATCCATCGTGTCCGGAAGCGTTCCGCCCGTCTCTTTGATGCGCAGCCAGTTTTCCAAGCCGATACGTTCGCTCACGAATTCCGGACGATTGACCTCCGGAGACCGCCACTTGCTGTCATGAATCAGTTCACGCGTGGCGTGGTCGAACAAGCGAATCTCAACGATCTCATATCCGCCCGAGACACCCAAGTTCAGGAATAACTCTTCGCCCGGTCCTTGCTGGTCCTTCGGCAGTCGCAGCCACCCTTCCTGCTCCCATCGCAGCGGGCTCGCCTGGAATGGAAGGCCGTCCACCGTGAACCGTTGATTCCGGTCTGCCACCTGGATGCCCTTTTCATAACCGGGCGGTGGATTGTCAAAATCAAAGTCCGCCAAGTCCGTCCGTCCCGTGCCTGCCGCCGCCACTGCCAATGTCACACCACCGACCAGCAACAGACTCAATACCCAGCCCGTCCGCCCCAGTCGTATCAATCCGTCATCGCCCCCGCCGATCAGTCGCAAAACGCGATGACGCAAATGTTTTTCGCCTTTTCCCGTCGCTGCCAATTGTGCAGCGAGCTTCGCCGGAGTGTTCTTTCGCTCCAGACGGTACGCTGAACAGATCACCAGCGCCTCGGCATAGTCCGCCGGGTCACAACCCGCTTCGACCACCAGATCGTCACAGGCCTCCTCGCGGGCTGCCTCCATACAGTGACTCATCCACCACACCGCCGGATGGAAGAACAAAACCATCTCGACCACCCGTTGCACGGCGAGCGCCCAGATGTCTCCTCGCCGAAGGTGTGCAAGTTCATGCGCCAGTATCGCTTCGACCTGGGCCGGACTCAACTGGCTCGCCAAAGCGACCGGCAATAGAATGACAGGCTTCACAAAACCAATGAGCACCGGTGATGCGACGTCGCGCGACCACCTCAACATCGGTTGCGTGCGAAGCTTCATCCGATCTCCCAGTCGCCGCAGAGAGTCGGTCCATACTCCGGCGCTGACCGGTTCGCCGCGCTGCCGCAACCAAGCTGATCCTGCGAATCCGCAGCCCATGCGCACAAGCATACCGAGCAAACCAACCAGATACGCACCGGCCACCCACGGTGCAATCCATTCCACACTCCCGATCGATTCAGCGGCAACCGGTGCCCGAGGGGACTCAACATCAACCACCTTCGTATCACCGACACCTCTTGCCTGAATCACGATCGCAGGCGCCTCCGTAATCGCAACGGTGCCGGCAACCGCAGGGGTGGGGGCCGCGGCCGTTTGATCCGATTTCGTTACCAGAGATTTCGTCACCAGAGATTTCGTCACCGGGGTCGGTGCCGATCGTTCACTCTGCAGAGGTGCCATGAAGAACGCGATCGGCAGCACTAGCATCGTCAGGATCATCCCAAACAAATGAACCGCATGCCGCCCCGCCGCCGAGCGAACCAGGAGTCGTTCGATCGCAAACACCGCCAACGCTACCAGCGCCCCCGCCCACAACACGTGCGCTGCCGCATGGGTAAATTTCAATGCCCAGTCCATCATGTCTGTTCTCCTCTTCGATAACGGTTGATCGCCCTGCGCAACTCAGCATGGTCAGCATCGTCGAGTTGTTCATTCTCCAGTAGGCTCAACAATAAAGCCGAAGCCGAGCCCTCAAACACGCGTTCGACCAGATCACCCACCATTCCTTGAGACACATCCGCACGTGAAACCTTAGGAGAAAAAGCATAGCCGCGACTCTCCTTCGCCGTGGTCCGCTTCACGAACCCCTTGTCGAACATCACATTCAGTGTCGTGATCAGCGACGTATGCGCCAGCTCCCGCCCCGACGCCAACATGGTCTCACGCACCTCCCGCACGGTTCGGGGCGCTTTCACCCAAAGGATCTTTAGTATCTCCAGCTCGAGTGCGGTGGGGTGTTTGGATTTCTTTCTCGCCATGATCTTGGTTTTTCCAGTTCGAATGCCGTGGGCTGCTCGTATTTCCTTGCTGGCAGCTTCTACTTCAATAGAACTTCTATGTTAATAGAAACACAGGAGCGACACAAGCCCGACTTCTACAAAAATAGAATTTCAGACGCCCGTCGCGCCGCACGGGGTTTTGGCCAATCGCAACGGTCGATTTTTCAGACACCTCTCGGTGAGCGTCACGATGAACTCGAAGCGCTAGCCCGGATCATTCATGGGCTTGCAAATTGTTTTGCTAACGTCTACGCCTTCAAGCGTTTACGTTCATTGCTCGAAAAACAGTCTGCGTATTAGCCGTTTTGGCGTTAGCGGGCTATCGCCAAAACGGCTAATGAATCATCCGGGCTAGCTCTCATTCGCCGAAGACTCTTCGGCTTTCATGATCGCTTCGAGCGAAAGTTTTAGTTGGGCGCGAGCACGACTGAGCCGGCTGCGGACGGTTCCGATGGAGATGTCGAGTATTTCGGCGATCGTCTCATACGACCGATCCTCCATTTCTCGCAGCACGAGAATCGCACGATGTTCGTCCGTCAATTGGTCCATCGCAGCCCGAACCATCGTGATCCGTTCCTGCTGCAGCATCGGTTCGTCAACGGATTGCACTCGTTCGTCGGATAGTTCGATGCCGCTTTTCTCTTGGAATTGGTCGAGCGACACCCGTGCTCGTCTTCGCCTACGGCGTGTCAGGGCGGTATTGAACGCGATACGATAGAGCCAGGTAAAAAATTGGCTGTTGCGCTGAAAGGTATCGAGTTTGACAAAAGCGCGAATGAAAGCCTCTTGCACCACTTCTTCGGCTTCGTCGGGTGACCCGGTAACCTGGATCATCGACGCAAACAAACGATCCTGATTGAGCAGGACCAGACGGGTAAACGCCGTCCGATCGCCTTTCAAGGCTCGGTCAATCAGATCCGGCTCTTCGCCCACGCCGCCACGCTTTCGAAACAGAGGTAAAGGTTCATATTCTCATATTTGTGGAAGCGAAGGCCCCCTACGGACCATAGTTTAACTGAAATCCGCCATGAAACGAGTCTGCTCGGATACAAACGACGATTCGAGGAGCAATCCGGAACGCCTGGCGAGCTTCGCTACCCTCGAATTGGGTAGTATAAAGGTTGTGTAAGTGATTGTTTCTCCTTCACCTGAAACGCCCTCTCTTGATACCCCTGATAACCTGTGAGCACGGTGGGAGCCAGATTCCGCCGTCGTTCCAATCCCTATTCGCTTCCACACGAGCCCAAAAGGACTTGTCGAGCCATCGCGGCTATGACCGCGGTGCCTTGTCAATCGCGAAATCATTGGCCGAACGGTTGAGTGCGGGAATCACTTTTTCGAAAATATCGCGATTGCTCGTTGAACTCAACCGATCGCTCGATCATCCACAGTTGTATTCCCGCTACACCGGCGGTTTGCCGAAAGCGATCAAGAAACAAATCCTTGAGGAACACTATTTTCCTTATCGTCAAAAGGTAGAAGCAAGTATTTCGGATAGCGTCGCCAGCGGCGAATCCGTTTTGCACCTCTCGATGCATACCTTTACGAGGCGGTTTCGTGGCATCCTTCGCGGCGTGGACGTCGGGGTCTTGTACGACCCGAACCGCCTCCGTGAAGCTTCGTTTAGTAGCAAATTGGTCGATCGACTCTCGGATTCGACGCCTCGGCTGCGGATTCGGCACAATGAACCGTATCAAGGATGCGATGACGGTTTTACAACTTACTTAAGAACAAAATTTGCCGCTGAATCCTATCTCGGCATCGAAATCGAAGTTTGCAATGATTTCAGCCAATGGCAGGGAGTACGCAAAAACGAATGGATCACCAAATTCGCGGACGCGATTAAACAATCAACACTACCACGATCGGTACTTTTCAACAAATACTGACGAAAATCGCCCCCCCCTCGCAAATCGCTACCAAGACTAGCAAAAAGTTTTACCCGTACTTCGTACTTCGTACTTCGTACTTCGTACTCGTACTCGTACTCGTACTCGTACCCGTACTCGTACCCGTACCGTACCGTACCCGTACCCGTACCCGTACCGTACCGTACCCGTACCCGTACCCGTACCCGTACTCGCACTTCGCACTTCGCACTTCGCACTTCGCACTCGTACTCGTACTCGTACTCGTACTCGTACGTCCAAGACACTTCCTGTTCGAGTACCAAGCAAGACTGAGCACGGGAGCACGGGAGCACGAGTACGAGTAGGAGTAGGAGTACGAGTAGGAGTAGGAGTACGAGTACGAGTACGAGTAGGAGTACGAGTAGGAGTACGAGTAGGAGTACGAGTAGGAGTACGAGTAGGAGCACGAGCAGGAGCAGGAGCAGGAGCAGGAGCAGGAGCAGGAGCAGGAGCACGAAAACACCGTCTTTTCGGCTATTTGGCAGCAATCGGGGTTGGCGTTTGCGGAAAAGTCACCAAAAACCGAAGAATTGGTTCAGTGTCGGCTGATCAAAGTCCGATCAACCTAGCGGGGGCGGAGAGATTATGCGCGTGTTGCTTATTGAGGCATCCCGTGAAACTTCGCCGATACGTTGCTGCATTGATCTTCGCCGCCGCTACGGTCGTTTTGACTGGCTGCTCGCTCGTACCAGATACCGAGTTTCGCGAAGTCATCCACAACCCGTTTCCTCAGATGAAACAGGTTGCAGTGTTGCCATTCTTTAACCAAAGCAACGATCCGACCCTGAACACGACCGAGGTTGCCGAAGCTTATTACGCAGCTCTTCAAGCGATTCCTGGTTTCGAAGTTCTGCCAACGGGAGTCACTCGGGTCCAGTGGATGCAGTATACCGCAGCCTACGGGGAACCGACCAGCGGCGAGGATTTCCAACGGTTGGCAAGAATGATGGGTGTCGAAGCCGTGATTGTTGGTTCGGTGACCGATTACCAGGCCTTTTATCCGCCTCGCATGGCAATGACCGTCCGCTGGTACGCCGCCAACGAAGGTTTTCATCCTATCCCCGCTGGATATGGTTTGCCGTGGGGAACCGAGGACGAACAACATATTCCGCGGCGCATTGCTCGCGAAGCCGAATTCGAACTTGCTCGCAGCCAATTGGCGACGCAAACCCCGCTGTCTGTTGACGAATCCGCCGTGGGCTCGGGCACTCTTTCCGGCACCCTTTCCGGTTCCGTCGGAGCATCGGGTCCGACGGACGCAACCAAGCTTCACCAAGTTGGCGGCGAATTACCGTTGCCGATCGTTGCTTCCGATTCCAATCCGATCGCTGGCGACAACTCTCCTCAATGCTTCGATGATTTGGCATACCAAGCCCCCAATGCTTACGAAGCCCCCAATGCTTACGAAGTACCGCTGCCACCAAACTGGCCCGACCCAACCGACTTGATCCCCGCCCCCCCGTCACCGGTAAGACCTGCTTTAGCAATCAATCACGATCCTGTATTGTCCCATACGAGGTTGTACCGAGGGGACGATTCTTACTTTACCAATCGCCTTTCCGACTATGTCAATACGGGGGATGATGCACGCCCGGGAGGATGGCAGGGTTATTTGCGACGTAGCGATGATTTCGTTCGTTTCTGTTGTCACTTGCACATTACCGAAATGCTTGAGTCGAGAGGCGGAAGTGACCAACCTGACCTAATCCTCCGCTGGCCTTTTAGCCGACACTAAGACCAGGCAAGCCGGGCAACCTCGGCTGAATGGCAAGTTTCGACAAGACAGCAACCGGATAATCGTCTCCATGGATAAGGAAGTCAACGTTTTGGCATTGGTCAAAGGCGAAGAGCGATTCATCTTTTTGTTTGATGATGAAAACCGCGATGACACGCTTCGGCAACTCGCCCGTTTTGCCGCCGACCCGGAGCTTGATTTCTCCTGGTATGACGCAGCAATGTTGAGCCGAAAAATTCGCGATGCGGTTCCCAGTGACGACGACATGATGGCCAGTGAGGAGTTTGACAGCTTGTCGATCGAAGATTTTCATTAGTGCGTCGTCATCCCGACTACCCGCAGCTACGATCACGATCCAGTGAGCCACCCATGCAGCGAGCGATCGCCCAATTTTTGCAGTACCTTGCAACCGAGCGGAATGCGTCCGATTTGACGATCAAAGCATATCGCGAGGATTTATTTGGACTCGTCGAGTGGCTCTCGACGACCCGTGGCAACGTCCCCCATCCTGGCTCGCTTACCCCGCAAGATTTGCGCCCGTTTCAGGCGGCGTTACAGGAAGCGGGGTATGCTCGAACGACGATTGCCCGAAAACTCGCATCGCTGCGTAGTTTCTACCGCTTTGCGATGCGTCAAGGAATCGCGACGTCCAACCCGGCGAAGCCACTTCGCAACCCGCGTCGCCAACGTAAGTTGCCACACGTGCTGAACAACGAAGAGGTTGGCGCATTGTTGCTAGCACCGCCAGCGAAAGAGACGGCGGGGCTTCGCGATCGGGCGATGTTAGAGACGATGTATTCGGCAGGGCTGCGTGTCAGTGAATTGGTGGCGATGCGTGATGGCGACATGGACTTGGACGAGCAAATCGTGCGAGTGCGTGGAAAAGGTCGCAAAGAGCGCATGAGTCCGCTTGGGTCCTATGCCATCAAAGCGATTGTCGCCTACCGAAAACGTCGCGTTCGCGATCCTCAAGTTGAATTGCTTGGTCGTCAGGGCCCGGTGTTCGTCAATCGTTTTGGCAAGATTTTGACAACGCGAAGTGTTGGACGAATGCTCGATAAGTACATCGCTCGGGTAGGTTTGGATACCCGTACGAGTCCGCATACGCTGAGGCACAGTTTTGCAACGCACCTGCTCGACCGCGGTGCGGATATTCGCAGCGTCCAAGAATTACTCGGCCATAAAAGTTTGGCGACGACGCAAATCTACACACATGTCAGTGCCGCCAACTTGTTGGCTATCTATGAGAAAGCACATCCGCGGGCGAGTTGACCGAAGACGGCCAACAGCGCGGATGATGTGCGCAAAACCATGCGAAGACGACCCTTTCGTCCAAGAAGTGTTCGCCAATGCAGCTTAGACTGCTAGAATGCGTTGAAGGACCAACTTCAGTCCGTTGTGTCCCTTTTCGGCGACTTCACTTCATAGCCTGCCTTCCATGCGTTTCAACGCACTCCGAGAGATCGATGAAGAATTTCCAAACAGCTTTTTTGTTTTTCGCCTTGATGGCGGCTGCCCCGGTATCTCAAAATATTGCCTGGGGGGACCAAGACCCCAAACCTCCCGCTTCGCTTTTGGATTTCACCAAAGGTGACCAAGTGCCAAAAGTGGCGGCGCACGATTGGACGCTGGGTCCAATCGGTGCGCGAGGGTGGTGCCAAGCTGGCGGCAAAAGGGCGGAGGGCGATACCTCCGAATCGAGGCAAATCTTGATTACAAAGGTTAGCCCAAACGGCCCATCGGCGAATCAACTTAGGCCGGGCGACGTGATTGTGGGCGTGAATCATACCCGGTTCGATTCGGATGCCCGACTGGCCTTTGCTCGCAGCATCGAACCCGCCGAATCATCCAACGGCAGATTGGACTTGGAGGTTTTTCGCGATGGCGATGTCGAAACGGTGACCATCGTTTTGCCAAAACTGCCAGCATTTGCCGATACGGCGCCCTTTCGTTGTCGCAAGTCGGAGTTGATTTTGCGTGCCGGTTGCCAAGGGATTTATCGTCGTGGACTGGGACGACCTTCGCTCCCGAGCCATCTCAACGCCTTGGCATTGTTGGCCAGTGGCGAACCAGGCTATCACAAGATGCTGATTGCCTATGCTCATGACACCGTCGCTAAACCGCTCGCCCCCAACTCGTCATTGCCTTGTTGGTCATTCTCGTTCACCAATCTGTTTTTATGCGAGTACTATCTGGCCAGTAAGGATCAAACGGTACTCAAGGAAATCCAACGTTTGACGGAGTATCTGGTCCGAGGCCAAGGGCCGTTGGGCACTTGGGGGCACAGTTTCGTGGACACCAGCCGTGATCGGTTGATCGGATATGGAGCGGTCAATGCGGTCGGATTACCGTGTGCAATCTCCTTGGTATTGGCTCGAGAATGCGGGGTCAAGGTGGATGGATTGGACGAGAGCATTTCACTTAGTGCCGACTTTTTTCGCCGTCACGTCAATTTGGGAGCGATCCCCTACGGTGACGGGCCGCCCAACTTGCAATACGGCCACGACGACAACGGCAAGAACTCTGCGGCAGCGATCCTATTTAGTCTGCTCGGCGACGAACAGGCAACCAACTATTACGTTCGCACCGCGTTGGCTTCCTACGGAATCGACCGCGAGCAGGGGCACACGGGGAATTTCTTTAACATGTTTTGGTCATTGCCAGCGGTTTCACTCGCAGGTCCAAAAGCGACCGGCGCATGGCTGGACGAATTCGGCTGGTATTACGATTTAGCCCGAGACCATGAACTTCGCTTTCCGTACCAGGGATATCCAAAACAACGTCCCGGCAACGCCTATTCGAACTGGGATTGCCCGGGAGCCTATCTGCTTCACTTCTCCACCCCTCTGAAGAAACTGCGAATCACCGGAAAGAATGTCAAAGAGCCCCCCTCCTTTACCAGTGCCGAAATCGCGGAAACGATCGCCGCTGGGAAAGTGGATTACGGCAATGCCGATCGCAAAGTCTTGGAAGAACTGCTCGCTTCCTGGTCACCGATTGTGCGAAACAAGAGTGAGACCGAACTACGCCGTCGCAAGATCGCTCCCACCGTACCAAGTCGACTCACGTCGCGAGACCCAATCGAACGAATCGCGGCTCTTCGTGCGTCAAGCAACTTTGCTGCCTGTTCCCGATTGCTTGAAGATCGTGACGTCACCGTTCGAATCGCTGCCTTTGAGGCACTCGCCCGGATCAATCGACAAGCCGCATGGCTAGCTGCGGTACAGCATTTGGCAAAGCATGAGAACGAAGAGCCCGTATTCACCCAGGCGATCGGCAGTATGTTTTTTCCAATCAGTATTCGACCTGCTGCAGCAGGAAAATTGCTAGCCGCACCCAGCGACCGGCGGGCAGCAGGTATCGCGATCAAGCGATTACTTAATGACGAAGATTGCCTCGTTTCGTCGCGCGTCGCGATTGGATTGCCTGCTTTACCCGACAACGAATTGGTCGCTCTGTTGCCACTCATCTATGAGAAAGCTAAGCACGGCTCGATCGGAAACGTTATGTTTAGCAACAAACTACGAATATCCTGTGCGGAAATACTCACGAAATTGAAACTTAAGGAAGGGGCGGAAGTCTCGGCAATGCTATTGGCTGATACCTCTTGGGGCAAAGTGAACCGAATGCCACAAGCTGCGAAACTACTAAAATCCTACGCTGGACATGGCAAGCCCTATTTGGAGCCACTACGCCAGACCGCCAAGGGACTGACCAGTAGCGGGGACGCCAAATGGCGAGATCTTATCAACGATACCATTCGTTCGATTGAAGAGGCCCCCGAGCCAAGCGGCACCCTCCGCTCGCTCGATTCCATCTGATCCCAATTGA
This sequence comes from Novipirellula aureliae, assembly GCF_007860185.1. Taxonomy (NCBI): domain Bacteria; kingdom Pseudomonadati; phylum Planctomycetota; class Planctomycetia; order Pirellulales; family Pirellulaceae; genus Novipirellula; species Novipirellula aureliae. The sequence goes on from NZ_SJPY01000007.1 coordinate 487,295, forward strand.
TTTACAATATACGACCGACTGTGTTTTGGTCCCTCTCTTACCTACCGCAAAAGATCTCATGACAATCATCCGTCCATTGTGCATCGTTGCTCTTTTCCTCACGTGTTTTGCTCCGTTGACGTACGGCCAACGCCAAGCCACTGTCGAGGAACAACGCCAACAAGGCTTGCTGCAGAAGCAATCCGACGACAAAACACCCGCACTTCGCTTGGCGGGCGTGTTTGGAAGCAAGATGGTGCTGCAGCAGCAAACGGATGCTCCGATTTGGGGAATGGCCAAACCCGGAGAACCTGTTTGGGTGTCTGGTTCTTGGAACCAAGCGATTTCAAAAACCACCGCCAACGCAAGTGGCCGATGGCAAACCACACTCAAGACGCCCGCAGCAGGAGATACCCCCTACAATGTTGTCGTCAAGGCAGGATCCGATACGGTAAAGCTTGACGACGTTCTCATAGGCGAAGTTTGGATCTGCTCGGGGCAATCCAATATGCAGTGGAAAATGAGAGGTTTCGGCCCTACCTATTTTGGCGAAGCCGTCGCGAAGGCGAACCAGCCTACCATTCGTTACTGCGAAGTTCCCCAAGCCCTAGCATTGGAGGCACAGGACGATGTGCAAACGCGTTGGTCCGTATGCAACCCGAAAACGGTTTTGACTTACAGCGCCGTCGCCTACTTCTTTGCCAACCGATTGCAGAAGGATTTGAATGTGCCGATCGGATTGATTTCAACCAATTGGGGCGGCTCACCAGCAGAAGCTTGGGTCCGCGAAGAGATTATCGCAAGCGATTTCCCTGAGTTTGATGAGACTCGCAAACAATACCCCGCGTTGATGAAAGAGTTTGGAGTCGTTCATGCTCGATCCGCCAAAATGCCAAAAGGTATCAAGCATGGCTTGCCATCGGTTCTATACAATAACATGATCCACCCTTTGGTTCCCTTTGCTTTCCGCGGCGTGATTTGGTACCAAGGTGAATCGAACGTGGAAAAGCCTGCCCAGTATCAAAAACTTTTCCCAGCCCTGATCGAAAGTTGGCGAGAGGAATGGAATCAAGGTGACTTTCCATTTTACTTCGTTCAAATCGCCCCTTTCAAGTACGGCTACACAAAAGTTCCTGCCGCTCTCCTTCGCGAAGCTCAATTGAAAACCCTCTCGGTCCCCAACACCGGCATGGTTGTCACCATGGACATCGGTGACGAAACCAATATCCATCCAAAAGAAAAGAGACCCGTGGGTGAGCGGTTAGCCTTGATTGCGCTGGCGAGAGATTACGGCCGTAAGGGACTCGTGTACTCGGGACCAATCTACAAGGGACACCAAATCGTTTCGGACCAAATTCAGATTCAGTTTCAGCACGTTGGCAGCGGTTTGGCGAGTCGCGATGGAAAGCCACTTTCGCACTTCACGATCGCTGGCAAAGATAACGTGTTTGTGCCTGCCGAAGCGGTCATCCAGGGTGACAGTATCTTCGTCCATAGCGATCAAGTCCAACATCCGACAAACGTTCGTTTCGCTTGGGGCAACGCAGACCGACCCAATTTGATGAACCGCGAAGGCTTACCGGCGTCATCATTTCGCACCGATAACCTCTCGACCCATTTGGGGAACGGAATTGAATAGCGGAGCGTCGTGGGTCAAGAATCATGAGCCTAGCTTCGAAGGACTCCTCCGATCCATGGATGCCGCTCCTTTTGTAGAACGGGACGCGATTTTCGACCTGGGGAACCCAAAACACAACCGCCCATTGTTCCGCCCATCGTTCCGCCCATTGTTCAAAGGGGAAAAACACCAACCCCAGCCGGGAAAAGGCACCGAGGCCATCGTTCACCGCTGGCGTTTCGCAACAATTGATTTCGACCGATCTCAATGATCGCCACGTTTGATGCTATTTCGCAGTGATTTGGTAGTGGATCTTGTTAAAGATCCCATGCGTTAAAGGATCTTTAACAAGATCCACTACGTATTGTTTGATAAAGGATCTTTAACAAGATCCACTACGTATTGTGGCTCGCCGCCTTATGCAGCACGCCCTTGGCGTTTAAGCTGCTTTCGCAAACGCCGCCGTTCGGTCTTACTAAGAGAATCCCAATCGACATCCTCTTGCTGAACGGACGGGTTCCCATCGTCGCTGTCACCGAGATCTTCTTGGCGTCGACGATTCGCTTGGAGGGGCGGCTTGCGAGGCTGCGCAGCAGCGACCGGAGCTTCATCCTCGTCGGCTAGGCCGTCACTCGCTTCCTCATCGGTCGCTGCGGGCGACTTCGGCTTTCGCTTTAAAAAGCCAAGTGAGAAGCGGCGTTTCTTGATACCCGCGTCGCCGCCGCTCGCTTCCGGTAGCGCCAAGTCATCAGCCAAGTCATCATGCTTGGCAGGCTCTTCATCGCTGGCGGCCGAATCAGTATCCGCGTTTGGAGTCGATTCTGTCTTGGCTGCTCTTAACCCAAACCATCGCCGCTTCTTCTTCGCCGGCTCATCCACTGCATCGGCTTCGAGGGTTGGCGTTGGTTCTGCTTGCTTTGTGAGCCTTGGTTCCGGCTTTCGTGGTCCTGTTTTTTCGCTTGGCTGTTCTTCGACATTGGAATCCTTGGATCGTGTCAGCCATTTTTGTTTGAATTCTTCCAAGCGGTCAGCGATCGAATCCTTTTCGTCTAACTTACGTACTTGCCGAACAAGCATTCTTAAGTAGCCACCGAGCGAAGCAAACAGAGTCGCCGACGCGACGAGGGGCAAACAGGTTACCACCGTCCATTTGTTCAAGGTGTCGACCGAGATGAAGTTCCAATTGGCACTCGCCGGTATAGCAAGGAAGGTCCAAGTGGCGATCATTGTCAGCAAAGACCAAGTCGAGCGACGGACTTCGGCGATCATCCGTAGCGCCAGAATCGCTCCTCCAAGCGAAAGGACGACTCGAAGCCAATCGTTTCCTGCCAATGCCACGCGTTGTCCGAGCATGCTGTCCAAGATCGCGCCTGCCCAATCGACCACACCCACCAACGAATGCACACTCGCCAACACCAGGGTGATAATGACCAAACGCCACAATCGGTATTGCCCCACGTAATCGTCGATCCGGTAGCGCCGTACTTGATAGATCAGCAATGAGGCCCCCGCCGACAGGGCCAACAAAATCGCTTCAACCCATTTCCCGAAACTATCGGCCCGATCGAGCCTAAGGGGACGCGCAATCTCGGGACGATTGGCAATCGATGGCCAAGCGACAGAGGCATAATGGGCAATCAAAAGCAGCAATACGACTAAAAACATCGCCCCTGAGACGCCAACGAGCGTGCGTCGTTTAACGGGAACGAGCGAGAACCATCGACCGCGAAGCCGCCGATGAACCCGCGACCCAAACGCCTCCGTAGGCTTTCGAGCTTCGCGCAAATGCTCGGCTGCCCGGCGACTAGCCGCCGTCGAAGTAACCAGATCGGCTTGCTGAGTTGAATACAGAACCCGTCGCCGACGATCGATCGTGCGTCGCCCAAACGCCATAAATACTAAAACCACCGAAAAAGAGAGAATTCCATGACAGGGAAACCTAGGAAAAACGAGACGCTCAAGTCAAGCTTGGAAGTTTCACTTCGCCAAGTAAATGGTCGTTTCAGGAGCGATTGCGATGATGTACTCGTTTCGTCCGTCGACGATCGTCACGGGGCGTTCGACACCGCTTCCGATCGGATGTCCCGACCTTCCGATAGAGCTGAGCGAGATCGTGTAATCACCCGCTGGTAATTCGGCTCGGAGCACTTGAATCTCTCTTGGCAAGAGCCCCCAACACCGCGTGTCGACATGTTCACTGCCGCTCCAAGCCGAAGCTACGGCAAAATGGAATAGCGACCCTGCGGCTCCCGAGAGTCCCAATTGATTGCCGACGGTCGCAACGGTCGTCTCTTTGGCCGCACGGCGCATCACCGCTCGAGCGATCGTCCATGGCATCTCGGCCTCCGTCTGCTTCGTCGCCAACTCACTAACGCTCGTTAAAACCTCGGTCACACCGATCGCGACCCCGTCGGCTCGCACCCCCAATCCGACCACTTCCGATGGGGGCGTGATGACTTGCGGGATTTTAACCGAAGCGATATTGGGTAACGCAACCGCTCGATCCTTCTTGTCATCCTTCTGATTCGCCGTCACGTTCAAAACCGAGGAAGCAATTTGCATTGCCGCAGTGGTCGTCGGTGCTTCGACCTCTTTCAAAATGGGGCCGCGTCCGACGCATCCGATCACGTACAAGACCCCATGTCCGGGGTTACTATGACTTCCCAGATTAGCCCGGGCGATATCGTTCGAAACAGCGGAAAAGCGAGGTTCTACCGCACTGACGAGTTGGTAGGCACGAGCAGCATCGTCGTAATCGTGATGCGTGGCTTCACGTAGGACGCCGCGCAAATAGGGAGCGAATGCGATCGATTGGTAGATCTCCGAAACATTCTCGATCCCTCGGCTCTTCGCATCCTCGGCCAATTCCGATTGTCGCATCGCCGCTTGCAGTGCATAGCTTTCCGCGTCCGCCCCATCGGTTGCCAGAGAACAAACCGCCAACATGGCACGAATCATGATTTGCTCGTAAGCCGCCGGACGATAGACGCGTGCGGTATCGTCGCCAACCATCGCCGCGGCCTCATGCATGGGTGCAAAACTTGCTAAGGCATCGAAATCATCCCGTAGTTTTCGAAACCGCCGTTCCGCCGATTTGGCATCGCCAGCGGCTAATTCAACCATCGCCAAATCGAGTGATGCAGCAGACGAATATCGATCCTTGGATTGCGAAAGTTCCACCAGTGTCTCTTCTGCCGCCGTCAGGTCACCCGCTACAAAGGCATCGCGAGCCATATCGATGCGGGCTAGCGATCGAGCACACCCACCGCTGCTGATAAGGAGCAGCATGAAGATAACGACGAAAGGGTTGATCGATTTCATGCGAGAACTTTAGTAGCTTCGTCTCTCCGAGACGAATATCTCATCTGCTTCGAAAACCCGAGTCTCGGAGAGACTCGGCTACTGGTGAAACGTCTACTTCGAAAACCCGAGTCTCGGAGAGACTCGGCTACTGGCGACACGTCTGCTTCGAAAACCCGAGTCTCGGAGAGACTCGGCTACTGGCGAAACGTCTACTTCAAAAACCCGAGTCTCGGAGAGACTCGGCTACTGGCGAAACGTCTACTTCGAAAACCCGAGTCTCGGAGAGACTCGGCTACTGGCGACAGGTCTGCTTCGAAAACCCGAGTCTCGGAGAGACTCGGCTACTGGTGACAGGTCTGCTTCGAAAACCCGAGTCTCGGAGAGACTCGGCTACTGGTGACACGTCTACTTCGAAAACCCGAGTCTCGGAGAGACTCGGCTACTGGCGACACGTCTGCTTCAAAAACCCGAGTCTCGGAGAGACTCGGCTACTAACCATCCGCTTGGCCGAATGGGCCGTAATTCCACCATTTTCCAGTTCTGGCCTTAGAATATCCCTTGCGAATCTTCGCAGACTCCTTCAAGAAATCGCCAGTGTGCAGATTGACCATTTCCAGCGTCAACACATAATCGCGTTGGCTGCTCTTGTTGCGATCCGTCGTGCCACTTGTGATCGTGGCGTAGAGCAAATAGTCGACTGGCGTTCCGGCTCGGCCCAAGGATGCTGCAAAGATCTGCCGGTTTTCTGGCAAGAACAATGAATCGGGGCGCAGACGGGTTTCCAATAATGCTGCATCAACCATCCGCCGGCTGATGCAGCGAAACGTCTCGGCTGAGTTGATTTGTGAGTCGATTCGCTCGTAGAGCTGGTCCTTGAAGTCAAGCAACTCTTCCGCACTTTTGTTCTCAATCCCAATAAAGCAAACGCTCGCCGGTCCCGTGGCCAGTGCCGAACCGATCTCGCTGCTTTGCGGAAGGTGACCGGCTAATTGCCCAATCGTCGCCTGGCCAGCCAAATCAAAGCCGACCGTTTGGACCGCGGGCGGGCATCGCCCCAGCAGTTTGGCGACCGATTCATCGACAAGCGGGTTCCAAGTCGCCGCGCCCGCCGCATGACTGCCAACCATGTCGACATCGTCATCCATCAGCAAATGGGAATACTGGCGCCCCGCACAACCGCTGAAAATTGTGAACAAGACAATCGAGGCTAAATAGCCATAAAAATTAACATTTATTTTCATTTCGTATCCGTCGTCCGTTTGCTTGCAAATGGCTACAGAGGGGCTATCGTTGCCCTACATGATGTGGGTGGTTTAGAAACTGCGAATAAAAAACGGATATTTCCGGTTTCTCGCCCAATTAGAGCAAGGAAATTTGAACAGTCGGCTTGTGGGCATGGACACAGATATCAAAATAGTGCTCGGCCAATGGTGGGCGGCTTGTCTAACCAACCGATATCAAATGGGGACCCTGTGGACCTAGACCATCTTGGCACCTATTGCATTTCCGAATCCTGTCCGCTTTTTCATCGGCAATCCGGGGTGGCTGGCGTTGACAAAATCCGAATGACCGAGAAACTCTTGTGAATTCACCTAAACTGCCTAAACTTCGACCTATCTCGCTCCGCACTGCCGTGGATGTTATTGTGCAGCAAATTTATCTGGGATAGGCTTCCCGCAATTCCTCAACTTCCCCGTCCTAGACCGCATAATTTTCACGAATCTTTCGAGACGTCCCGATCCATGTCTACCGCATCTTTGCAATCCAATTCGACCAGCAAATCTATCGACATTCACCGAACCTTTACGGCTGCGGAGGCTTCTTTTCCACCAAACGTGCTGGAGCAACTCGTCGCAGGCCCTCTGAGTTCCGACTCGACACTCGCCAGTCTCGATGATGACGACGACGATCTCGATGACGACGACGATGATGACGAGATGGATCGCGAAGACGACGGCTTCGGCACCGACGATGACGAGGTCAGTACCGACGAAGGGTTCAACGACGGACTCGATGAAGACGATGACATTGATGAGTTCGATGACATTGACGAAGACGATTTCGATGACGACTTCGACGACGACTTCGAAGAAGAGCTCGAGGACGATTACGAGATCGAGATCGATGACGAAATCAGTGCCGAATTTGGACTGAGCACGGGCGACGATGACGACGAAGTCGAAGACTTTGAAGATTTCGACGACTTTGATGACGTTGATGACGTCGATGAGCTACCCAATGATTGATTGCCAATGATTGATGACCCGTTCGGCCCTGCGGGAAATCACCTTCTTCCTACTCCACTTCCAAACCGATTTACCGATGTCTGATTCGCTCAGCCCGTTTCGTGCTCCCGCCAGTAGTCCCAACTTCCCAAATCTCGAACTTGACGTCTTGAAGTTCTGGGACGAGCAAAACATCTATGAGACCTCGTTGACCCAACGAGCGGATGCTCCGTCATTCGTTTTCTATGAAGGCCCACCGACCGCCAACGGCATGCCTCACCCGGGGCACTGTTTGACGCGTAGCATCAAGGATTTATTCCCCCGTTACAAAACGATGCGTGGTTACCGCTGTGAGCGAAAAGCAGGCTGGGACACGCATGGTTTGCCGGTCGAAGTGGAGGTCGGCAAAGAACTGGGCATCCATAGCAAGGAAGAGATCGAACAATACGGTATCGAACCGTTCATCCAAAAATGCCAACAAAGTGTTTGGCGGTATATGCAGCAGTGGCAACAACTTACCCGCCGACTGGGGTTTTGGGTCGATCTTGAGCAGGCCTATGTGACCTACCATCAAAGCTACGTCGAAAGCGTTTGGTGGAGTCTAAAAAACCTGTTCGAACGGGGCCTTTTATACCAAGGCCACAAAATCGTTTGGTGGTGGGCGCAGGGCGGCACGGCATTGTCCGCAGGTGAAGTTGGACAAGGATACCGCGAAGTCGCCGACCCAAGCGTCTACGTGCTGTTCCCTTTGCACGATTCAAACCGCTCTTTGGTCGTTTGGACGACGACGCCATGGACACTGCCGAGCAACATGTACGCTGCCGTTCACCCCGAACTGGAATATTGCGTCGTCCGAGATGATGAACTGGAACAGGAACTGATCATTGCATCGGCGCTGGTCGAAACGATCGCCACAAAGTTGAAACGTGAATTACCAGTGATCGAAACGATCTCGGGTCAATCGTTGGTCGGAAAACGCTACGTACCACCGTTCGACAACTACTACAAGACTCTTGGCGAAGAAACGGGAAAACTTCGTAGTGGCGAGAGCGAGCATTTAATGTGGCGAGTGGTCTCAGCCAATTTTGTTACGACCGAATCGGGTAGTGGCATCGTTCATCAAGCACCCGCGTTTGGCGAAGTCGATTACGAGGTACTCGTGAGCGAGCAAGCGCGTTTCATTGAAACCGATCGACCGGAATTGCTGTGTGCGGTTGCCCCGAACGGTAAATTCAATGACGAATTCCCAGAGATGAAAGGGACATGGGTTAAGGATGCCGACAAACCGATTTCACGCCTGTTACGTGAAGCGAACCGGCTGCTTCTGCTTGAACAATACCTTCACGAGTACCCGTTCTGTTGGCGCGCTGACGAAGACCCACTGATTCAATACCCACGACAAAGTTGGTTCATTCGCACAACCAAATTTCGCGACTTGATGCTGAAGAACAACTCTCAAATCGGTTGGCAGCCCGAGCATATTCGCGATGGACGCTTTGGCAACTTCTTGGAATCGAACGTCGATTGGGCACTCTCGCGAGAACGCTACTGGGGTACGCCGCTGCCAATCTGGGTTTGTGAAAACACCGGACGCGCCGAAGCGATTTGCAATTACGACGAATTGTTGGCCAAACCCGACGTCCGTGGAACGGAGGTATGGGAAAAGGCAAAAGCGGAAACTCCCGAACTCGCTGACGACTTAAAGGTCCATAAACCCTACATCGACGCCATCACCTACGCGTCCCCCTTCGCCGAAGGTGCGCGGATGCAGCGAGTTACCGAGGTCATCGATTGCTGGTACGACTCCGGTGCAATGCCGTTCGCCCAATGGGGTTGGCCGCAGCACAACAACGAGCGTTTCCGTGATCAATTCCCCGCCGATTTCATCAGCGAAGCACTCGATCAAACTCGAGGTTGGTTCTACAGCCAGTTGGCAATCAGCACGATGTTGTTCGGCGACGGTGCATCGATCCGCGATGAATCGCTGCCTCTGGAAAACAAACTCAGCGGTTCCAAGGCAACGGACGAAATGCTTTCCGACCAAGCATTCCCGCATCCTTACCGTAACTGCATCGTGCTCGGTTTGATGCTCGGCGAAGACGGCAAGAAGATGAGCAAGAGCAAAAAGAACTACCGCGAACCGAACGAGATCTTTGACAAATACGGCGCCGATGCTCTGCGCTGGTTCTTCTTCGCCGGGCAACCACCATGGACCGCGATCCAATATCGAGAACAATCGATCAAAGACTCGATCCCCGAATTTTTGCTCCGACTTTGGAATGTGTTCAGCTTCTTCAGCATCTATGCCGAAATTGATGGGTTTGATCCGACAACCGCCAAAGATGCGGACGAACAATTAACACCAGAGTCTTTCGCCTCGTCACCCACCTATCGAGACATCAAAGAGCGAAGCGAAATCGATCGCTGGATCGTCTCGGAACTCAACCGCACGATCGAGATCGTCGTTTCGCGAATGGACGCACTCGATAACTACAACGCCTGTCAAGCGTTGACTTCGTTCGTCGATGCGCTCAGCAATTGGTATGTTCGCCGCAGCCGAGATCGATTCTGGGATAGCGAAAAGGAATCACCAGACAAGTACGATGCGTATTGGACGCTCTACGAGACGTTGCTTCAAACCACCAAATTGATCGCTCCGTTCGTCCCGTTCTTGGCAGAGACGTTGTGGCAACAATTGACGGCACCGTTTTCGGAGCAGGTGAAGAAGAGTGTCCACCTTTGCGATTACCCCGAAGGACATTCCGATCGAGTTGATACGAATTTGTCAACAAGCATGAGACTGCTTCGCGAGATCGCCTCGCTCGGTCGTGCGGCTCGAGCGGATGCGAAATTGAAGGTTCGATTGCCGCTTTCGAAGGTCGAAGTCGTACTGACGGACGATTCGCAAATCGCGTGGCTGAAGACGCACGATTCGCTCATCCGTGAAGAATTGAACGTCAAAGCGGTCAACTACACAACCGATGGCGAGCAATATGTCCAGTACAATGTTGTGCCAAATTTCAAACGCTTGGGCCCTCGCGTCGGAAGAAACATCCCAGCGGTGAAAAAGGCATTGAGCCAAGCCGACGGCAATTCGTTGCTCGCGTCACTTAGCCGCGATGGCAGTGTGAAAATTGAGTTACCCGATGGCGCATCGATCGAGCTCGATGATCAAGATATCGAAGTTCGCTTGCAAGCCAAGCCTGGTTGGGCTGCCGCGCAAGGCAGTGGATGCGTGGTGGTGCTGAACACCGAAGTGACCGACGAACTGAGGCAAGAGGGTGTCGCGAAAGATCTGATTCGTACGATCCAAAACCAACGCAAAGAGATAAAATGCGACTATACCGACCGGATCGTGGTGGCGGTCGTCACGACCGATGCCGATGTTTTGGCAGCCGTCAAACAACATCGTGATTTGATTTGCGGTGAAACGTTGACCAGCAATCTGACCGATTCCGCAATCGACTCGGTCTCGCCGATCGACACCGAGTTTGGTCAGATTTTTGTGCAAAGGGAAACACTCCTATGACCGATCACTGTTTGAAGATCGGTGTTTTTCTCAGTGGCAGTGGCCGAACGCTACAAAACCTAATTCATCATCGCGATCAGCACGGATTACCGATTGACATTCGTGTTGTCATCAGTAGTCGCCGCGATGTACGGGGCGTCGAGATCGCCCATGATAATGGGATTGATGTGCGAGTCGTAAGGAAGTCCGACTACCCAAATCCAGACGAACATTCTCGACAAATGTTTGATCCATGCCGTGAAGCAGGCGTCGATTTGGTCGTGATGGCAGGCTACTTGAATCACGTTTTAATCCCTGCTGACTTTGAAAACCGAGTTATCAACATCCATCCGTCCTTGTTGCCCGCGTTTGGTGGCCCGGGAATGTACGGAAGCCGCGTGCACCAAGCGATTCTCGACCGATGCGTCAAGATTACGGGATGCACGGTTCACTATGTCGACAACGAATACGACAACGGCCCAATCATTGTGCAACGATCGTGCGAAGTCCGCTCAGACGATACCGCCGACACGCTGGCGGCTCGAGTGTTCGAGCAAGAATGCATCGCGATGCCTGAAGCAATCCGGTTGATTGCAGATGCGAAGCGGTAGCGAATGCTCGCTGCTTCGCATCCCTTGAAGCGATACTTAAATCCTAGTGCTTCCACCACAACGAAGAATGAGGGTAAGAATCTTTCGTGGCGGTGCCTCAGCGATGTCGATGTTACTCCAATTTCCCAGGGCGTCTGAGCTCATTCGCGTGATTAGCGGGCGAAATCCTCTATTCACGGTGAGAGAGAGTTTGCGGTTCCGCACGCCAAAACAACGACATGGCAGGCGATCGCAGCAGCGTCTCCGATCGCTCCGATCCCCTCGGCCGTTTTTGCTTTGATACTGACTCGATCGATAGAAATATCCAAAAGCTCGCTGACAGCATGACGCATTTCATCGATGTGCGGAGCCATCTTTGGACGTTCCGCGATGATCACGCAGTCCAAATTGACGATCTGCATGGAATGGTGTCGCAGTCTTTGAATCGCTTCAAGCACAAAATCTTGGCTATCGCGACCACGGTTCTCTTCGGCGTCATCAGGAAACAGCCGCCCGATGTCCGCTTCACATACCGTTCCCAGAATCGCATCGGTAATCGAATGGAGCAGTACATCGGCATCGCTATGACCGATCGCATGGACCTCGGCTGGCAAGTCGACGCCGCCAATCCGCAGTGGACCACCGTTACCAAGACGGTGTGAATCGTAACCAAGACCGATGCGTATCGAAGGAAGGGAAGCTGTCATGGAAGGATGATAATCTGGTTGAAGGCGTTATGGATGAAACGGGGTCCCAGGGTTTGCCTAGGCCTCCTGCTTTGCAGGCCTCCGGCCTAGGCATTGCCGTTCACCGCGTTGCCCGTTGGACACGCGGTGAAACAGGGCAAAATCAAAGGGGATCTATTGTCATTTGCAACGGTCTCTACAATAACCGATCCAATCGTCGTCGTGGTACCCATTTTCTATTTTAGGTTTTTGCATTTTCATGTCGATTATCGAAGTACGAGGACTGACCAAATCATACCGCGTTTACAACAAACGCGAGGGGCTTCGTGACAGTGTTCGTGGCTTGTTTCGCCGTGAATACAAAGACGTTCACGCAGTTCGAGGGATCGATCTCGATGTGCAGCAAGGCGAATTTGTCGCCTTTCTCGGGCCCAACGGTGCAGGAAAAACGACAACGCTGAAATTGCTGAGCGGCGTCATCAACCCAACCGAAGGATCGGCAACCGTCATGGGATACGTCCCCTGGCAACGAAAGAACGAATACCGCCGCCGCTTCGCTTTGGTGATGGGCCAAAAAAACCAACTTTGGTGGGACCTGCCCGCTCAAGAATCCTATCGTTTGCACCAGCAAATCTACGGTATTGATCGCGAAACGTTCCAAGTCACGCTCGATGAACTGACTGATCTACTCGACGTTACGCGTTTACTCAACCAACCGGTGCGTGAACTATCGCTCGGCGAACGAATGAAGATGGAATTGATCGCAGCGATGCTACACAGTCCGGATGTGCTGTTTCTTGACGAACCAACCATCGGTCTCGATGTCATCGCCCAGCACAATATCCAGAAATTCTTGAAGTACTACCAAGAGAAACGGAAAATTACGATCCTGCTGACCAGCCATTACATGAAGGATATCGCAGCGTTGTGTAAGCGAGTCGTCATTATCGCGAACGGTCGGATCGAGTATGACGGATCGCTTGTTGGGATCGTCGACAAATTTTCGGGAACCAAGATCATCACGTTGCAATTTGCGGACGGTCACCGACCCTCGCTCGCCGCCTTTGGGGAAGTTCTCGATGAAAGTTGGCCGAAGGTCAAGGTACGCGTCAGTCGGGCAGACGTGCCGCGAGTGTTGGCCGAGACATTGAGAGACAACCCGATCGAGGATGTTTCGGTGGAAGATCCGCCGCTCGAAGAAGTCATTGCCGAGCTGTTTCGCGAATCGAGTGAACGAGGTAGCGTCTAACCCTCGTCAATCCGCAACAATTTACCTAAGCTAAATTCCCGACGATTCTCCTTCTCGAATCCCCACGTAGGAAACGATCATTCGATGGCAAATACGATTGTAATTTTTGGCGCTTCCGGCGACTTGACCAGCCGTAAATTGATTCCCGCGCTCTATCGTTTGTTTCAGAAAAAAAGGCTCCCTGAAGGATCTCAAATTGTTGGAGTTTCTCGTAGTCACTTCGAACACGACCAGTGGCGAGATGCACTGAAGACCAGCGTCAAGAAATTTGCTGCCGATTGCTTCAACGAGAATACCTGGAAAGAATTCGCCAGCCAAATCTATTACCATGCAGGCGATATTACCAATACCGAAGATTTTATCTCCCTATCCAGATTTCTCGACAGTACCGAACCGGAAAACAATTCAGGCCGTTTGTATTACTTGTCGACCATGCCCCAACTCTACGAGAAGGCGATCCAACAACTGGGGGCAGCAGGACTAAACGACGACGCCAACGGATTTCGACGAGTGGTGATCGAAAAACCGTTCGGGACCGATTTGAAGTCAGCTCAGGCGCTCAACCAATCCATTCATTCCGTTTTTCGTGAAGACCAAATCTATCGTATCGATCACTACTTGGGTAAAGAAACGGTCCAAAATATTTTCGCTTTGCGATTCGCCAACAGTATTTTCGAACCGATTTGGAATCGAAACTTTGTCGACCATGTGCAAATAACCGTTGCGGAAGAAGTCGTCGTCGGACGACGAGCCGGTTATTACGACTCCGCGGGCATCATGCGTGATATGTTTCAAAATCATCTACTTCAATTGATGATGATTACGGCAATGGAGCCACCATCGCGATACGATGCTGCGATGGTACGCGATGAAAAAGTCAAAGTGTTGCACAGTATTCGCCACATGACGGGTGGTGATTTCGCATCCGATACCGTTCGTGGCCAATACAAAGGCTATCTCGAAGAGGATGATGTTCCGGCAGGAAGCGAGACCGAAACCTATGCCGTGCTAAAACTGTATTGTGACAATTGGCGATGGAATAACGTCCCGTTCTATCTGCGCAGCGGCAAAGGAATGTCATGCCGAACGACGCAAATTGTCATCCAATTTAAGAACGTTCCGCATATCTTGTTTGGGGAAAAGACGCGTGAACCGCTGGGCAATCGTTTGGTCATGCAAGTTCAACCAGCCGAGGGAATCCAGTTACATTTCGAAACGAAAGTGCCTGATTCCGAAATGAAGACTCGCACCAGTACACTCGACTTTAGTTTTAGCAACACGCCTGGCGGTAAATCGATGCCTGATTCGTACCAACGACTACTCCTGGATGCGTTGACCGGTGACGCCAGCCTCTTTGCCCGCAGTGATGAAGTGGAATTGGCGTGGGGAATTGTCGATCCGATCCTGGCCGCTTGGCGTAGCCCAGCAGCCCCTCCGTTGTATCGCTACGAAACGGGATTGTGGGGACCGCCGGAATCCTCCGAGTGGATGTACAAACAAAACCGGGAGTGGTTCGACGTTTGCCCCGTCCTGTCCTAGCCATTTGCCAGCATTGACTCTTAGGTAGTGGATCTTGTTAAAGATCCTAGCCCAGATGATACGCAGACTGTTTTTCGAGCAATGAACGTAAACGCTTGAAGGCGTAGACTTAGCAAAACAATTTGCAAGCCCATGAATCATCCGGGCTAGCGCATGGGGATCTTTAGCAAGATCCACGCCCCCCCACCCTCATTCTCTCCCCAACTCCTAATGACAAATGACAAATCCCCCCCTTGGCTACACGCGGGTGATTCTGCGATACTGTTGATCGAAAGATAAGCCGATCTGGCGATTTTCGCCTGCAATTGCACGAAACACGGAAACACTTTTACGTTATCAAACTCAGGAATGCTGAATGTTTAAGAACTTTTCTCCTTGGTTATTGGGGATCAACGGTCGCCAAAGCGAACTCATCGAATTGGCGCTGACCTACGGTTTTCGTGGAATGGACGTCGACATGGCCGATATGCTTCGTCGTAGTCAGCGAACGAGTCTGGAAGATGCCACGAAATACCTGCGGGCTACCGAAATCCGAATCGGCGGATTCGATCTGAACATCAATTTGGATGCAGACGATGAGACATTTACCGCCCAAGTGGCTACGTTGCACCCGATGGCTGATATCGCGAAGGAACTGGGCACCAAGCGTGCTTACGTCAAGTTGCCAGCCGCTACCGACCGCTTACCCTACCACGAGTATTTTGAGATTCAGCGGGCCCGCTTGAATCAAATCGCCGAAGTATTGGCTCCCCGAGAAATCTCGCTGGGAATCGCTTTTGCACCTGGCAAGGAATTGGAAGAAGGCAAAGAATTCGCTTTTGTTCGTGACGTCGAAGGCTTCATCGCTTTGGTCAGCAGCATTCCAGCATCGAACGTTGGCTATGTGATTGACACCTTCGCATGGGTCGTTGGCTCAGGTTCGATGGACCAATTGACAGGCATCCCAGCCGACAAAATCGTTTCCGTCCGGCTCGGGGCTGTCGCCAGTGAAGTCGAGCCGTCCAAAGCGGTCACGAATGATCGGGTATTGCCTGAGAAAACAGGTCTGATCGACCATGTCGCTGTCCTCAAACATCTCGACGAGATCGATTATGCAGGTCCGATCAGCCCCAGCGCTTCGTCAACACGCTACAAGGGACAAACTCGCGAGAGCACGGTCCAGCAAGCCCAGGAAGCGATCGATAGCATTTCCAAAGAAGCTGGTTTACACGTCGCTCCATTGCCAATGGATTTGATAGAAGACGTGCCCTACGAACCCACGCCAGCCATCTAGTGCTTTGCCAGGCACTTCAAAGGACTAGAAATTGATCGTTACGATTACGGGAAAACTGCTTCGCGTTGGTGAAGCAGCCGTTGTGATTGAGTCGTCGCCATTCGAATACGAAGTATTGGTTGCCGATTTTACCCGCCGACAACTACAGGGGAAGATCGGTACCGATGTCCGTTTTCATACGCTCGATTACATCGAAGGCAACGCGGCACAAGGCGGACGTTTGACGCCGCGTTTGATCGGTTTTCTTTCCGAACCCGAACGCCAATTCTTCGATTTGTTCTGCAGTGTCGATGGTGTGGGCGTCAAAAAGGCTCTACGGGCAATGGTCCGGCCGGTCAAAGAGTTGGCCGTTTTGATTGAGCAGCAAGACGCAAAGGCGTTGTCGGCGCTACCGGGTGTCGGACCTGCCACGAGCGAGCGAGTGATCGCAAAACTACGACGAAAAATGCCTCGTTTTGCCTTGATGGTCGATCGAGAAGGAATTGCGGATACCCCCGAACTTGGGCCACAAGTGGTTGGTGAGACATTTGACGCACTCATGACGTTAGGCCACTCCGAAGCGGACGCGCGCCGATTGATTGACGAAGCGGTCGCAAGCGGTAAAAAATTCAAGGACACCGAATCGCTTTTAACCGCCATCTACCAACGTGGTCATTGAGTAATCCCATCCGGTTCTAATTTGCCTAGCTTCTATCTACACTAAGGGAAGCAGCTAATCCCAAACCGATCCCAATCCGCGAGGTGACACATTGAACGGATACGGCGCATTTAGCGACGATTTCTACATAAACCTGATTTTGACGACCGAAATGGAACTGCCCAAAGGTCGCGAATCTATTCTTCACTTTTTTGAACAAATCCGACGCCGATATCCAAAATTACAGAATTTCTACAGTCGTGACAAAAACGAATACGTGATCGAAGAAGAAAAAGATGCTGGATCGTATCGGTGGGTCTCGACAGAATCCAAACGGATCAACACGGGCAACGTGAATCCCTCGGACGCCGATGCCGTCGACGATCTAAACCGCACGGTTTTGGAGTTAATTCCCTATGAATTATCGGTTTCTCCGCTCGATTGTGAATCGCTCAGCGTGATGTTCGGCTTTGATTTTGCTTATCGTGGCAACCATAACGAAATGATCGCCGATGTGATTGGGGTTGCCCCCGGGCTCCAGCCGTTCTTGAAAGTGCCGTATGGGAAAGTTCTGTCACACGAACCAGCAATCCAATTTGCACTCGATGAGGAATGCAGGACACAATGCCGCGTTAGCTTTGAATCACGAACCAATGCCTACCAGGTTCGTACGTCCGATTTTGCCGAAGAACAACTGAGCGTCTATTTGACGGTTCGCCGTTATGATAGTCTCGGACCTAACGATACGTACGTCGCCGAGTACGATCGTTTGGTCGCATTAGGACGCGATTTGGTCGAAGAATACCTGGTCGCCAGTATCCTCAAACCGCTTCAAGACGCAATCTCATTGCCCTAGTAGCCGCGTCTCTCCGAGACGCGAATTTCCCCCACGCGTCTCGGAGAGACGCGGCTACTTTGAAGCCAAGTTTCCCCACGCGTCTCGGAGAGACGCGGATGCTTTGAAGCGAAGTTTCCCCACGCGTCTCGGAGAGACGCGGCTACTTTGAAGCCAAGTTTCCCCCACGCGTCTCGGAGAGACGCGGATGCTTTGAAGCCAAGTTTCCCACGCGTCTCGGAGAGACGCGGATGCTTTGAAGCCAAGTTTCCCTCAGCGTCTCGGAGAGACGCGGATGCTTTGACTTGCCCGAAATAACCACCAACCGTAGCGGATTTGCTGTAGCGATTACGTCGACCATGCCGATTCTATCGAAGGAAGCGCGGAAGACAGGAAGCGCACGCAAGGTACGAGCGCTCGACATCTTCTCAAAATACGAGCTAGGTGAACGAAACCTGACGGTTTCATGATCCAGAAGGATGAATCGGACGAATGAATCGAACTAAACCGCATCAGCGTTTTGAGATCTCTTGGAAAACAAAGGCGGCTGCCGCTGCGCTATTGTTTGTCTCGAATATGCCTACTGCGGAAGCGCAGAGGGCCGTTGTACCAGGATCGGGCAGCGAGATCGTGGGGGTTTCCGATGACTTCGAAGACCCAAATTGGGCCTATGTGCCCAATAACCCCAAGAGCACCGAAGATATCGACGAAAACCAACGCAGTCCAATGGGCCGCACGACCAATGGACGTTGGTACGAAGGTGTCAAGCGAGGACATCCCGACGTGGTTGAGCGCGTCCGTACCCCTGCGGGCGGTTTGCCTGGCAGCCAGGGTGCTCTACTGATGCGATCAAAGTTCACAGGAATTCCAGGTAGACCTGAGAACAAGATGCACCAGGACGATTTCATTTGTAACATCCAGTACCGGCTGAAACGTAAAATTGATATCTCGGAATGCCCGAGCGTGACCACGAGAGTGTTCTTACCGCCGGTGGCACAATGGGAGCAACGAAGTGGACCTCATTTCGGATTCCGGCTGGCCTTGGAAACGACCGCCATGGTCGACAAAGAAAAAGGTATTGGAATCTTTAAGCGGACCGTGGAAGAGATGGGCAATGAGATCTATTGGCCAGGCATGTTTATCGAATTCGAAAGCAAAGCCGATTCGACGCGTACGCAAGATTATGCCTATCTACGCGTTCGCAGTGACCAACGCGGCGGCGATTTCCGCGGTCCTCAAATCACGACCACCGGTTGGTGGACTCTCGGTATGAGCGTCACACCCGATGGTATGGTTCATTACTACGCATCCCCGGGTGTCGATGACTTGACCGAAGAGGATTACATCAGCAGCCAATTTCCCTACTCGTACCGTGCCGAACGATTCCGAACGTTCTTCTATAACGTGTGTAGTGCGGATGATGGTCGAAGATGGAGCACAGCCTTTATCGTTGACGATCCGAAGGTCTTCGTGCTGAAGCCGAAGCAGCAAATGGCATCGCGACAACCAACCCGTCGCTAGGGCAAGCGGTCACCGGTAGCGGAAGTCGTCAAGAGGTTGACTCAGTTGGAGCTAGATGCCGCAGTCATACAATCGGCGTCCCAAGGGATTCAAGCCATTAGCCCGGATGATTCATTAGCCGTTTTGGCGATAACGGCCTGTCGATTTAATCGTTTAACGCTTAGCCGAAGGCGTCAGCTTTTCCATAAGCGGTCGCCTATGGCTTGGCGTTAAACAATCAGTCGAGTCAAACCGATTAAATCAGCAGGCCGCTAACGCCAAAACGGCTAACCCGGATTATTCATGGGTTCGCATAATGTTTCGATAACTCCCATGCAGCAAGCCGTTTACATTCATTGGTCGAAAAACAGTCTGCGCATTAGCCGTTTTGGCGCTAGCGGCCTGCTGATTTAATCGTTTAACGCTTAGCCGAAGGCGTCAGCTTTTTCATAAGCGGTCGCCTACGGCTTGGCGTTAAACGATAAGTCGAGTCAAACCGATTAAATCGACAGCCCACTAGCGCCAAAACGCCTAATGAATAATCCGGGCTAATACGCAGACTGTTTTTCAAGCAATGAACGTAAACGCTTGAAGGCGTAGACTTAGCAAAACAATTTGCAAGCCCATGAATCATCCGGGCTAAGCTTCAGTGGCGTGTGGACTTCGTTCCGCATTGGTCTGTTGCAGAAGGATATCGCCTCCTTGTACGAAGGACGTTTGGCATACCAGAAAGCGTTGCTCAGTGCGTCAGGACGCTTGCTTCCAAACCGCAAGCGAGCCCGCAGTAACCCGCGAGTGTCCCACACGCGCAGCCAGAAATCGACAAAATTCCCAAAAGAGCAACGCAAAGCAAAAGCGAAACAGGCCAACGCCGATGCCGAAAAAGACAAACCAATCCCCCCCCGATTAACGACAAAGTAGGTGGCATTGGGCTAACGGCACCGGCAAGGATGTTTCGGCCTCCGGCCTTGTGGGTCGATGGCGCAGCTATCCACGGGTTTTTCGGTGGAGCCAGAAAAAAAAAAACAACAATCCTGTGTTATTCGCCATACCATCTTCAGCCGATCGGCTGGGTCATCCTCAATCGGTCCGAGATCCTGTTCGTCCGTTAGAGAAAGCTATTGGACCACATGCCGATGATTTCGTTCATTCTCGTTCATAGCCAAAGTAAACCATGCTACGGTTGCTTTTGTGAAAAGTACAACGCTCCGGTCGGACAGGCTGTGATGCATTTTTCGGCAACGCTTCCGAGTGCCTCTTCCATCGTTGCGTGAAATGGCACCCCAATCCGTACGTCAAATCCACGACCAACAAAACTCAACCCCAACGCATCTTCCGACTCGTTAGCGATTTGAATACACAGCTCACAATTAATACATTTGCCTGGTTCGTAGATAACCGAGCCGCTGCGATTGACCTTCACATAAGCTCGCCGCTCGCTTTGATATCGCGTCGGGTCGGCTCCGTATTTTCCCGCGTAAGTCTCGAGCGAGCAATTGCCGTGAGCAATACACCCGCACTCTAGACATCGTTGCGATTGATCAGCGGCTACCGAACCTTCAAAAATCATCGGAAGATTCTTGGAACTCGAAATGGAATCGCCATTCTTCGCAGCCTCACCGAGCCGTCCGATCGGTTTCCCATTCGACAGAAACTCAGCCATCTCCTCGGTTGGGATCTTGCCAACTCGCGACGAGAACGGACGAACAACGGGAGTAATCGTTTGCCCTCGAACAAACTCGTCGATTGCGGCCGCAGCTTCTTTACCATCCGCAACGCTGCGAACCACCAAGCCCTTACCACGGATCGCGTTGCCGGCCGCAAACACTCGTTCGGTTCCCGTTTCAAAAGTCCCTGCGTTGATCTCGATTCCTCGGCGGCTGATCTTCAACCCCCAATCGCCAGCAAGCTCTTTCGCTTCGCCGCCGATACAGATCAAAATAGCATCGAAGTCATTCTGCAAGTCACTCAGTGTTACATCAGTGCCAAGCGAGACTCCTGCGGCGAACTCGACTCCCATACGCAAAATGACGTCAATCTCACCCTGGAGGACTTCAGCGGGCAAGTCCTTCGGGAAATCGGTTCGAAGCCGGCCACCCGCTCGATCGGCGGCGTCGATCAGTATGACGTTGTGCCCTGAAACGCGTAAATGAAACGCAGCCGCCAACCCGGTTGGCCCCGCACCGACGACCACAATCTGTTTTCCGGTGTCTTCTTTACAATTCGGGACATAGGGAGAGTCCGAAGCCAAATCTTGATCGGCAACCGAGCGTTTCAAATCGCAAACTTCAACGGGTCCATCAGCGGACGAGCGCCTGCAACCTTTCTCGCACGGCTTTGGACATACTCGCCCGAGGACAGCGGGCAGGGCAATGTCTTCCTTAATCGTCGCAATCGCCGATGTAAAATCTTCGTCACCGATGTCCCGCAGCATTTTGGGAATGTCCATGTGGGCCGGGCACGCGAAATAGCACGGTGCCAAACAATCACCAACATGGTCACTAAGCAATAATTCCAAAGCTGTTCGCCGCAGCGCATGGACCTCATCCGTTTCGCTTTCCACTCGCATGCCGTCCACCGCAGGCATCCCACACGACGGAAGAACGCGACCGCTATCGACCAGCTTGACCAAGCACACTTGGCACGATGTCGATGCTTTGTATCCCTTCAAGTAGCAAAGTGTCGGGACATCGATGCCCAGTTTGCGAGCGGCATCGAGAATCGTTTCGCCATCCGCGACTTCCACTTCGACATTGTCAATGGTTATTTTGGGCATCGTATCTCAAACTCATTCAACGTAGACGGCGTTCTCGGGACAAACTTGGAAACAGGTGTCGCAGCGGGTACACAAATCGGAGTTGATCGTGTGGATTTTATAGGGCGTGATCGGAATCGCATCGACGGGACATTCTTGAGCACAGAGCGTACACCCCGTGCATGCTTGATTGATTTTGTACTGGATCAGCGTCGTGCATCGTCCTGCTGGGCAACGGCCATCGAGATGAGCTTCAAACTCGTTGCGGAAAAAACGGAGCATCGATAACACCGGATTCGGTGCGGTTTTACCGAGACCGCAAAGACTTCCCGCAGACACATCTAGCGACAAGCGTTCGAGTGTTTCCAAGTCTCCCCTCTTTCCTTTGCCTTCACAGATACGATCCAAAATGTCGAGCATTCGCCGTGTTCCCACTCGACAAAACGTACATTTTCCGCACGATTGATCTTGTGTGAAACGGAGGAAATAGCGGGCGATATCGACCATGCAATCCTCTTCATCGAGCACGACCAGACCTCCGCTCCCCATGATCGCGCCGACTTCGGCCAGCGATTCATAGTCGATTGATGTATCGGCCAACTCGGCCGGTACGCATCCGCCCGAGGGGCCACCGACTTGGACGGCTTTTAGTTTCTTTCCGTTCGCAACACCGCCGCCCACTTCGTCGATCACTTGACGGATCGTGATTCCCATTGGAACTTCGATCAGACCACCGCGAGCGATTTTGCCTGCCAAAGCAAAGACTTTCGTACCTTTGCTCTTCTCCGTCCCAAGGGCTGCGAACGCTTCCCAGCCGTTGCGGAAGATCCAGGGGACCAGAGCATACGTTTCGACATTGTTGATTAACGTCGGCTGTTTCCAAAGCCCCAGTTCGGCAGGATAGGGAGGACGCAAATGTGGCATCCCTCGTTCTCCCTGCATCGAAGCCAACAACGCCGTTTCTTCGCCGCAGACAAACGCACCGGCGCCCTCCATGATCCCCAGCTTCATCGAGAAATCACTTCCCAGAATGTGATCGCCAAGAATCCCGTCCGCTTCACAAATTTTGATCGCTTCACGAAGACGTTTGACGGCCAATGGATACTCCGCTCGAACGTAGAAGTAACCTTCACGCGCCCCGGTTGCCAAGGCGGCAATCATCATTCCCTCAATGACCCGATAGGGAAACGATTCGAGAATCATGCGATCCATGAACGCTCCCGGATCGCCCTCGTCACCGTTACAGATAATGTACTTCTTTGCCTGTTCGTCGTTTGACAGGTCGACGTCATGAACCTTTTGCCACTTGATGCCTGATGGGAAGCCCGCCCCACCGCGACCGCGAAGACCACTCTTTTTCACCTCATCAATGATTTGTTGAGGATCGTTCATTTCGATGCATTTTTTGAGTGCAGCAAAGCCGTTGTGGCGTTTGTACTCCTCCAAATCCATTGGATCGATTTGTCCACAGTCCTCCGTTGCCAAATGCTTTTGCGGACCTAAAAATGCGCACACGCTACCTTCGCGTGGATTGATCGCTTTTTGAATTGTCGGCTCATCGTCCTCATCGACGATAAATCGATCGAGCCATTTTTCAGCCGTATACGATAGTCGCTTGGCCCATCCACGAGGCTTAAAATGCTTCATCACCAACGATTCCGCATCCTCTGCTTGCACCTTTGCATAGAGTTGTGTGGTCCCGTTTTTGGGCACGATTTCCAATAGGGGTGTTTGGTGGCACATGCCAACGCATCCGACCCGCTTTACGTCCGCGCAAGCTCCCGACTGCGCCAACACTCGCTCCACCGCATCGCGAACCTTGTCACTACCTTGGGCGACACAGCACGAGCCCATCCCGATTCGAATTTCGCCGAGCGATTCGCCGTTCCGCGGGCTTCGAGCCGGAGACGGCGATGCAACACGATTGAGTTGCTGTTTAAAATCTCCTAGCATCTCGGGGACTTTGCGTGGCGATAGACCGCCATAGGTCAGATCATCCATTTGGACCACGGGTGCGAGCGTACAGCAACCCAAGCAGGCGACGGATTGAATGGTAAACTGGCCATCTTTATCCGTGTCTTCCGCTTGGGACAGTTTAAGCTCGCTGCGAATCGAATCGATTACCAATGGAGCGCCTTTGACATGGCACGCCGTGCCCAAGCAGACATGAATCAAATGCTTGCCGACCGGTGTATGTCGAAATTGGCTGTAGAAAGTCGAAACGCCTTCGATCGATGCGGGAGTGATTTCGGTTTGTGAGCAAACATGCCGAAGCGCGGACTCCGGCAAGTAGCGATAGTGCGTCTGAATTTGCTGCAGAATCGGGATCACTGCTTCCGGTCCTCGCCCGATCCTCGCAATCGCGTCGTCAACAAAGGCTAGGTCGATATTCGTCATGGTTTTTTATTGTAGTCGTTTTAGGAGTCGGTGGCAGTCTATCGTCGTTTATCGTAGGCGGGGTCCAGGAGTCTCTACGACGTAGACCCGGCCTACTTCCCGATACATATCAACTTTGATTTCGTCCGGAAATACATCCGTCCGTCCTTCACCGCTGGGCTCGTCACACACTCGTCACCCAAATTGCTTTCGGCAATCGTCGTGCATCCTTCCATCGTTGTGTCCAAAACATAAACCTTGCCATCCGTGTCGATTAAATGCAAATGATTGTCGATCATCGTTGGCGATGACGAGAACGAAGCATCGATTTCATGCTCCCAAATCGGGTCCTCGGCTCCCTGTAAATCATATGCGCAAAGCAGCCCGTCCGAGGTCAACAAGAAGACCATCTTCTCAGTCGCCAATGGACTGCACAAAGCCGGGGCTCCATAGTAGTTTTCCCACAGCAGATGTGTCTCGGTGACGTCCCCTTCCCCATCCGCTTTGATCGCGGTCACTCCCGGCATCTCGTTCGCCACCACAACGATGCCATCGACAGAGACGGGCGATGGTCCGACGTCGCCATCCAAGCACTCCGCTCGCCAAATCTCGCTCCCATCTCGCGGCGAATAGGCGACGACAGAAGGCGGACCGCAGACGATCAATTGAGGTTCACCGGCGACGTCTACGATAATTGGAGTCGCCCAAGAATTCGGGACCTCTTCGCGATTTGCCTCCCAAACCGTTTCACCCGATTGAACATCCAAAGCCAAGAGCTTCGATAGAGCATCCCCTTCATGCCCCTGGTCAAATTGTACAATCAGCAAGTTTTCAAACGTTGTCAAGGATGACGCGTGTCCGTAATTGTTTATGGGTATGCCTAAACTCCGAGACCAAGTCAGCTTGCCCTCAAAATCAAACGCTCCGATGTCACCGTTTGCAAAAATGGCAAACACACTTCGTCCGTCGGTCGCCATCGTCGGAGCGGCGTAACCGGTATCATCCATCACCTCGGGGACTTCCGCCGTGCTTTCGGGAGTGGATGGAACTTCTTGGCTCCATAGCCGTTCACCTGTTTCAGTCGCGAAACAGATCACTTCCCGTTTCTCTTCGGTCGCGCCTGATAGAAAAATCCGGTTTCCCCAAATGATTGGCGAATTGTTGCCGGGTAGCGGAACATCGGATTGCCAAACCACTCCATCACCCGACTCGGCATCAAACTCAATCCGTACCGATTGATCCGAAACGATCCCCAGCCCATGCGGCCCACGAAACCGCGGCCAGTTCTCTCGCCGTTCTGCTTCACTCGGCAGCGATGGTTGGTTCTCCGTTTTGGCTTCATCTAACTCTGCTGCTGCCTCTGCTGCAGCGGTTGCCGGTTGGGCTACCGATTCCGCCTGTCTCTCTGCCGATACCAAGTGGGGACTAACCAAATTGATTGACGCAAATCGATTCTCCATCGCTGCAAAAAAACCGAAAGCGACAACGACGGTTAGCGCCGCTAGACCAGCGACAGCGTAGCGACCCGTTCGGCTATCCACTTCATCGGCTGCCTCTCGATGTTCTTGCGGTGTCGATCGTGGATCCGGTAAACGACGACGTAGTACAGCAGCCCATTTCCCGAGTCCGATGGTTGCGGATGAGCTTAGCAGCAATAGCCAAGCGCCCCAATAGGTAAAACTTCGTTGGTCGAAATAGACTTCTCGAAGTTCCGCATCAAGCTCACGAAACGAGGCTTGCAACGCTTCGTTATTAGGATCGTTCCTTAACTCGTCTCGCATTTCCGTGTAGATCGCACCACTTAGCGGATCCTCTTCGGCCCGGCGCGCGTAATCATTGATCAATAGCAGTGCAACGATGACGGCGAACACGCCTGTGATGATGGATGTGCGGAAAGCTATTTTGTACCGGTCGTTAGGAGTCATCGAGGATCTCCCGTTGTTTCGATGGAAACCAATTGCGAAACGTCGCCGACTAAACCTTGGCGAACATGCTCGCCCGGACAATACCAATAGCATCGCGCACAGGATACACATCGTGCCCGGTCCGGTTCATAATCGACTCGTCGACGGCGAATCGACAGCGTCACGAACTTGACGCCGACCACCAAGCCGACCCATCCCCCCAGAGCCATGCCGAGCCAACCAAAGAGTTCACGCTGACCGATAGCGCGCTCGATCAAGGCCGAAGTGGGTTGCCCCGTATTCCGAAACGCTTCGCTGGCGTCCGTCATCCCTTCGACTTCGCCTGCATCTTCTTGAATGATCCGTTCCGCCAAACGAACATCCGCGTCCAACTTTGAAAGAGGCGTTTTGAGCAACAAACCAACCAGAACACCACAAATGATTAGTACGGGCACTGATAAAAGCGATTTGGCCAATCGACCGCGAGCCTTTACACGTTCTGATTTATGAATCGGTCGAGTCGGCGTCGCGATCGCACCGTAGGGGCAGCTGTTTTCACAAAGGTGGCATTGGATACACGTCTCCGGTGCAATACGTCCGTGCCACTTCGAACCCTTCGACAATACACCCAAAATCGCACCGTAGGGACACAGATAGCGGCAATAGGGACGTCCGATGAATACCCCCAACAACAAGATCGACCCGCCGAAGATCAACATGTTGACGTTACCGCTCATGCGGAACATCGCGACGAATGGATCGTAGCGGCAGATAATGAACGCCGTGCCGGTCGCAGCGTAAAGAATCGCCAAACCGAGATAGATATAAGGGACCAACCCGAGCGAATGATCGAGCCAAGAGGGAACGCGAACCGGACGAACGGCGACCACTTCTTGAATTGCCCCGAGTGGACAAACCGCTGCACAAAACGTGCGTCCGAAAAACAGTGTATAGACGAGCGGCAAAACAAAGATCGCGATCACGGTCCAGGGAATCGCGTAGCTGGAGTCGAACATGCCGAGCGTTACATTTTGCACTGCCCCGATCGCGCACACACAACCGCCCCGTGCGAAACCAAACCATAGCAGCGACGCCACGGCCAATGCGAACAATCCACGGCGTGATCGGCTGACAATCGCCAAATAGGACGCCAGCGACAAGGCGATGACAAGCAGCCCTACGTTCAGCCACTCCCATATCGGACTGTCAGGATTCGATGGAAGCGTAATCGGAACGTCGTGGTTCGTAAACTCGGGAACGGGAATCAATTCCGAACCGACCGCTACCGAACTCGACAAGCAGAGAGCCCCCAATACCAGGAAGATACGAATTTTGTAGACCGAAGATGACTGGTTCATTGGAAAGAAGGCTCCTGCGAATCACTTCCCTTTTGTTGGCTCGCTCTCCACACTCGTTGTCGTTCGGCACGGGCAAGTAACTCGTTGGCTTCCGCTTCCTTGACCTGATCAATCTCTGTGCCGGTTTGTTCAGCATCACGCTCAATGACTCGTTTCGTCTGCGAACCGCGCGCTTGGTAAACGGCCGCCGCACGTTCCTTCAATATTTCCGATTGGCTTTGAGGGATTCGGTAGAAGGCTTCGGTTGGACATGCCGTTGCGATAGCACATTCATTACAGTTCAAGCACTTTTGATGATCGATCTGCAAGTACAACGAACCGTTCATCAACGCGCAGCCCTCGACACACTTGGCGCAACCGATACAGATTGGTTCGTCGATCGTGTATTCGTAAAATCGCTGCCCCGATTTCTCTTCGACAAACTTGCGAACGATTGCGCCCGTTGGGCAGGCTTGGTTCTCAGCGGCCGTATCGAGCGATTTGTAGTTCATCTCAAAATAGCCGGTACAGACGTCACAGAACCCACACATATCGAAACAGTTGTAGCACTTAACGGCCGAGACGTCCAAAACACAATGCGTCGCACAATTACCACATGCGGTACACCTATCGGGATCAAGCTGCCATACCATCGGCTCGCCTTCGCTACGGCGACCAACCAAAAAACCGCCCGCACTGGCCATCGCAACGACGCCACCGGTGCGCAAGGCATCGGCCATGAACCGGCGACGATCCTGTTTGCCCGAATCAAAGCTATTGGTATCCATGTTTACCGAAGCCCCTTCTTGACGTTTTGTTGCAATTTTGCTCGCCGACTACTCAACGCGGCGGGTTGTTCACAACGGTCCCACAATCCACACGTCTGGCAGGGAATTCGCCGCGTACAACCGCTTGCATCGCGAGATCGAAATGCTAAGAACGCGGACCCAATGCTGAGGATGACTAGCAAGGCATTCCGATACACGGACACGAACCAATCGCGGCGTGAACCTTTGAAGGGAGTTTGCTCATTCATGCGAATTCTCGATAAAAACACGGATGGTTTGTCGATTCGGGTCGAGTACCAAAATGCGTCCATCGCGGTCGACCGCAACATCGAGTACTCCATTTCGCTGCGAGTCACGAATTTCGATCTTGGCGGTCGACTCGTTCGTAAAGGCCGCTGGCGGAGCCACGATCGATTCAAACGTCCCATTCGAATCATAGATTTTGACTCGAGGAATTCCTTTTTCTGCCGTCACAAAGCGTCCGTCTGGTAGCATGCTCAGTGCAACGGGATTACAGCACCCAAAGAATCCTTCGATGGCGGAAGAGGTCTCGCCCCAAGCTCCGAGCGCGTCGCCTTCGAGGGTGAACGCTTCGATCGAACGAGCACCAGGGTTTACAACCCGTAGCACCCCATCGTCGGCAGCCAGGACATCGAAGTGGGCGCTCGGTACGACAAAGCTTCGCAATCCTTGCTCTACCTTCTTTTCTTCATCAATTTTCAACAGCAATTCACCCTCACTGTCGAACTTCAGCACCGCTCGTTGACCTGCATCGGCAACAAACACGTTGTCTTCAAAAACCGCCAACGATGTAATCATACTGTCTTCGTTAAGGCCTTCATTGAAAACAGCTCGTCGTTCGCCACCGGCATCATAGCAATGCACCGCTGCGGCAAAGCCCACATAGATAAGATTTGCGTCCAGGGCAAACGCGATGCAGGTCGGCGGCGAATCCGTCGTGATCTGTTGGGTCTTTCTGCCGCTTTCGTCAAACCGTTGAATTTCAACATCGCCAACGACTGCGAATCCACCGTCTGGTATAGCGGCAACGGCTCGCAGAGTTTCCATTTCGACCGGGTAGGCAGCGATTTCTTTGTAAGCCACTTGTGCTGCATCGACCGATGTCAGTTCACTGGTGTCGAGCGAGAAACGCGAGGGCAGGCGATTGGCACGCTCGCCCCACGAATCGACTTGAATGACGGCGAACAGGGCAACGCCCGCAATGAAAACGACCCCTGCCCAAAAGATCGCTGATTTCGAACCTGTCATGACTTGGATCGGTGTCACGTCAGCCGGAGCATCGCTGTTAGACGAAACGGGTGTCGGACGATCGTGCCGCGGATCAGACATTGGAGAATTTGTCATTGGTCACTTGTCATTTGTCGGAAGCCTGACTTCTGAGATCGATACAAGTCAGGCGGGTCAAATCGCGTACGATCAATCGCCCACCCGCAATCGCCATTGGCCCCCACGCTTCATTGCCGTCTAGGTAAATCTGTTTTTCCCAAAGGGGGCGATAAGCATCGGCGGTCGCCTCGGCAGCTAGCAAACGACCATCGTCAGCCAACATCAAAATTAGATCATCCGCGATCATGTAAGGTCCATGGCCAAATTTGTCGCGGCCACTATTCCAAAGCTCTTTTCCTGCTAAATCGAGGCAAACGAATTGGCCGCCGCGGTGCTTGCGAATACCAAACAAATGATTTTTGTACAAAATCGGCGTCTGTTGCTCTGAATTGAATGCTTTGCGGTCTAGTTCCTCGCCAGCGACTGCGACAAATTGACCTTGCGTTTTTTTGATATTGAGAAACATCGCACCGACGCGATCGTATCCGCTGCACAAGAATATCTGGTTCCCAGGCAATCCGATCGGCGAGGGGCTGG
This sequence comes from Novipirellula aureliae, assembly GCF_007860185.1. NCBI lineage: Bacteria > Pseudomonadati > Planctomycetota > Planctomycetia > Pirellulales > Pirellulaceae > Novipirellula > Novipirellula aureliae. The sequence goes on from NZ_SJPY01000007.1 coordinate 517,281, forward strand.
TTGCAAAATGTTCATCCCACGATGTTTCATCCCAAAGCAGCGCTCCATTCTCAGCGTTGACGCCCACGGTACCACCGGTTCCGCAATAGACGTACATGCGTTGCCGGTCGTCTGTTGATTCGGCTTGGTATTCGATTGGCATGATCGATCCATGCGACATCTTCCAAGCCCGGGGGTTAGGCGTACGCCAAACCTCATCGCCGCTTGCCAAGTCCAATGCGACCAGCAGTGCGTCCTGACCGCAAGGAGCCAGAATGACGCGTCCGTTTTCCACCAACGGACATTGACCGGTATACCACTGCCGCTCCTCACTACCGTACCGATCGACCATACGAAACAGCCATTGATTTTCACCTGTTTCGGCGTCCCAACATGCGACATCACACCGCGGCCCCATTGTGACAACAAAGTCGTTTTCGATCGCTGGAATCGTGCGAGTCATGCCATGATTGGGCGAAACATCCGCCGGATAGCCGCTTCGCCATATCTCTTGCCCGTCTTCGAGCGACAAACACTTGAGCACATCGAATCGGTTCTCAGCGTCGTAATCAAGCAGGTAAACCTTGCCGCCTTGAATCGCTACGGACGCGTACCCTTCTTCGACTTCGAGTTGCCACACGGTCTCTGGCCCATCACCCGACCAAGCACGTCCGAGTGGTGTCGGATCGGTACTAATCGCATCGCGATTTTGGCCGCGAAAACCGCTCCAAACGCCAGTAATCGCCGATGCCGACCCAGGTCCAACGATGGGCTCCGTCGCAACCAATGGACGAACATCGAGCGTGTCAACTTTGTCGGGCGTGTCATCCAATCCCGGCTTGCGACGGGCGAATTGATGGGGCCGCGAAAACGTCGTCCAAAGCAGAACGAGCAGGACGCAAATGACTGCAGCGGAGGCAGGAAAAAGGAAGGTCAGGCGAGTGTTTTTCATGGCCCGTGTATTGTAACGATCGCCCACAAACTCGCCAACAGGAATGTCGCTAATTCAACTCGGCGAACCAGAGCGAGTCGCAACCTTTTCGACGAATACGACCGCAAGGGCGGATGCGACAATTAGTCCTGCCAGCAGCCATAAATTGCCGGTCCAATCCGCAGGCGATACGAATTCCATCACACGAAACTTTGCTTCAAGTGCCGCCGTCTCTTCCGTCGCTTGCTGAAGCGGCCATAATGTCGAAACACTGCCAAGCATCAACCCGATTAACGCTGCCATCGTCGAGCCGCGATGGTGATCGAGTAGCCAATGAAGCGCCCGAGAAAACGCCAGCAAGCCAAATAGACATCCACATGCAAACACAGCGAGCTGCGATAGGCCTTCGCTAGAAAATTGCAGATGAACGGCGTCTCGGATCAAGCCGGTAATCACGTGATAGACCCCGAACAGAAGTAGCACAAAAGCGCCACTGATCCCTGGCAGAATCATTGCGCATATTGCCACCGAGCCACTGAGAAACAGATAGGGCAAACTCGTTCCTCCATCACCCGCAGGGACAAAGGATATGGCAACGGCAGCGGCGACGCCTGCCAAGCAAGCAACGAGCTGGGGAGCAGCCCACCTGGCCACGTAGTTTTTCACAATCCAAATGCTGCCCAAAATCAAACCAAAGAACACGGCAAAGGTTTCGGGTTGTTTGTGGTCGAGTAGCCAGTGCATTAACCCCGCCAACGATAACAACCCGGTGGCGATACCAAGACCCAAGGCGGCTAGAAACCGGAGATCGACATACTCGATCGATTCGCGAATCCGCCCGTTTGACAGGAGCTTCAATAGACGCGAATCGACTCGGCTGATTGACGTGATCAAACGTCGGTAATGGCCAAGGATCAAAGCGACCGTCCCGCCGCTGACGCCCGGCACCGTATCGGCGGCTCCCATACAAAATCCACGCAGCACGTTCAAAAATGCCGCCGCAATCGAGTCGCGTCTCAAAAAACGTTTCATAGAAATAAGATGACCCCAAACCAAGACGGAAATAAAAAAAATGACACCTCTCGCTAGTCGTCACCAAGACTAGCAAAAATATCGTACCCGTACTTAATCAAATGGTATCGATACCCTCTACCCTCTACCCGGACGCCCAAGACACTCCCTGTTCCCGTTCTCCTGGGTAAGGATTGCTCCTCAGCCGAGCCTACTTCGAAAAGCGCGGACGGAAGCGTTCTGTCTGAAGCTTATGGATGGTTTATTTCGCTTCCGCCGAGACAAGCTCGACGGAAGAGGGTTTCACATGCTGAAACCGTCTGAACGACCACCACCTAGTGAGGGGTTCGGTGGTCCGTTATGTGACAACTTGTAGGGAATTCATGCCATTGTGCGCGTTTGTCTAAGCCTGCGACGATTTCGAACAATAATTAACGTTTTTGATGCAATAAAATGAAGGTACGCGGTAGATGCCATTCGGAGATCCTGCCGTCGCGAAGTCGTATTTCGCGTTCTTCAATTCAATTTCTCTTCCAGGTCGAGGTGTGTATGTTCAGACGAAAATTAGATCGCGGTTTCACATTGGTGGAACTGCTCGTGGTGATTGCGATTATTGGAGTACTTGTAGGCCTCTTGCTGCCAGCCGTTCAGGCGGCCCGTGAGGCGGCACGTCGGATGAGTTGTAGTAATAATGTCAAGCAAATTGGTTTGGCGATGCACAACTACCATTCTGCCTTCAACCAATTGCCTACTCAAGCCGGCGGGACCTACACAGTCTCGAGGCGAGAATACGCTCCTGGGCAGAATTCTCTCGAACTTTCTGCATTGGTCGGTCTTACGCCGTTCCTCGAACAGCAGGCAATCTGGGAGCAACTCTCGAATCCTTACCAAGTTCCAGCCGGCCTACCTGGCGCGGGCAATGTCTATTCACCCATGGGACCTTATCCAGGACGAACCTTCGATAAGCTCACGAATGGTCAGGCAGGGCCTTACAATCCGTTCGAATCAGACCTGCAAACTTTTCGATGCCCCAGCGATCCTGGCGTCGGGCTTCCCGCCATGGGACGCACGAATTACGGTGTGTGCCTGGGGGACTCCATTGTCCAGACAAACGCCGCGGCTGTGATGGACCACAAAGGGGTACCGCATGATTCGGACACCGTCGCGTCAGCTAGAGCAAGCAACCGGGGTTTTTTCAAGTGTCAGATGAAATCCGACTTTCGAAGTGTTCTTGATGGCTTGTCAAACACGATTGCGATGGGTGAGTTTATTACCGATCTTGGTGACGATGACAAGCGTGGAAGGCATTTAAACGGTTCATCTACGCGGAATTTGAAGTCACCTGGCGGCGCGTTAGCATGTGTACCCTTTATTGATTCGGAACGTCCTCAATTCTGGGATCCTAGTGCTCCCTTCGCTGCCAATGCCAACATCGACAATCGACGCGGCTATCGCTGGGCTTGGTGCATCCCGATCCACTCGGGGATCTACACGGTCTTGCCGCCTAACCGAGAACTGTGCTTTACTCAAAATTGGCATCAGTCCGAGGGTATTTGCCCTCCCAGCAGCCGACACCAAGGTGGGGCCCATATTTTGATGGGTGACGGTGCCGTCAAATTTATCACGGACTCCATTGAAGCGGGGGATCTAGCTGGCCGCGCGATGGTTTCCACTGCCGCAGTGAACACGGACCCGTTGTCGGCTGCCGGCGCGGCAAGTCCCTTCGGTCTTTGGGGATCACTTGGTACAGCCGCTTCGAGAGAAGTGATCGACGAGGATTTTTAGTTTTCCAAATCTTGCAGCATCATCGCAGCAGCCAACTCGCCCGTTCTGCGGGTGAGTTGGTGACTGTTTCTCCTCTTTTTTCGTACTTAAAAGGCATCGTAGCGAAGCGTGTTGCTTTTGGGGTGCTTTGCCTTCTTCCATTTATTTATGAGTCTGGGTTTGCTATGAAGTTTTTAGTCCATTTGTTTGTTTTGCTGTTGGTCGTTGCCTCTGTGGGATGCGGCGCGAACGAGGAGGCAGTGAAAACCTACGACGTTTCGGATGTCGAACAGCTGTTGATCGATCATCCGGAATTGGCTGATCCACCGCCTCCAGAATTCCGGGTTGAAGACTGAGTTCGCCTCGCTTGTGACGGGTCGGCGTTTGTAACCGTTCGGCCACTCGCCCTCGAATCTCGCACCGGTCATTGTGTCGAATCCGTCGAAATCACGCTCCACAACCGATCTCGATGGGATCGCTGCAAGGCAGGTCGATTGTGAGAAGTGAAAGCGAGCCTGTTATAGAATCTGTCGAAGCATGTTCGCCGAAATCAACGCGTCGCGGTCTTGATTGAGTTCAAGACTTCAATTCGTTGACATCTCGACGCGTTGACCGGTATTCGTTAACTGGTAATCGTTAACTGGTATTCGTTAACTGGTAATCGTTAACTGGTAATCGGCTCCCTGGGGATGAGTTGCTTGACGTCGAGTCGCGAAAACCAACTTCGGCCATTTCGCCGAAACGGGTGAACGCTTCCGCCACGTTGAGAGACGGATGCCTCCCTTCAGCAAAGTAACCTATTCAACAAGTAACCTATTCAACATGACGAGTCACATGAACTTTATGCTGCGTCTGCTCCCGTTTCTTTTGATGGTTTCAACCGCGCCAATGGCTAACGCCAACCCGCCCAACATCGTTTTGATCTTGTCCGACGACCAAGGTTACACCGACTATGGTTTCATGGGGCATGAGGAAATCGAAACGCCGAACCTCGATCAGCTCGCCAAGCAGAGCATGTTATTTCGGCGTGGCTATGTTCCAACCGCATTGTGCCGTCCCGCGTTGTCGACGCTCATCACGGGACTCTATTCGCATCAGAACAAAACGACCGGGAATGACCCCGCACGGACACCAGCAAACGCAGCTCATGCTGAAAAGGCGGGTGAAGACGCTCGCGCACTGCTGCTCACACACATTGACCGCACCGGTGCCTTGCCTCAGTGGCTGGCCAAGAAAGGTTACGTCAGTTTCCAGAGCGGAAAGTGGTGGGAAGGTTCATTTGAGCGAGGTGGTTTCACCGAAGGAATGACCAAAGGGTATCCGAATCCCGGCGGACGGCATGGTGATGCGGGGCTAGCGATTGGGCGTGAGACAATGAAGCCTGTCACCGAATTTATTGATCGCAGCGTGAAAGCGGAAAAGCCTTTTTTCCTTTGGTATGCACCTGTGATGCCCCATACACCGCACAACCCGCCCGCTCGGTTTGTTGACAAGTACCTGAAAAAGGGAGTACAGGAACGGATCGCTCAGTACTACGGGATGTGCGAATGGTTCGACGAAACCTGCGGCACTCTGTTGGACCACATCGACAACGCGGGAATTGCCGATGATACGCTTGTCATCTATATCACGGACAACGGCTGGATCCAGAAAGAGGTAGGTGGCTATGGACCACGATCGAAACGGAGCCCCTACGAGCTCGGAACACGAACGCCAATCATGTTCCGCTGGCCAGGAAAGATCGCCCCCGGGGATCGTCCAGAACTTTGTTCATCGATTGATTTTGTGCCGACCGTTTTAGCAGCCGCCGGAGCCGAAGGGCCGCACGACTTCCCCGGGCTAAATCTGCTGCCGCAGTTGAAGTCTGGTGAGGCTATCGAACGAGATACGCTATTCGGCGAATCATTTGCCCACGACATCGCCGACATCGAAAACCCTCAAGCATCGCTGCTGTACCGCTGGGTGATCCGGGGATATGACAAGCTCATCCTGACTTACGACGGAGCGCCAGGTTATATGAGGTATCCGCCTACCAGCGCCGAGCCACAGCTCTACAATCTGAAAGACGATCCGAAAGAAACGAAGAATCTTGCTGAGGCGAATCCAGCAAAAGTCAAGGAGCTCAGTGCTCTGCTGGACGAGTGGTATGTTCCCGATCAGCGTCAAGCTGGCAAGCTGGCCCCTACTGCTCCCTAGATACAGATCCCTAGATACAGATCCCTAGATACAGATCCCTAGATACAGATCCCTAGATACAGATCCCTAGATACAGATCCCTAGATACAGATCCTAGATACAGATCCTAGATACAGATCCTAGATACAGATCCTAGATACAGATCCTAGATACAGAGACGAACCATGCACAAGTTTAGAGTTGAGTATCTATCGGCTTCGTTGATTGCCCTCTGTTGCTTTTCGGCGACAGCGTTTGGCAATGAATCAGAGGTGGAAGGGAAACTCCCCAACGTTGTGTTGATCATGGCGGATGACCTTGGGTGGAAAGATCTTCACTGCTACGGCAACGAAAAACTTGATACGCCCCACCTGGATCGGCTGTCACAGCAAGGTTTGCTTTTTACAGACGCCTATTCGGCGGCCCCCGTTTGCACGCCGACACGTGCGGCGTTGATGACGGGAGAATCACCGGCGCGCCTGAACATTACCAATCACGCTGGAGGGCACCCCGAGAATTTTCAAAAGCCAGGTACGGACTTGATCACACCGACTTGGTTGCGACACCTTCCTCTCAAACGGGTTACACTGGCCGAACAACTCAAAGCAGCTGGGTATGCGACTGGATTCGTGGGAAAGTGGCATCTCTCCCATCTCAGCCAATCAACGCCCAACAGCGACGCGGATCAGCTGACGGAACCAGAGTTGCGGCCTGAACATCAGGGCTTCGATATCAATATTGGAGGCTGTCGTTTTGGCGGTCCTCCAAGTTATTTCAGTCCCTACAAAATCCCCAATCTGCAAGGGAAGTTCGATGGCGAGTACCTGCCCGACAGGTGCGCTGAGGAATGCATCCAATTTATCAAGTCCACCCAAGCCGATGACAACCGGCCGTTCTTTCTGTGCTGGTGGAATTACTCGGTTCACTACCCGTTCGAAGCTCCCGCCGATCTGATTGCCAAGTACGAACAACGGAAAGGACCGGGCGTCGAGAATCCAACTTATGCTGCGATGATCGAGGGAATGGATCGATCGATCGGCAAGCTACTCGATGCAATCGACCAACAGGGTCTGGGCGATGAAACGCTCGTGATCTTTACGTCAGACAACGGACCGTTCGATGCAAACGTTCAACCACTTCGAGCAGAAAAAGGGTACCTCTATGAAGGCGGCATTCGAGTCCCGATGATCGTTCGCTGGCCCGGTCACGTTAGCGCGGGCACGCAAACTTCGACGCCGGTAATCACCATGGACATTCATGCAACGATTCTTGACGCTACGAATCTTGAGGCGGACCCCTCCAATACTCCCGATGGAATCTCTCTGTTGCCGTTGCTTGAAAACGAATCCGAATTGAAACGCGAATCGATCTACTTTCACTATCCCAATTACGCCTTTCACAAACAGAATCGACTGGCCAGTGCCATTCGTTCAGGTGATTACAAACTGATCAAGTTCTATGATGATGACTCGGTTGAACTCTATGACCTAAACAAGGATGTCAGCGAGTCACGAAACCTCGCCAAGGAAATGCCGGAAAAGGCCGAGCAACTTCGATCCAAGCTGGAATCTTGGCTGAAAAAGACCAACGCCAGCCAGCCACAACACGCGAAGTAATTTCCTGCCAAATTGGTGCATCCTAATGAGTGCTTGGTTTCCAATCGATAGCCAAGTCGATGATGCGTCGATAGTGACAAGCCAAGGTGCTGCGTCATGGGGGCGTTCGTTGTGTTTATGATGCACCGCCTCGTTTGTTGCCCCCGTTGTCCCTAGGTAAGTTGCTCCTCAGCAGAGCTAGCCCGAAATGGCGTGTACTGAAGGAATTCTGAAACGTGAAACATTCTTCCGTCGAGCTTGTCTCGGCGGAGGAAACAAGTGGCGGCTACAAACCGCACACCCGAAAGAAATTCACCCCACAGGCCGGAGGCCGACACATCCTTGCCGGTGGCGTGAGCCACCGGAATGGATGGCAACCGAACCGCTAGCCCGGAGGGCGGCACATAGCGATGATATGTCGGCCTCCGGCCTGAAAACAATGAGACGTCAACCGTGCCTCAATCTGCCAGAGGCGAGACGAAATTCTGAATGGGCGTAAGGGGTGCTCCGAGTATCGCTCCAATCCTGTTCACCAGATCGTCGCCTCGAAAATCCTTTGCAATTATTTTTCCATCGGGGTTTATCAAGAATGTCGCCGCAATGCTTTGGACTCCATAGTCGGATTGAACATCACTCGATCACCAAACGCTCGTCGTCCTTGTATTGCTCTTGAGCCTTTCTCAAGTTCGGCATCTCGGCCAAATAGGGGCCACACCAAGTGGCCCAGAAATCCAACAGCGCGTACTTGCCAGCGAAATCAGACAACTTGATCGCATCACCGCTGAGCGTGGTCGCTTGTAGTGAGGGCGCGGTATCGCCGACATTGACAAACCGACGTAGCTCTAAAGTCACGTGGCCAACATCGAGCGGCTCGTCACTGCGTCCGCTGGGCATCTCGGGGATCGTAAAGTAGTGTACGGCGGTGCCCAGCGATTCGCCGATCCTGCACTGGCCGTGCGGCATCGTGGCGTTGATCGACAATGTTAATACGTAGTCGCCGGCTGGCACATCGTCCGCACGAAAAGCTCCGTCATCACCGACCACCACCGCATAAATTTGTTGCTGCTTGGTCGTGAAAGCGATGCCCTCGTCGGTCTTGACCCACTCCGCATACCAATTCTCTTTCTCCTCGGGAGTCATTTCCTCTACACCGTCGGGATAGTCGAATTTTGAGGAATCAGTCATGATAAGATTGGTCCCCCAGTGGTACCTGGCATCGGTTTTCGGAACGATCACTTTTCCAATCACCGGACGACCGTCACCACCGATACTGACTTCATGATTCTGGTTTTGCGTGGGAACACGTCCTGGATTTCGCCAGGCTTCATTTCGCCGTGTTCCCACAAAAGCTGCATGACTTCAAGTTCGCCCGATGTGAACGGAGGCATCCGAGTGACTCCAAAGAGAAAACGCTGAACAACAATGTGCAGATTGCCCCACACATCTTGGCGGATGTCAATCACTTAAGCGCAGAAAACCTGCATGTTTTTCGCGAGCGTCAATCAGTACTGCTGCTCTGCTGCCACGGTAGCGAGAGGGACGCCGTTAAAGAATGGTGGCAGCATGCGTGATGAAGGGCTATCGAGATAGCAGGACGGCGACAGCAAGGCCGACGCCTTCGGTTAGCTATCCAACTATTCAGCAATCCAACTATTCAGCTCGTTCGGATCGCGCCTCAAGATACTGCTTGCTTAGCTCTTTCGTCTTGGCTCGCATTTCAATCAATTGGTTGTGGTACTTAGGATCATCCACAAGATTCGTAAGCTGATCAGGATCCTCTTTTAGGTCGTGCAAGAATTCACCACCCGACTCTTGTTCGTAGTAGTTTGCATAAACGTATCGCGTGCCGCGGTATCCTTCCCATTTGGGAATGCGTTCGTTCTGCATACGATGCTCACAGAAAAATCCTTGACGCGTCCCGCCATCGTTCTGGTCAACGAGCGATCTTCCCTGGTAACGAGCAGGGATATCGACTCCAGCCAAATCGAGCAAGGTTGGTGCGATGTCTAGATTCAGTGCAATGTTATCGTTGACTTTGCTGGCGTCCTGATGGATGCGCGGGTCGCAGACGACCAGCGGCACACGTAGCGATTGTTCGTAGTGAGACCACTTGCCCGCGAATCCGCGCTCACCCATGTAGTATCCATTGTCGCCCATAAAAATAATGACAGTGTTGTCAGTCAGTCCCTGATTCTCCAGTTGCTGCATGACACGACCGATGTTGCGATCCATGGCGGAGAGCATACGAAAGTAATTCCGCATATTTCGGTCATACTTTTCGGGGGTATCCCACCGCCAGTAGTAGCGGTCCCGATTCATGGAGTCGCGTAGAAACTCGGGTTGTGAATCGAAGTAGACGCCTCCATCGAGTTTGGGACGTGGCATCTTTATGTCTGCATACAATTCTGATTCTTGGGCTGGATGCGGATAATGATTGACGGTGTCGCCGTCTTGGGCGTGAGCGGCATTGAAACTAACAGATAGGCAAAACGGCTTGTCAGCAGGGTTGGTTGCAACAAATTCGATCGCCTTGTCACCAGCAATATCCGTAAAATGCTGAGTCGATTCGCCGACGCCCTTTTCGCTCCGTCCCACCGGCACGAACGAATCGAACATCTCGTTGATCGCAACCTCGCTGTCTTCCACTTTCACACCGAATTTGCCAACGAACCCCGTTCGGTAGCCCGCTGCTTTCAATTGAGCAGGATAGCTGTTGGAGATGTCTGCCGCGGAAATCGGCGGCTCGCCGAACGTGTACCCGTGCGTTCGCTCAAACAGCCCCGTAAAAAGCGTCGCGCGACTTGCGGCACAAATGCTTGTCGTGACGAAGGCATTTTCAAAACGCTCACCATGTGCTGCGAGTTGATCAATGCAGGGTGTTTTTACTACCGGGTGACCAGCACACCCGAGCACGTCGGCCCTGTGGTCATCCGATAGGAAAAAGACGATGTTAGGACGGTCATCGGCATTTGCAGGCGACGGAACCAATAACAATGCGGTTGTGGCGAATGCCAAATACAGCGGTTTCATTCGGATACCTTCAGTAAAAGATTTGGATAGAATGCTCGTTTGTGTCGATCATGCGTAACGCGGCTAGATGCGAAAAGACCAGCTCACACGAGGCATGAGATAGCTGCCATAGACTTTGAATCGTACCATAAGATATTCGATCGAAGCTCTTTCTCCTAACAATTTTAACTGCGATATTGGACGATGTGCGCAAAGTCGCATGCGTCTGGGGACTGGCGCACATCGCATGCTCTGCGATGAGGCTAGCACTTCACCCAAATTTGACTTTATGGTTTACCGTTGAGGATGAGACAACGAGTCCGTTATCCCCACCAACGCAGACGGACGCATCGCCTCGTCTTCTACTCCAAAGTAAAAACAGGCCCGTCATTGAGCGATCCACGCTCCGCTGCAATCGGTGGGCTCTTGGAATCTGTACCGAACACCGTAAACCACTTTGCCCTGTTCTGTACTGTCGATTTGGTTGCCAATCTGACTACTGGCTCGAACGGAGGCGTTGCTCCATCTGGGCAGCATAGCGTTTGGCGTCCCCTTCCAGGTACTTATTGAGTTTGGCTTTTTTGTAAATTTCGATCGCCTCGCTGATGCGACCTTGGCGCTCGTAACTGGCGGCGAGAATAAAATAGGCCTCCGGTGCAGCTTGTCCGGTATCGACGATTGAGAGCACGAATGCTTCCGACTCCGATCCACGTTCGGTCTGCTGGAGGAAATACAGATAGGAGGATGTATAGTTCCAGTTATTGGGAACGAGCTTGGCGGCTCGCTCGAGCCAGCGGAAACCTTCTTCCTTGTTGTCGCGAGCGAGTAGCACGCCAAGATTATATGCCGCCTGAGCCATCTCGGGATCGGTTTCTAACGCGGCACGCAAATGGGTTTCGGCATCCTTTAACTTGTTAAATTCTGCATCGAGCAACGCCAAGTTGAAGTTCACTAGTGAGTTTTCAGGTTCAATCAACAGCGCCTTCTGTAGCATATCATAGGCGCCTGCACTGTTACCGCTGCGGGCATGCACCATGGATGCATTGATCAGTGGTTGGATGATATCGTCACGCAATTCCATTGATTTTTCGTATGCGGCGATCGCTTTTTCCGGTTCGCCGATGCGATCAAAGTAGATGCCCTGGTTGTAGTGGGTTGACCAGCGGTCGGGGAAAATGACCAGCGAGTTCCAGTATTCAGCGTGGGCATTTTTAGAGGCTTGCTGTTCTTCTTGAGAGTAAACCGAAAGATCCCGGCCGAGCAGTGACCCGGCGGCACGAATGCGCACGGTGCGGAAACGGTCAGCGGAAGCTTTGACGAGACCTTTGGTGGTTTCCGGGGCATCGTCGTACTGTAGCGAGGCCGCCGCGGTGGCACGCACCCATTCATGCTTATTTTCAAGCTGCTTACGCATCGCTGGCCATTTTTCTGGATTCGGGCAATCATTTAGTAGACGCAGAATCGCCACTGCAGACGCCGAATCGCAGTTGGGGCCTTCAAGATAGGACAAGATTTCAGGCAGCTTTTCCCATTCGCCCTGGCGGCACCACTGAATCACCCGACCAAGCTCAAGCACCGGAGCACCAGAATCGTTTCCAAACCATTCCTTCACATACTTGTCGGCCCACTGAGCATCCTCTTTCTTATGACCAGCGTAGTTGCCCATGATCGCTTCTTTGTTGTGATGACAGAGATTGCAGGCATTCGGCGATCCAAACTCCAGCGTGGCGGCGGGGGAGGGAGGCCGGAAGGTATGATCCGATCGCGACATGAAAGCCTGAGCCGTCGTGGGCATATGACAGTCGATGCAGTTTACGCCAGCTTCTGATGGATGACGCGAATGGGCATGGATATTCTCAACCCGCTTGTCATGGCATGGAAGGCAGGATTGATTGGGATTGTCTTCAAATCGGAAACGTCCACTCGACGTGTGGCAGTGGATGCACTCCAGCTGGCCGGAAATGGCGCATTGATTCGCCATCCATCCAGTCTGCGTATAGTTTTCGCCCAGATCTCTGCCATCGGGCCAGAAATCCCGGTCTTCATAAGAGGTTAGATCGTAGTGGTCGAAGTAGAGTTCGCCCGGAGTGAAGTCGCGAGTGAGGATGCTACTCTTGGCGTGGCAAGGTCCGCAGGTGGCATCTCGCTGTGCTAGGTCAAGGTCTTCGTGGAACCGCAGCAGTTTGAGATCGGTAAGCTCAACGCCTTCGGCCTCCGCTGCTTCCGCAGCTCGAACGTGCGCTTCGGCGGGACCATGACAGGTTTCGCAGTTAATTCCAGGTTCGGTCCATGTGGTCGTATAACTGTCATCTTCTGGATTGTAATTTTTCTCCAACTGACTCACGTGGCAATCGTGGCAGGCAGTATTGAACGTGAGTTGGCGATCGGTCCAATGCAGGGCCTCGTCCTGAGGGCCGCTATCCTGAAAGTCACGCACCATGCTGCCGGCCGTGTCGTACCATTTTCTCTGATGAACATAGTAGGCAACCGGTGCCACCTGCAGCTTCCCTTTGTCCATTGGGATCAGGAAATAGCGTACGTTTCGACCGCCGAAAGAGAAACGCAGACGCCTGGTTTCTTCCACACCACATGTTGAGGTGCTGCGGAGGACACCGCCCTGTTCGTCGAATTCAACGATAAACTTTTCCCCGCCGACCTCGATCGGGTCCGCCATCGGCTCAAGTGACTCCGCCAACGAAACACTGAAAGCTTCCATCGCCTTGCCATGGTGAGACGTGCTCCAGAGTTCATAAAAACGTTCGTGGCAACGCACACAGCTCGGCGAACCGAGGTATTCACCTTGAGCGGTAAAATCGATCGCCCAGACTCGCTGTCCTGCAAAGGGGAGACTTGATAACAGGAGAAGAAAGGCAAAGTATCGATTCATAGCAAGAGGATCTTGGTAGCAGGATGGACGTCGCATGGGTGGGGCTTCGCGTGGGTGGGGCTTCGCATGGGTGGATCTCCGCGTGGGTGGATCTTCGCATGGGTGGATCTCCGCGTGGGTGGATCTTCGCATGGGTGGATCTCCGCGGGCAGCCAAGCTTGCGTTTCTTGGGCGATCGGCAGATAGCTTCTCCACGACCCCGATGCGCACTTAGCCTCCTTCTACTATAACCACGACACAAATTGGCTGCCAGATATTTCCCGATCGCTGGGCTTTGGAATATCAGGAAGTCCATGGCATCGAATCGGTAGTGTCCGGCCCCTTTTTCTACAACGAAGTCAATCCACAAGCCCGCTACCACTGCTGTGTTGATAACAAACACCAAGGACTCGTGCTGCGTGATATCTTGATTTTGGGATAAACGGAAAGAAGCTTTGTTCTCGCTTCGTCGATTTTCCATTGCCAATCGACCCCGTGTTGGTTTCCGTTTAAATCGCTGGCCCAGGCAGAGGTTTCTACGCGTAACGATAGGTAACGATGGTCGGCATCCGTTTGCCCGAAACCGAGGGACCGCTAACGATTGCCGTCCACCTGTCTCCCCCCAATGCAAAGACGGCGTTTCCATGAATGACTTGGCTATCAAGCCGCTGAACGAATGGTAAAATGCTTTTTTTAACTCGGTGCGACGTTTGGGGTATTATCCAATGAATCGTCATTCCATGCGGCCGAAGAATGAAACACGCGCGATTGGATTGGGAGCTGTCATGGGGATTGCGAATCAGGTAACCTAGGTGGTCATCAAAATCAAATTTCCGATCAGTTACGGGTAAAAATAATGATGTGTCGTAAACAATTAAATGCAACCTGCCGGTTTGAAAGACATTTCGCTGCTTCAATGTCCTTAAACGTTTTTTTGGCTTCGTTTATCTATCTGATACTACCCCTTCCGCATGGGTTTGCGGGTACCATTATCGATACCGCGGATTACCCATACTGGAGAAAACTGGCTCTCACTTCAGAGATGTATGGAGCCATGAAAAACAGCGCCATTACGATTGCCAATCGGGGTGATGGAGAAACCCGGGATGTTATGGGAGCAAATGCTCTGGCATACATTCTCGATCCGGCAAACAAAAGCAAATATATCGACGCCATTAAAAAGAAATTCGAAACCAGAATCCGGACGATGAAAATCGGAACGGGTGCAGCTACCTCTTCGGTTCCATCTCACGAACTCTTGCATGCACTATTAGCTCTGGATGTCATTCGCGATGAACTCGATGAAAAAGATCTTGCAAGCTACGAGTACGACTTAAAGGACAAGATATTTAAGTTGGTTACAACGCGATGGAAACCACATGGTATAGCGATGAGGATGATGTGGTACAAATATGCGAATGATGCCGCAAACTTTGCAGCCGCAAAGGAGCAATACGATAAAGATTTAGCCATACATTTTTTTCCAGATGGTTATTCTCCTGCAGGAAATGGCTACGTCATCGGGAGATTCAATCACATCGGACGCGGTGCTAAGAATTCAGTTTTTGATCTCATGGAATACATGGGATACAACGAATATTTTAGCAACCCAGGGCTGCGTAACCTGCATGAGTTTATGTATGGCTACGCGTCTGCTCCATTTGGAGCGAATATGTTTTATGGTGACACCCGAGGATCTGGAATTCCCTGGGCTATAAACCGTTCTGAAATATCGACTCCTACAATTGCAAGGGCTGCCCGTTTTTCCGAAGACGCATACAAATGGGCGATGTGGAAGCTGAAAGAACAAGCGGGATTATCACAGGGGGCAGCGACACTTCCGGGGTATTTATTGTCCTATGTTATGATGGCAGGTTCTGCTTCTAAAAACACCCCCATCGAGATCGATCTTAATGATGCAGAGATGGCTCCCAGCAGAATCTTTGATAATTACGCTGCGTTGATCGGAAATATTCAATCGAAAGATGCTTTGTACTTAAGCGTTTTGTCCATGACTGAAAAAGTAGACTGGCATGCTCAATACGAAGCCAATTCGATTGGGCTGTCAGGATATGGCGAAAGGATTTTGAGAAATTCTGGATATGATGGTCCCGATAACGACGTTTCAGCCGAAGGGCTCACAAGTTCGTGGGATTTCATAAAGTTTAACTCTGAATCCGGGAACGTGTTAATGGTCGACGGGGAGAAACACAGCAGTAAGTTTGGCAATGGAATAACAGAGGGGATCGTTGGTACCGACATCGAATATTTCAGGGCATCCAACAAAACGGCAATCAAAGGAGAGCACTTCCGAGATGTCGTGTTTGTACAGGCTGCCGATGGTGCAAATGGATACTATGTCGTTATGGACCATGTAACAGCCGATGCCCCCGGAGCAGAGATCAATATCGTTTGGCATCCCAACACAGCCATCGTGAAAACGGTTGAGGACAAAAAACACTACCGCTCAGAACTCAAGGTAAAAGAGGGTGCATCAGGTCCGGTGCTCTATAGTAAAAACAAAGTAAGCTTGGACACCTTCCTGGGAACCACGCCAAGCTCTGTCGAAAAGAAAGAAATGGTTAATCAGATGAGAGGACGCCATTATCGGGCTGAGTACCTGTATAACACGTATCCGACAGCCAATCAAAAAGCCGACATTCTGACATTGCTTTTTCCAGGAGATCAAGACCATGCGATCGGCGATATGACCCAGATCATAAGCGGTGCGTATTCAGGCTGTCGAATTACTCAAGGAAGCGTTGAAGATGTTGCTCTCACTTCTGGAGGTACAGCCTCTGGGACAAATGAAACGGAATCTTTTCAGGGTGTAAATGTCGTTTACAGAAAACTAGCAGGAGAGCTGGTTTCTTATTTTGCAAAGGGTCAATCATTTCAATCAGGACAGGACATTCCAACAGGTTTTCAAGCGGATGAACCCGTTGCAGTCTATATGAAAGGTCCAATGGGGAAAATTTCTTCCTCCGGAACGTTGGCGACGTTTTATTATCCGGGAATCTCTGCCGTGCTTCTCGATGGAAATACCGTGCCAACGGTCGGTGCTGGTCCAAATTGGTCCCAAATACAAATTCCGGAGGGCAACTTTGATGTGGAATTTATCACAACAAACCGCTGACAAACGGATTTGCAACGTGCGATTCCTATAATTCGACACGTACTGCAAAAGAGCGCAATGCAACACAATGCAAATACACTGCCCGATGTCGTTTCGCGATGATTCAGCAGCAGTGATCGAATCAACCAATTGAATGATTGATGGACAGGATAATGAGTTATATAAAGATTGTTACCCTATTTGTGCTGACGGGATCTTGTGTCGGCTATGGGCGTGAATACCGTGTCGATTCGCAGGAAGAATTCAATCGGATCAGCACGGTACAAATGCGTCCGGGGGACAGAGTCCTCTTGAAACGTGGGGTGACCTTCACGGGCATGCTGACCCTTCAGGGAGATGGCGATGAAGGTCAGCCTGTTAGAGTCGCTGCCTACGGTGATGGACATCGTCCGGTGATCCAGGCACAAGGGCAGCATCGAGCGGGACTTCTATTGAAAGACCCGTCTTTTTGGGAGATCCAGGGACTGGAAATTACCAACACGAACGGGACGGATGAAGATCAGGGTGAACTGTTCGGTATCTATGTCTTGGCCGACGGTAAGGAGGGAGTTTTTCAGCACGTTTATATTGACGACTGCTACATCCATCATGTCAATGGAATGGTGGCCGGAAAACGACGGGGTGGGATCCATGTGCATATCAAAAAGCTCCGCCGTTCTAAATTTGATGATCTGCGCATTACCAACAACCGAATCGAACACGTTGGGGGAGTCGGCATCGGGAACGATTCGTCTTGCGGAAGTGTAAAGCTCTTAGACAAAGGGTTCGACAGCCAAAATCTCTGGACGCGTGTCTATGTCGCAGGCAATCGCGTGGACATAACGGGGCGGAACAATGTCATTGGCCGAGTCAGCAAGGATGCCGTCTATGAGTACAACACTCTGGCCCACAGCAGTCGCCGTAGTACCGGGCACAGCATTTTCTGCTTCAATACCGACGGCATGAAGATCCAGTATAACGAAGCCTATGGCAACACCGGCGAGGGAGGGATCGATCGCGGTGGTTTTGACGCAGACTATAACTGTATCGACACCTTTATTCAGTACAACTATAGCCACGACAACAACTGGTTTTGTGGGATCATGAAACGTCCCACCCGTAACGTGGTGATTCGCTACAACATCAGCCAGAATGATCGCGAAGGCATCTATTTCTATGGCTTCGAACGAGAACGGCAAGCGGAGAATGTCCACATCTATAACAACACCCACTTCGTGCGCAAGGGATTAGATGTCGATGTGTTTGTTAACGGTCGCACGCCCATTAACACTCGTTTTGAAAACAACATCTTCTATTTTGAAGGTAGAGGGGAGTGGGGTGAGAACGCAGTGGGGATCAATACGGTCTTCCGCAACAATCTCTACTACAATATCGAGCCGCACCCATCCGAGAATCAAGCCATTGTGGGCGATCCTCAATTTGTGGACCCCGGAACAGCGGGGACGGATATCGACCTGAAAACCATGGCTGCGCTGGACGGGTATCGGCTTAGGTCAGGATCTCCCGGTGTGGATTCTGGGCTTACCATCGACAATAGCGGAGGCGAGGACCTGCTCAGGTCATCCGTTGATGATGGCCAAGTGAATGTTGGTGCTCTTGAAAGCAAGAACTAAACGACTTGAATGACAGCTAACAGCAAAGGTGAGGAATCTAAAAAGCATAGGCCTGCTGTTTCTCGATGCGAAGTTTCTTGACAAAGCGAGGAACACTCCAGTAGCTACCCTCGACGGCATGCTCGATTTGCAGGTCCTGAAAAATCCGCTGGGCGGTCATACCGTGACGGAGTTTCTCTTCGATGACCTCTCGCATGCCAGCGCACTGGCTTGTCGACACAGCACTCACTGTGGTACTGCCTGCCGCTTGGTCAGCCTCCGTAGGCACACTCGAGCCGACGGGCGCGCTGGCCCCTTTGGGATCGGATGTGGGAAGCTCCAAGGGTGCCAGTGCAATCGAGAAAGATCAAAGGGGTAGAGGAAGATCAAAGCACGGTCATGGTCAAACTTGAAAATTGACATGCGCGCGAACCGACAGCGGCACGACCCATAGGGTCGTTTTTTTGGAACTCAAAGTCCAGTGAATTGTTTGCCGATGGCACTTCTCGGTCAGCATGGTGTGGTTCAGTCTCGCCACCCTGGTAGATATCCGAAGCTCAGTAGCCTCACACTGTCTTATCCGGCGTTTGAACTGCTGACAGAGCGTCACGCTTTGTACACGGGCTTGTGATTATGGCGGATGCCATGTCGATGCCCTCGGTGTCGATGGACGTTGTTTGTGTGCCTTACAGCGTGACGAGGCTCCAAAACTACCCCCGCCACATGTGACATTTGTCACATTTGACATTTGATAGGCTCCCCGGTCTTACAAATTCGACGAAACTCAAAATCGCTCCATTTCGGTATAAAGCCCGTTTTGCCGCTCCGTCAAAAGTTTTTTAGCATTCTGAAGTTTTCGATGTCCAATCTACCTTTTTCCTGCCCTATTCCTTATAATAAAAAAGCCAACCAAACCTTGTGAGCGGGGTTTGGTGCCATTCACGTACCTCAGGGCGTGTTGTTCGGCGAAAGTGCCATCTCTTAAGGCACTCCTGCCCCCCAACCAGAGTGCGTTTCCTATTTCACTGAACTGTCATTTTTTTGCTGGAGTGCAATCATGCGTACCCAAATCCCGAACAATCGAGCGACTGGTTTCACGCTAGTGGAGCTGCTAGTCGTCATCGCCATTATTGGCGTCCTCGTCGGCTTACTTCTACCCGCGGTGCAGGCTGCACGCGAAGCGGCTCGGCGAATGAGTTGCAGCAACAATTTCAAACAAATCGGCTTGGCGATTCACAACTACCACTCGGCATACAATCAGCTTCCAACTCACGGCTCTGGGACGGATGGGAGAGTGCGGCAACCGCAACCGGAGCGAAGCGCACATCATGCTGACGAGTTAATGGACAATAACAATGTTCTGAGCATGTTGGTGGGGATCATGCCATTTATGGAACAGCAATCGCTTTGGGAACAGATCAGCAACCCGCTAGCAAACCCTGGCGGTACACCAAACCCATGGAGCCCCATGGGGCCGAGTCCGGGCACAATCGACTACACGCCTTGGGTGACCAACATTCCCGCGCTACGGTGCCCCAGTGACCCAGGGACAGGTTTGCCCGGTTTAGGCCGAACAAATTACGCGGCATGCCTGGGAGATTCGACTTGGTTCAGTACGGTGTACCGGCATAGCGATTATGACGGAAGCGACCAAACATCGGCAGAACATCTTCGTGCGGCGCAACGTGGCCTTTTTGTTCTGTTTCATACCACCCGATTCCGAGGCTGCTCAGATGGACTCTCCAATACGATTGCCATGGGCGAAATCATTAGTTACTTGGGTGACAATGACACTCGAGGATCGGTTCCCAATGATGATTTAGGTGGCAACAACGCTACACTGGAAGCTTTACGCGACAATCCTCTCGCCTGCCGGAGCTGGATCAATCCCGAAAGCCCTCGATTCTGGAGTGGCACCGTTGATCGCAGTGCCTTCTGCCGCGGTTTCCGCTGGGCGGATGCATCGTCGGTCTTCTCATCCAGCATGACCATCCTCCCGCCCAATGCGGAAATCTGCGGTGGGCATAATTTCGATGACACGACGATTACCGCAACCATGTCAAGTCAGCACCAAGGTGGTTGTCATGTCCTGATGGGTGATGGGGCAGTCAAATTTATCACCGATTCGATTGACGCTGGAAATTCATCCAATGGTAATGTTTGGTTGGAAGGTACTGCCGCGAACAACAATAAAGCTGGATCGAAAAGCCCCTATGGACTTTGGGGCGCGCTCGGAACACGCGCGTCAAAGGAAACGATCGAAGCGGAACTGTAAGGTTCCCCGGAACATTGCCCTAAGAACTTTGAATAATAGCCATTACGGAAGATCTTTAGGTCTTCCGTGTTTTCTGGTTGCGCAAACCTCTAACCCCAAAAAAAGTATTTCATGAGTATGAGTATTCGCATTTCGGTCGTGTTATTATCGCTTTGCACTTTGACAGCCTTGGTCGGTTGTGGAAAGCCAGGGCCGTCCATTGTAACGGAGTCAGCGACAGACTCCGAAATCGCCGAGTATAAAGCGATGCAGAAACAGGCTCAGGAAGACACGGATAGCGAGCTGTAGTTGGTCAAACTCGACAGCAGGAAAGCCCATGTCGAAAAATTTAAACCAAAGAAGAAATTGAAAAACAACGGCTCGCTAAGAACATTTCGCACCGACCGAAGTTCTTAGCGACGCCGGAGCAAAAAACGGAGCAAAAAAAATACGCAATCGAGATAAATATCGCAAGCGTATTCCGCTATCCCCCCTAAACGATCAACCCGCCCGCTTTTCATGACGCTTGAAGCCCAATAATGCAACAATAGGCCGAGCAGTATTCGTCCTGACATCATTTTTGCAATGAACAAAACTGCGATCGCATCGCAATAGAAAAGCATACCGCTAAGGTGTAATTTTGCAAAATTCTATCTAGCATCGTGGGCATAGACATTCAATCCGATCCGAAAATCAGCATCGAGAATTCTCCTTCTATGATGATCCCCGACCGCCAACTGAAACGTGCTTGTGCCTTGTTTGCATCAATGCTGATGTCAACCTTAGTCGCCAGACCAGTCATGGCGGAAGTGCCTGACAGCCTCATTTTCGAAACACTCTTTATCAACGGACAGCAACAGATCCTGGCCCGGTACTCCAACCACACCGAAGACGCCCCAGCGTTCAATGGAGTCGCTGCCGACAGTCTGTCGAAGGAGCGTGTGGGGACATGGAAAGACCCGACCTACGGCTACTTCTCCATCGGGATGAAACTGATCCAGGACAAGTTCAAGGACCCCGATAAGCTGCAGAGCTTTTCCTTGGACAAGGCCTCCTTGGACAAGGCCTCCTTGGACAAGGTCAAGGCACGGCACTTCAAATTGGTCGGTGTGTCAGGCTATACCCGAAACGCCGCGGCGGGTCGCAGAGATTTCGGTGTTCGGGCCAAGCGTTTACTGGCCCAATAAAACGCTGTTAAGAAGCGGCACCCGGAAATCAGACCAACGCATTCAAAATCATCCCAAAACAGGTAAAAGTTGGAGTGGAGTCACCATGAAATTGATAAAGAGCTGTTCGACAATCATGCTGTTATCTTTGCTGGCGGTGCAATGTTTTGCGGCGAACCCCATCATCACTCATATGTTTACCGCAGACCCATCAGCGCATGTCTGGGAAGACGGCAAGATGTGGATTTATCCTTCCCATGATCAGGATGATGCAACGAGCTATGGTTCGATGAATGGGCATCATGTGTTTTCTTCAGAGGATCTGATCACCTGGACTGACCACGGTCAGATCATGCATACGGATGATATCAGTTGGGCCCGCAGTGGCCATTTATGGGCTCCGGATTGTGCCTATAAAGATGGCACCTACTACTATTATTACCCAGTCAGAGATAAGCAGAATAAGAACAGAATTGGGGTTGCAACCAGTGATTCTCCTGCTGGTCCTTTTACAGACTCGGGATCCTATATTGAGGGGACGGATGAAATCGATCCGGCCTGTTTTGTTGATGATGACGGACAGGCCTATTTGTATTGGGGCGGTCATCACCTACGATTTGTGACACTGAATGATGACATGAAGAGTCACAGCGGAGTAACGCACGTAGAACTGCCCAACTTTTATGAGGGTCCATGGATGCATAAAAGAAATGGGGTCTATTATCTGTCCTATGCTAGCGGTGTGCAAAAACCGATTGTCTACTGCACCAGTTCTTCCCCAACCGGGCCCTTTACCTATCGCGGGGTTCTAATGGATGCTGAGGTTACTGGAGGCGCCACCAATCATCACTCAATCGTCAAGTTCAAGGGGAAGTGGTACATTTTCTATCATAACATCGCGTTGAGTGACATTAGTTGCAGACGGTCTGTGTGCGTTGATCGCTTGCATTACAATGACGACGGAACCATAAAGAAAGTGGTTCAAACGAAAGAGTCCGTTGCTCCCGTTCCTTACAATCTTGCGTTGAATAAGGCGGCAACACAGTCCAGTACAGCCCAGGACGCAGGGCCCGGTCGAGCGATTGATGGCGAGACCCGCGGCAAGAAGGACGATGCCTCTGTAACCTGCACTAATCGCGAGGCGAATGCATGGTGGCAGGTGGACCTTGGGTCAGATTACATCATTGGTGATATCAAAATCTGGAACGCAATTGGTGCCGATGCTGCAGCTAAATTCGGTGGTTATACGATTTCTGTATTGGACAGCAATCAGGTTGAAGTCTGGTCTAGCCATCAGACCGCACCGGCGGAACGGCCGACAACCGTAGCGGTCGGTGGTGCAATCGGCAGAACGATCAAGGTTCAGTTGGCCGGTGAAAATGCGCTAAGCCTTGCAGAGGTCGAGGTGATTGGCAGCAGTATTCCCATTCTGCCCGAGATTTCTACGGACCTGAATATCGCGGAGAAGAAATCCGTAACCGCGAGTGCAAGCAGTACGCATAGCTCGAGCTATTCGGCACAGAAGGCCTTCGATGGCAACCTCGGAACGCGCTGGGCTTCAACCGGTGAGTCGACCCCTTGGCTCGAGGTGGAATTCGACTCAACCGTAACGGTGCACGGCGTGAAAATCGTAGAGTATCATGACCGCATTCGTTCCTATAAAGTTCAGGTGTATAACGAGAGTTGGGAAACCATTTTTGTCGGTGGAAACCCCAGTTCAAATAAGACGTATGATTTCCCCGCAGTAACAGGCTCCAAGTTCCGTTTACAGGTTACCGAGGCGACAGATGGCCCGACCATCAAGGAACTTGAGCTGTATGTTGATGCTGAGTCAGACCCATCGGTTTCACTAGATTGAATTTCATTTGAGTCGTCCAATTTTCGGGGTGGTACGTGTGCTGTGTAAAGCTCGACCAATCGATCGACGGATGAATTTTTGGCGACTACCAAATCGGGCATTCCGTTGGATCATCGCCGGGTGAACGACAAGTGAGTATATTCTAAATAGGTTTCCAATAGGAGAAACGAATATGAGACAGTGCATGGCCGGTTTTGCGGCATTATTGATTGCGGCTACTTCCGCAATGGCAGTTGAGATGGATTCTGAGAATTTGGGTGGGGCGGCATCCGATCCGGTGGCCCTTATTGTCAGTCCCGCTGGTCCGATTTCAACTCTAGAAGAGGCCCGGTTGCGAGTCAGGGAAATAAAGACGGAGCACCCCGGACAAGCGATTGAAGTGTTGATTAAAGGTGGTACCTATCCTTTGCGAAAGACCGTTGTGTATGGTTTGGAGGATTCCGGGACAGAAGGGGCGCCTGTCACCTATAAAGCGTTCCCCGGCGAGGAGCCTGTCTTTACCGGCGGGGTTCCAATTACTGGATGGGAAAAAATGTCCACCTATCCCGAAGGTGTATCTGAAGAAGCCAAGGGTAATCTTTGGGTCGCTGAGATTCCCAAGAATATTGGCGAAGACTGGTACATTCGATCACTCTATGATGGCGAGGAGCTCCTTCAACGTGCGACCTCCGGTAGCTGTTACTACCAAGACATCAAAAAGCGAAATGATTACAACTCGGATGGTAAAAACGTAACGGGCTCGCTGGAGTATGAGGGCGACCCCGTTGAGCCTTTTGATCGCGATGTTTATTTCCGTGGGAATGATATTAGGGACTGGAAGAATCCCCAGGATATCGAGCTCAAGCTAAAAGACCGCCCTTGGTTAGTCACCCTGATTTCGTTGGAGAAAATCGATCTGGAAAAGAAGTTTGCACGCCTTTCAGTGGATCCGGCTTACCAGCCACGAAATCCTCGTATGAAATATCGGGTCATGAACGCGATCGACTATCTGGATGAACCAGGCGAGTGGGTGGTGAATACACAAGAAGGTCGTATCTACATGTGGCCGAAAAAGGATATTGCCAACATGAATGTGGTTGCGCCGTATCTCAGGGAGTTCATTCGGGTCGAGGGTAAAGAAGACGGTCCATTCGCAAAGCATCTGAATTTCGAGGGCTTGACCTTTATGCAGGGTGCGCGTGATGAAATTGAGGAAGGGGATAAAGGACTGCAACACGACTGGGAAATGTATGACAAGGGCAATGCGGTGATTCGGTTCCGCTTTGCGGAAGACTGCGGTGTCGCATCCTGCACCATAAAGTCAAGTAGCGGCACGGGCATTCGCATGGATCTGCACTGTCAGCGAATCATCATTACCAACAACCTTCTGAAGTATCTCGGTGGGGGTGGGGTTGTGCTCAGTGGCTATGGTCCCGGGACAAAGGATGTGAATAAATATAACGTTGTTCATGACAATTACATCCACCATATCGGTCAAATATTATTGCATGCCCCCGGGATATTCATTACCCAAAGCGGGCACAACGAAATCTCTCACAATACGATCCAGGACGTTCCCTACAACGGAATTGTTGTGAGCGGCTGTCGACCTCATGAGTTTTACCTCGTGAAGCGGATCCCTTTCAAGCGTGCCTGGGTTTCTTCGATTCGTGTCGAGGAGTGTGACCCCTATATTCAAA
Source organism: Novipirellula aureliae (assembly GCF_007860185.1). Classification (NCBI taxonomy): domain Bacteria; kingdom Pseudomonadati; phylum Planctomycetota; class Planctomycetia; order Pirellulales; family Pirellulaceae; genus Novipirellula; species Novipirellula aureliae. Next base: position 542,296 of record NZ_SJPY01000007.1, read on the forward strand.
AGGGGCTGGCCGCTCGACGGCACAACAGCATCGAGCACTTTCTTCCGTTGATACACGCCCGTGAAAATAACATCATGATGAATGATATATCACGCACGCTTCTGGAGTTGCACGACGGCAATGCGATCTATTTTTCCGCCATGGGCGAGAATAATGTGGTGGAGCGCAACTATTTGCACGAAAACTATGATACCGCGGGCGCCATTCGCCTGGATGATAACCCGAGCTTCACCATTATCCGGGAAAACGTGATCTCGGAATCGGAGAAAGGGATGGGACTCAAGGGGCCTGCGGATGTCATCAATAACTTCATTTTTACGGAAACCTTTTTGCGCGGGAGCACCTTGCCAGCGTGGGTGGGCGGCACAAAAAAATCATTGCCGCAGCGAAATATCTTTATGCCACCGGCCTCCTCCAAGTCGAGCAATGGTCTCTATCTAACAGATGGTCGTGCGACCAATCGGCCCTTTTATGAGAACCTCCCTAAAATGGAAGATTCGATTTATTTCACGGAAAACACGAGTGAACCGTATGTGCCCAAAGCAGAGCTCGGCAGCGATCTGTTCACGGGGCAGTCTGTGACGCTGGGCGAGGATTCCGTGAAATTATTATACGCTGATCCCATGTTTGATGAAGAAGCGATGAAGGAAGGGCACTATCGTTTTAAGACAGGCTCGCCCGCCAAAAAACTCGGTATTAAACCGATCGATTTGCGTAAGGTTGGCTCCTCGTTGGCAAATCCCAAGGCGGTCCATTAGAAGAATGGCACGGGCTTACGCCTTAAGCCGCGGAGGCATAACGACTTGCAGCTCTGTTCCTTGGTGTTGTCATCAAATTGTATTGTTTCTTTCTACGTTTGAGTACTCGAGGTTCTGTTTGTCCAGGACGGTCCCTCACTTTTAGCTCGCTGATGATCGATAGTAAATTCGCCCATTGCTCGGCGGAACGTGTCAACGATAGTGAGACAACTTTAATTCACGATTAGTGTAAAAGTTCGGACTGATCAGGGGCCAGCCCCGAATGGCACAGTCGTTTTCCTTTGGAAGTCAAGTCAGCGCATAAGCTGCCTATCGGCAGGCTGCTCATTTCTTTAGATTTCAGACTGTCGCATCGTTGATCTTGCGGCGAAGCCCTCCCAGGCTTCATGATTTAGAAAGCCCTCCCCGGTCGCTCTTGCCAGAACGAGACCAGGGAGGGTTTTTCTATGTCCGGTATACGATATCCGAGCGTCAAAGGCAGCTTCACTTTTGCCTCGACCGTCGCAGGATTTCTTTCCTGCCCAGGTTTGCCCTTTGTCGATATCTTGTCCGAGACAAGAATCCAGAGAGTGTTTGCTAAACATCACAATCTCTTTGGTCGCACCTACTCCACTGCGATTGTTCTTTGGGCGTTTATGAGCCAAGTTCTTCGTGATGGGAAAGAGGCTTCCTGCCAATCAGCCGTTGATGCAGAAGGAAAAGGTGTCAGAAGGAAAAGGTGCAGAAGGAAAAGGTGTCAGGACTCTTTACCAGTGCTGCTGTGAAATGCAGAAGGAAAAGGTGCAGAAGGAAAAGGTGTCAGCAGAAGGAAAAGGTGTCAGGACTCTTTACCAGTGCTGCTGTGAAGGAAAAGGTGTCATGTGAAGGAAAAGGTGTCATGTGAAGGAAAAGGTGTCAGGACTTTTTACCAGTGCTTTTCTTCACCCAGTAATTTCGGTCATTCAAATTCTCCGTGCCCTCAACTTTGAAAAAAGTCAAAGTTGTCTCACTCATGTTGGCACAGAGGGGTCATCAATTAACCTGTCATTGACTATCGTCAAAATAATCAATGAGCGAGTACACGTGAGAATTCAGCTCTTTCATTTTGCTGACGAGCGGCTCATACGTTTCGTAATCGTTATTCACGATTCCTTTATTGGCATTCAGGTTGGATGCATCGACTTTTGTGTTCCCCGGATCATTGTCCTGATACCGGAACCAGTGCCAACCGACGCAAACTTTGGTTTCGAGCAGGTCTAATACAAAATTCTGATAGAACAATCCCCGGTCCTCCTGCGTCGGCACACACCACCCGGCACCGGACTCATTCGACAAACCCTCCGCATCCAATCCTTTGGCGTAAAATTCGGTCACAATCAGAGGTTTGCCGATGGCTTCCGCTAATTCTACTGCCTTCGATGCGGGCGACCATTTTCCATAGAGGTTGTATGCAAACGCATCGACATATTTTCCAATAACATCCATCGAAGCATTTCTGGAGTAGAGACGAGGTCCGAGCAGCATGTGGTGTGGATCCACCTTCCGGATTGCCCGAGCGATTGTGCCCATATATTTTTCGATGACAAGATCATCGAATGCATCCCGGTCGGCGTCCTTTAGATCACCGAGAGTGGCCCCTTTTCCCTTGCGGGACACCATGAATTTCTGAGCCGCCTGATAACCGGCATCATCCTTCGGCAAGTCCAGATAGCGCTCGATCATTCCTGGCTTCAGCGGAAGCTCATTGTCAAAAAAATGTCCTAACAGATGAGGGTCGTTTTTAACCTCGGCAAGCTGCGTTCTCGCATGACGTTCACAAAAACGTTCCCACCCGGGATCGAATACGCGAATGCAGTCCGAGGGAAAATCAACATGGCCCGATCCCCGCTTGGTAAGCCCTTTTGCAAACGTGGACATGAATTTCCAGTTGACGCAATAGTTGACCCGATTCTTCGCTTCTTTGAGTTGCTCATCGTCGCACCAGGCTCCTGTGCCGTTAAATCCATTCGCTCTGAGCAACTCGACCGTTTTATTCGCCCACTCTTCTTCTGAATCGAATGCGCGCTGGAACGCTTTTTTCTGTGTAGGACCTTTTCCCATGTTAACGGACACGACCGCTACATTCATATTCAGATACCCGTCAGGATCGACCAGCCACCAACGATCATTCGTCTTAATCGAATAGAAAAAACCTGTCTTCTTTTGCCGACGATCAAGCCGGCTTCCAAAGTCATTCGTCTTCACTTTCTTTTCCCGATAGCGACTCAGTGAAGCAACCGTACGGGTTTCATACGGCTTCCATTCGTCTCCGGGCTTACGTTTGGCGTTCACCTCCAACGCTGCCGCATAAGACAGCGGCCATCCGATGAACAGGAAAGCGAAACCTGCTGTTAACGCATTTTTTATTGTCATGATATTATTTCAGCCAGTCTGGCAGGCCTTTTTTTTGAAACTGCTCAACCCGTGTGTCGTAACTGTCCTTTGGAAAATCAGCATCCGCATCCCCGGCCGCTTCGTTATTCAGCAGATAGTCCCGGTGCGTCTTCAGCTCCTCAGCAAATTCCGGATTCGAAGCCAGGTTCACATGCTCGCCTGGATCCATGCGGTGATCGTAAAGTTCTTCCGATCCATCGCGGTAGCGGATGTAACGCCAATCCAGGCTCCGCACCGCATGATTCCCGTGATAGCGGGTTGTCACAACCGGAGCGCCCCGCTCCGCATCGTCATCTTTCAGCATCGGAACGAGACTCACGCCATCGAGCTCCTGCTTAGGGAGTCCGCACAGCTCGGTCAATGTCGGGAAAATGTCGAGCAGGCTCACCGGTTGATCTCGAAGATCTCCATGAGTTGTCATGCCCGGAACCGAGAAAAAGAGTGGTACCCGTGTGGATTCCTCCCATAGAGCCTGCTTGCGCCAATGCCGCTTTTCGCCGAGGTGCTGACCGTGGTCGCTCCACAACACAATGATGGTGTTGTCGGCATAGGGACTCGCATCCAGCGCATCGAGTACCCGGCCGACCTGATCATCGGCAAACGTGGTGCACGCCAGATAAGCCCGGACGAGTTCCTGCCAGTAGGTCGGGCTGAGGTCGAGCACTTCTTTGTGGTCGCCTTTCGGCAGCGTTCCATAAATCATCGCCTTCCCGTACAGCGGAATATCGTTCAGCTCATCCTTCGGCACTTCGGGCACCTTAATCGATTCCAACGGGTACCGTTCGAAATATTTCTTCGGTGCGGTATAGGGATTGTGTGGCCGCAAAAAACCCACCGCCATGAAAAACGGTTTTTCATGTTTTTGGCCCAACTGCTCAACCGCCCATGCGGCGATCTGCTCGTCGGGCATACCCTTCTTGGGCATTTCATCATCTTCCAATGCGGCCCAACACAGAGTGTCGCCTTTCACCCGTCCCCCGTTCGCCTGGAAAATTGCGCCGCCATCCGGCGGAAACGGATTAAAATGACTATTTCGATACCATGCTCCCGACTTGTCGAAGCCATAGTTACTCGAAAGCGTTTCATCCCAAAGTGGATAACTGAAATCCTGCACGCCCTTGTGATAAATTTTCCCAGCCGCCATCGTCACATACCCGTTGTCCCGGAAAAGCGTCGGCAACGGCTTTCGGCCAGCCAACACCTGATCGTACTCTTCCGCATTTTTTGGGATACCATTTACCCATCCGGACGTGGTTGGGGCGAGTCCGCTTAACAACGATTGCCTCGATGTTGTGCAGACCGGTGCCGCACAGTGCGCGTTCGTGAAATAGACACCCCGTTCAGCAAGCCGGTCGAGATTGGGTGTGTAGGCCTGCGGATGCCCTTCGAGCACACCCACCCAGTCATTCAGATCATCCACCGCAATAAACAACACATTCGGTCTACCCTGAACCTTCTCCGCAGCTTGAAGCGCGCCACAGGCAAACAGCAAACCAGTACTAATCAAATACAACAACCTATTCATTTTTCCAACTTCCTTAAATTCGGTTCAGATCTAAAAGTTTTTCTTTCCGCATCAACAGCCCATTTGTCGAAGCTTCCAAGCAGCGGAAGCTTCCATAGAGACATTTGATTTATCCGCATTGATCTCCACATGACATGGGACACGACACATGGTTATTTCTCATTCAAGCTAGCCCTCTCCATCCGCATCGAACCTCTCGTTCGATTACTCTTAATCCGCTACGATTGAAGGGGTCGTAGCCACACATTCAAATGGGTCGAAGTGCTTAATGTGCCGCATCTTTAGTCGGCAAACGTGATGGATACTTTATCCAGGATCGGCTTCGATTCATTGTCTGTGGTATCTGTCATTTTGACTTCAAACTGGAAGCCGTACCCCGCGGGCAGACTCGATAGATCCATTTGCGCCGGCGTTTTCGCAACCTGCTTGGAGAAGCCGGGAATATAGTCATACTTCTCGCTCACGCGTTGCCAGTCTGTCCATTGGTCGATGGAGTCGTCGTGATCAGTATCCACGCCAACACGGACTTCCACGCGCTCCACCCATGGGCCGGGGCTGACGAAATCCTTGTCCGTCTGAGTCGCCAAATAGAATTTCCCTTCGGCGAACATGATGTCGGGATCTGGATGCCCCTCACCGATCGTGCCGCATAACGTGAAAGGTTCATACACACTGGAAGAGGTAAACCAAGCCACACTCATACTCATTTTGTCGCCATGAGAATTCGCCGGATCGAAATCGGAAAACAGATAGTATTGCCCGCCGATGGAGATCGCAGCCCAATCCCCGTAGGCATTCTGCTCCGGCTCGTGAATTTCATAGGTACCATACGCCGCAGTATCCCCTTTCTTCACCCTGTGCTGACGAACCGCTTCTGTGGCAATTCTTCCCGGATAGTTTTCGGGGTCTTCTTTATGCCAGTGCGGATGCACATATTCGGCAAACCTACCCGTGGGCGTCGTTCGCTCGTCGACCGCCGGAGAGAGGATTTTGAAGTCTCCAATCCCATCTGGACTTACCGCATGATCCGCGAGCGGAGAGTCCCAGGCATGCGTACTCGCATCGATCGGGCTCCAGTTTTCGATGATGACATGGAAGTTCCCATCGAGATCGCGAATAAAAGCGCAATCGGAACCATCCGACGGATCCTTAAAGGCGAGACCCATATCTTTGCCAACTTTTCCATCCGTTAAATCCTCATCAATGTAGAGATGCGGATCCTGATCGTTCGGAAAGTCATAATAAAAATAAGCGTTCCCATCGACATACTCTGCCGTGGTCATCCGTTTGCCTTTTTTAGGTGTGATTGGCCCATGATGCACCCAGTTGACCATGTCCTTGCTCTGCCAGGCATGATAGCCGCCAAGGCTCTTTTCCAGACCGCCGGGAGCATTGAACTGATTCTTAAACGGCGTTGTTTTTAACGGAATATCAAAACCTGCCAGGGTCGCTTCCTTTGCCACAAAGCCCTCTTTCTTACCCGAGCGATACAGCCCAAACATCCAATAATTTTTCGGGCCGAGATTCAACATGACCGGAGCATCCCCCAAATTGGATGGCCCGATGTTCGAAATCGGATCCCAATTTTTCCATAGGACGGACTGATCGATCGTAATCGACTTCGCTGAACGTTTTTGGCTAAAGGTTTTCAACGTACTGGAGAACGTCACCTGTTCAGCCGTTGGTGCGACCAATCCGTCTTTCAGTTCAAGCTGCGTCTTCGAGTCGGTCTGTTGCTCCCACTCCGCTTGCGAATCAATCGTCCAGGTTGTATCTGCCGCGCAAGCGACACTTGAAATGGCCAACAGGCCGATTAATAGCCCATCGTTTCGATTCTTCATGAAGGTACTCCCAAATATCGGTTTATGGGTCCATCGAAAGACCCTCGTCAATGTTTATTATTTTCTGGTCAGAGAGGATCCCACCTGGCTCAGATCAATCGGTTTGATGCCAAGAGCAATGGCCGGAGAACCCTTTTTGAAGCGATAGATGTTTTTCTTCATCGCTTCTTCGTCAAACATCGGGTCGGCATAGAGAAGCTTAATTCCATTCTTGCCGGCCTTCACTTGCTGACCTGTAAAGAGATCACTTCCGAGCGCTGCCTTAGGAACATAGCACTCGCTCTTGTTATTCGTAAAATAGATCGAGTTCTCCATCAGTGGGAGATTTTCGTAGAACGGCTTATTGGTGGCCCGTGAGTCTGTTAAATAGAGCCCGTTGCTCGATTTCGAGGAGGCGGGCGGCATGAAGATATTCCCCTTGGGTATGACCTTTTTGGTTCCCCCCAGCCATCCGGGCGTCGATCTTCCACGAAGAAACGTCTCGGTGAACACGAAGTTATTGCTGACCTCCGCTCGGTCCTTGAGCCCAAAACCCTGCTGCGCTTCGGTGATCACATTCTCTCGGATAATCGTGTAGCTAGGATTATCGTCTAGGCGTAGCGTGCCTGCGGTGTCATAGTTCTTATGCAAATAGTTACGTTCCACCAAATTATTTTCACCCATCCCCGAGAAATAAATGGCATTCCCGTCATGCAACTCGAGAAGCGTGCGCGAAATATCATTCATGGCGATATGGTTTTCACGCGCATGGAGAAGCGGCAGAAAATGAGACAGCGATATCTTACGATCTGATTTCAAGCCCTTGAGGATATAGGGTTCGCATTCTTCAAAACGGATGGTGGAAACCCACGCACGCCTGAACGGAATTCTCTGTGAAAGGTAAAATTCATCGGGACGGCAACCGCTCACCACAATGCCATTGTAGGGCAAGTCGTGTATGGTATTGTGCGTTATTTCATTATGCCCGCTTTGAGCAATAAAGATGGCTGCGGAATGCTTAAGGACCTCACCCATGTGGTGGATATAATTGTCGTGAACGATATTGTTTTTGTTCACGTCCTTCGTTCCCGGCCCGTAACCACTGAGTACAATCCCGCATCCCCCCAGATACTCTAAAAGGTTGCTGGAAACCTCATTTCTCTGGCAGTGAAGATCCAACCGAATGCCTGTTCCGCTACTGTTTTTAATTACGTTCGAGTTGAACTTACACTCTTCGGCAAACCGGAAGCGGATCACAGCATTGCCCTTGTCATACATCTCCCAGTCATGCTGCAACCCCTTGTCGCTTTCAAGAAGCGTATCCCGAAGGCCATAGGTAAAGGTCAGTCCTTCAAAACAAATGTGCTTGGCAAAAGGTCCATCTTCCCGCCCTTCCACTCGGATAAATTCCTGCAAGAAGGGAGCGATGATGTTCATATCTGCCGGGTCTTTCTTCGGCCACATGTAGATGCGTCCCTCCTTGGTGTTCACCACCCACTCGCCCGGCTCATCCAAGTAGTCGATGGCGTTTCCAATCCAATAAGCCAAGTGAGGCCTCACAGGCTGATAGGTTGGGTCTGCCGCCATGGTTACCATTTTCTTCTTCTCGTCAACACTCGCCAGAGGAATCATATTCTTCAACCAGGGACGATCTTTCAGCAAAATTTCGATGTCGTATAAGTTATCCCAAGCTCTGATATCATCGCCTTTGTATTTAACGTATCGCTCGAACGGCTTTACAGGATCCCCCTCATACTTCAATTCCTTCACGATCTTCTTGCCCTGCATATTGTAATCGTTGGCCCGGTTTTTATCGGACTCATCGTGGTACAGCTTTCCGGAAACAGCACGTTTCAACAGCGTTTCTCCATCATAGAGCGTTCGGATATACCACTCCCCTGGCATTTCGGGAATCTCAGCTACCCACAGTTTGCCACGAGCTTCTTGCGGAGTCCCGGCAGGATCCTTTTTGCACTGTTTCCAATTTCGGATCTCAACGCCACCGTTAAAGACTGGCTTTTCGCCAGGATAGGCTTTGTAAATGACCGGAGCATCTTTTCGTCCGGAATCTTCAGCCCCAAATACGACGGTCTCACGCAGGGGATAGACACCGCCACGGAACTGCACCTCAAAAGATCCTTCAGGATCAGCGGCTTTCAACTGGCGCACCTTCAGGCGGGCCGCATCCAAGGTGGCCAAAGGCCCCTCATTCTGCTTTGGATCAGCCGATCTCCCTGACCACTGGTCCTTTCCCTCTGGCGACACATAGAGCGTCGTTAACCCGGCCCAAACCGAACTCTGCAAGAGCACCATCGAAACCAGCATGGTTCCAATGATTCGACCTCTTGTGCCAGAGCCTCTCGTCGTGCCAGAGCCTCTCGTCGTAATAGAGCCTCTCGTCGTGATAGAGACTAAACTTGTTCTTTGATCTCGTTGATTATTCATACTTCCAAATTCCTTTGACATTCATTCATTTACTTCATTCATTTACTTCATTCACTTCGCGTCCACCCTGGCCACGCATCGCAGTCCATGATGGAAATTCTTTCCTGAAAATTAAACGAATAGACCACGTCTACGTCGCCTCCGCCGTTAGGCGGTTCATTCATTATTTCAAGCTCAGCAAGGCATCCGCATAACGGCGACCCAGTTCGCGCTGACTGGCCGAATCAAAATGAGTTCCATCCAAGGTCAAAAGACCTTCGGTCGATACGACCGCCGTATTAGAAACGACGGTCGGCAACTGTATAATGACGTCATTGAACACGCGGGATGGTTTACCATCGGTATCATCCATTTCCACCTGGCCGGCAATGAAGGGTAAATCCGGAGCATTGAAGTCCGCACGCAGATCGGCAATCAACGCGGTCAGTTTCTTCATGTAGGACCCGGTTCGATTTCCATCCGATTCACCTTGATGCCAGAGAATGCCAGCCAGGCGGCTGTTACCATCCGCGAGCGCGGCCTGAGTACGGGCCACGGCTGCTGAATAATAATCATACTCGGTTGACGTTTTGGCCCACTTGGAGATGCTGGTTCCGCCGCGAGCGTTGACCACCAGCCCCACGGAAATTCCGGGTCGCAGCTCATGCAACCGTTTTGCAAACCCATACCCTGGATTCAACTTTTGAACCGACAGCTTCTTTCCAACCGTTGAATATTTATTGAGCGGATTGGTAGCCGGCTCCCATTTCCCCTCCGCATTCAACAGTTCACAGCCATCGATCGGCCCCTCATCCATCGATTCAATCGGCGCCCGCCCTGCCATATTGGACTGTCCGATCAGAAGATAAACTTCGCGTTTGTGAATCCCCGACGAACGTTGCCCATCCGAGCTTTCTACCGCGTGGGCGAACCCTCCAACCATCAAAAAAATCGTAACAATAAACGCTCTTTTCATCTCAACATCCTATTCTCTAATCATCAAGTCATGCACCGTGGACCGATTCATATCAACACGGCTTCCTCTATGTATGGTCCGTTCCGATGCCAATGGGGACACCTCACTGACTCTTTTATGGAAGCGAATTCGAATGAGACTCATGGCTTTTTGCAGAAGCTTCTTCATCGATCCCAGGAAAGTGTTTCTCGGCCAGAGAAGAACCGACCTCCCGCAGATCAATCGGTTCAATACCTAGTTTTTCTGCCGGCGATCCTTCCTTAAAGCGAAACCAGCCTTGCTGGACCGCTTCATCGTCAAAGAGTGGATCTGCATAAAGGAAATTCACAGGTTCCTTGCCGGGAACGACGGTTTTTCCTGTTGCTAAATCCGTGCCGATGCCTGTCTTCGGCAAGAAAGGATCCCTTTTATGTGTTGTAAAATACAGGTTATCCTCCGAGGAATTGACCCTCGCCCACAGCGGTACGCCCTCACGATTCTTTGTGCTGCTACCTATGTATAGACCTCCAATCTCGCTGGTGGAGGAACCTGCCGGGAAAAAGATATTCCGTTTTAACGCTGCCGGCTTGCGACTCGCGCCTCTACCACGGAGGAAGGTCTCTGTGGTAAACACGAAGTTATTCTCGATTTCACAGAGTCCCTTGACGCCGATCCCCTTCTCGCAGGAGGTGATCACATTTTCCTTAATAATGGTATAGCTCGGGTTATCATCCAGCCGGAGAGCCCCCCGGGTGCCAAAGTTCTGGTGCATGTAGTTGCGCTCCGCCAGATTGTTCGACCCCATGGCGGAGAAATAGATCGCGTTTCCGTCATGCAACTTCTGGAGCACGCGGGAAATATCATTCATGACAATTTTATTCTCACGCGCATGGAGCAACGGCAGAAAATGATCGATTGAAATAGGGCGATCCGATTCCAACCCCTTCAGGATATAAGGCATGCATTCCTCGACCCGTATGGAGTTCATCCATGCTCTTCGGAAAGGCAGCCTGTTGATGTGATAAAATTCATGAGGGCGGCAGCCGCTCACCACAATGCCGTTGTAGGGAAGGTCATGGATGGTGTTGTGAGTGATTTCATTGTGCCCGCTCTGCGCGATGAAGATGGCAGGCGAATGCCACAGGAGCGTACCAACATGATGAATGTAATTATCATGGACGACGTTGTTTTTGTTAACGTCCACGGTTCCCGGAGCATAGCCGCTGAGAACGATCCCTCCTCCTCCAAGATACTTGAGGTGGTTGCTCGCAATTTCAATCCGTTGACAATGCATATCTAAACGGATTCCGGTGCCGCTGCTGCTTTTGATCGTATTGGATGTAAAGGCACAGTCCTCCGCGTTACGGAAGCGAATCACCGCATTGCCTTTGTCATACATTTCCCAGTCATGCTGCAGCCCTTTGTCGTCCTCTTGTAGGGTATCACGCAGGCCGTGCATGAAGGTCAATCCTTCAAAACAAATGTGCTGAGCAAAGGGCCCCTTTTCCTTGCCTTCAACTCGAATAAATTCCTGCAGCAACGGGGCAATCACGTCCATGTCCGAAACATCGTTTTTCGGCCACATGTAAATTTTACCCTCCAGCGTATTGACGACCCACTCACCGGGCTCATCCAGATAATCGATCGCATTTAAAACCTCATACGGCCTTTTAAAGTTATGGGGCTGATACGTTGGGGCAACCGAAAGATGGGCCACTTTATTTTTTACGTCAACACGCTCTAGTGGAATAAGGTTCCGCAACCAGCCACGATCTGTAAGCGCGAGTTCAATATCGTGCATGTTTTTCCAAGCTCGAAGATCATTATCCCGGAAGTCAACATGCCGTTCAAACGGTTCTACCAGAGGCCCTTCAAACTCCAATCGTACCTCCTGGTAGATGCCTTTCCCGTGTGTGTTAAAGTCGAAAGTGCGTTTTTGATCTGGCTCTCGTTTTTTCAAGTTGCCTGATGCCGCCCGGTTCAGAAGCGTTTCCCCGTCGTAGAGCGATCGGATGTACCACTCCGACCCGGGTGTTTTGGGAATCTCTGCCACCCATAATTTTCCGCGCGCGGCTTCCGGCGTCCCGGCAGGATCCTTGTCCATCTTCTTCCAGCCCTTGATCGGAACACCACCCGTGAAAACGGGCTCCTCCTCGGGATAAGCTTTGTAAACGACCGGAGCCGCTTGGCTGCCGGAGTCTTCCGGCTCGAACACCACCGTCTCTTTGAGCGAATAGACACCGCCACGGAGTTGCACCTCAAAAGTTCCCTCAGGATCAGCGGCTTTCAACTGGCGAATCTTCAGGCGGGCCGCATCCAAGGTGGCCAAAGGCCCCTCATTCTGCTTTGGATCAGCCGATCTCCCTGACCACTGGTCATTTCCCTCTGGCGACACATAGAGCGTCGTTAACCCGGCCCAAACCGAACTCTGCAAGAGCACCATCGAAACCAGCATGGTTCCAATGATTCGACCTCTTGCTCCAGAACCTCTCGTTGTGCCAGAACCTCTCGTTGTGCCAGAGCCTCTCGTTGTGCCAGAACCTCTCGTTGTGCCAGAGCCTCTCGTTGTGATAGAGACTAAACTAGTTCTTTGATCTCGTTGGCTATTCATAGGTCCAAATCTTTGGGAGTTATTGTCAAGGGTTGTGTTCTGAAAAAATGAATGAGGCGGCAATTTCATCCTGCATCATTCCGTCTTTGAAGGACCTTCCTTCGATGACGAGTGTGTTTTTTTCGTGGCAATTCAGTCGCCTCCACTTCTTCGAAGCAGCACGTTCGGGAAGACTGCCATTTTTCACGACAAGCCGCCGACACGTTCGTCTCGGCGGTTGCCGTGTTGTGCGAGAAAATCTTCCACTTCCGCGTCAATCGCGGCTTGAAGCATTTTGCGAGCACCTTCACGGACTCGTTCATCCAATGGACCTTTCTCGTCGAATGGAGCTCGAAAAGAGATCCATTCCGGATCGAGCTGTTTGCCCACGGGTAAATCGGTTCGTTCTGTTTTAACTTGGTTCATGGCGTATTCCTTTGCCCACTTCGGGCCGTTGGAGGGTTCAAGTTCCAACAGGATTCGCCACCTTTATTATTCTTTTAAGAACGCAAATTTTGACAATATCTCAGTCGCCGTGCGTCTGTGAGATAAATGACAACGGCTTTCTAGAAGCTGTAATTAATGCGATCTATTTTCTGTATGAACGTTCCTTGATTGTTATCAAACTCATCAAGTCGAACCTTCATCCAGATCGTTCGGGTGCCATCATAATGTTCGTCGATCTGATAGTTGTCACCCTTCCTGGCAACCCAACCCAGTGGACTGGGTACGGATTCCTGTGTGATATTGCGGACTTGATGAGGGGTTCTATATCTGGCGAAAAAGGACAGCATTCTATCGGGTTCATAGGGCGTTGTTGCCAGCCCTGGCGCGCTATGGAGGTATAGGGAGCCTTTGGCACGATTACAGTATTTCACATGATCAACCCAGTAGGTTTCCGGTGCGTGCACGGTAAAGGTCCTATCGCTTCCGGAAACATAGGCTGGCTTGTATTTGGGAGTGGTTTGAGGACGATAGAAGGTCATGGCCGGATCGCCGAAACATTGGGTGCCATATCGAGCCCAGCTCATCGTCTGGTTGTACCACATGACATTCATTAGATATAAACGCGCTTCACCCAAGGTCGCTCCTGCCAGTATTTCATTCTGGAAGCAAGTACGACCAATGTCTTTACCTGCCGGAGTTCCTCTGCTCCAAGCCACAAAGGCTGCCACTCCCTTATAGGCACATTGAATGGCCGTGTAATCTTTCCATGATTTCTTGTTTTTGATGACCCATTGTTCTTCGTCAAAAGAGCCCATGTGGCATCCGCCACCTTCAACAAGACATGGGGCCATCCCCTTATCCCCGGCTTCATCTCCAAGCATAAAGGGCCAGCCATGTTGATCCTGGATGTATAAACTAAAGTTGCTCCAATCCCACTGAGATTTTTCAAGATCGTTCATTCTGTAAACGTTGAAACCATAATTCTCTGCTCTATGGGGCATGGAATACCATTTGTTTTGAAATTCCTCGTTATCCGGTTCACTTGTTTTATGACACATGGTATTTGCCCAGCCGGATTTGTCCAAATCGTCATACGTCAGGCAGCATGAACCATTCAAGGTGATATAGGAAGCATCGCCACCCACGATACGACCTATCGCGATCTCATGAAAACCATCACTATCTACATTCGAGTAGAACTGGTCGGTTCCATGGATGACTCCATACTCAGTCGCACGGGCGACGCCTAAGGGGAATACTGACGGCATACCTACGATGGCCATGTATTTCGGATGATGACCGAGCAGGTCATAATACTTGTTCAGATCCTCATTGACCTCTTCATAGCAGGGATAGGTAAACTTTATGTGACCAGGCAGGGATCGAGGAGCCCCGGTCACGTCGACCGAATAACGCTTGCCATTAATCGTAACGATGTCGGCACGCTTGACCCGTTCACCGCGGTCACCGTAATTTCCATTTTGGTCCCAGTCGATATTGCCAGCCCAGTCACTTCCAGGTTTTCCGACCGCATAGTTACGTGTCCATCCATTAATCGTAAATGAGCCTGTCCACCAGTCCTTTGTGCTGCTGACGGCTCCGGAAGGTTGGTCGCTTGTTTCGGACCCAGTGAAATGAGTCATATACTCCGTGTCATAGGCCAAGGTAACAACAGCGCCTTCTCTGGCTGATGCCAACAAGGCTCCTGCTAACGATCCTTTTTGTCCACGGGTCAATTCATCTCTGTCTTTAGGATTAACGACCGCAAAATAATCAGGAGTGAGCCCATTTTTTGTCATCCAGGTGATGACCGCTTTATCATCTGAAAGAATTGTGTTTGAAACCCCCACCCCTGAAAGTTGAGCCTGGACGGTACCGTTTTGACCTACAAGGATTGCCGATTTCGCTTCAAGTCGATCTATACTCTCTAAGACATTACTGGACAGCCCGGAACCGTCAGTTCCCCAAAAAAGAAGGGGGGCTTTAAGTCGGCCTGCCAGACAGGAGGCCGCAAGGCCTTTGGCGTAATCATCGCCGCTGCATAAGACGACGCGCTTACTCGTCGTCCAGAATCGTGCCAGCTCGCAGCATGCATCATCCAATGATGAACAGTCCAGATTCGTCACACCCTCGTACCCTGATGTTGAACCAATCGAATAGATCGTGTCTGGATTGTATCGGCCCATATAATTCGAGCCGATATATTGATCGATTGCTCCATCACGAGGCAACGCGACAACGGAAGGCATGCCATCACTGTTTATTTTGCGTCCTGCCGGAACGGCTGCCATATAAGCAAACTCTTGCCAACCTGCCTCTTCTAATGGCATCGGAACGAGCAAGGTATTTACCTTCCCAGTAACGAATGAGCCTGAACGAGTTGTTTCACCACTCTCAGCCTGAACAACCCCGCCTGATGTGAATAATAAACAAATGATGGCCGATATATGCGTATAGTTTTTCATGCTTGAAACCTTTCTTCCGATACATTCTTTTTAGTAACTGACAACAAATTTTATCTCAGTCGATTGGAGCACTCGCCTCGAGAGATCGGACGGAAGAACTTCCCGGATGAAACAACGCTGACCGTGGTATGGGAACATGGCTGGTGGACCCGGGGATCTTCCATTGGACTTCGAACAGATTGTGCATGGAAGGGAATTCCCCATACAGATTATACCTCTCGTAATTACCGTTGTTGACCGTGAGAACGATCTTGTGTTTGCCGGACTTTAGCCCCAGTTCAGAGTCAAAGTCGTCCCAGACTATCCGGGCCCGATTGTCACGCATCCAATGGTCCACCACAAGCTGGTCATCAATGTAGAGACGGGACTGGTTTTCCGTGCCCACCTGAAAGCTATAACTACCGTCAGCCGGAACGTCCAGGTAACCGGAAAAGCGGATGGCATACTGTTCGTCTTTGGCAACGGAAAAACTGAAAGTTGGAGTGGTTCCTGACGCACTGCTCTCAAAGGAATCCAATCCAGGATCGCTGTCAAAATGAGGGGTTCTGTATTCATACCAGAGACCCGGCTCAGTAACATTTACTTGTGCTGCCGGAAGCAGGCTTTTAACTGGCAAATAATAGGTGGTTGAAACGGGATCGCAGGCAGTACCGGAACTCTTTAAGATAATCTTATAGACCCCCGGGGCTGCTTCGACATTGCCGCTCACTTGTCCGTTGGGACTGACATTCAGGCCAGAAGGCAGAGCGGCTCCAGTTTCCTGGACCCACTGTACCGGGCCCCACTGTATCGGGCCCCACTGTACCGGAGATGAGCAACCGTACCTTTTTAATTGATGTGAATAAGGAGCCCCCGTATACGCTATGGGTAAGCGCCAATGGGAGATGGCTGCTGGTCTGTCTTTATCCATTTCGCCCTTTGTCAATGTGCCCAGGGAGGTGTGCCTGCTTAACCCTTCCGGCCGCACCTTTTGCACCAGATTTTTTGTCCAGGGCATATCCATTCCCATTCGGTATTTGTAATGGTTGTATCCAATTTCCCAGCCCATCGGGAACAGTCTGTTTTGTTTGAACCCCGGTTGTTCTGTATCGATAATCTCCCCTAGAAATTCAAGACTGGTGGCCAGACGGTTGTCCAGCCATGGGTATGCATCGATTCCCTGGTTCCTGGCTATCTCTGCAGTCTGCACTAAAGCTCCGATTCCCATCTGGGTGTGAGGAATGTCCCGATATAATTCTGCTGGCTGTCCATTTTCAAAGGGGATATTCGTCGGCAGGTAAATTTTCAGACGGTACACTGCTAAATCAAAGAGCTCTGGATCATCCTTGAAAATTGCAGTGGCCATCAGTGATTCGGTAAGAGAAGACATCCAATTGTTTTCGTGCTCCACACGTTTCATCAACGTAGGCATAAACAATTTGTCGTACATGTCCATAAAAAGCGTTTCTGTTTCTGGCCTCCACTTCGGATAGGTGTGCTTTACAATTTCGGCGCCTCGCATGAACATGGTGCCCATCAAGCCGATCCTCAGGTCTCCACCACGACCACCGATCTCTTTTAGAGATCTCCCCCAGGCATCCATAATGTTCAAAACATTTTCGGCATACACTTCTTCTTGAGTGATAGACCACATCAACGCTTGGACCCAGCAGGCCGTGGCATCTTTTTCAGCTTCAGGCCAATTGGTACTAGCCCTTTCGCTGGGCACCTCAATATAAGTCTTAGGATCAGGCTTGTAACTTTTCGAGGCCCTGGAGTCATTTTTGAGCGCATCAAAAGCAGACTTCTGCGGTTCAATTCCTTTATTAATTCGGTCCCGCATCAAATCCAATTGCTCTCCCGTCATTAAGATTCCAGGGTGGACCATGGGAACACGCTCAAGATTAGAATCCTGAGCAAAACTTGTATTCAAAAAAATAAATACAATGACAGCGGGCGTGGTTGCGATCAGATGTAAAAACTTCCTCATGCCTT
The DNA here is from genome assembly GCF_007860185.1 of Novipirellula aureliae. Classification (NCBI taxonomy): domain Bacteria; kingdom Pseudomonadati; phylum Planctomycetota; class Planctomycetia; order Pirellulales; family Pirellulaceae; genus Novipirellula; species Novipirellula aureliae. The sequence continues at coordinate 559,666 of NZ_SJPY01000007.1, forward strand.
TTTCCTTTATCTGTAAAAACGATTCAACGCCCTACCAATCATGCAGTCTAATCGGAGCTATTGGAAAACACCTGCACTTCTGCCAGGCACAATCCATTGTTGCCACTCATCAACTGCACCTTGACATACCGCCCCTCAGCGCCCCCTGCATTGACGGTCGTAGGGAACCCGGCCTGCTTGGTCTGATGGTTGGACCAGACTTCCTTCTGATCGGCATCTAAAATAGTTACTTTATAGTCACTTAACCGGCCTATTGAACTTTTGTCTGAACGATTCCAAACATTGATATCCCCAATCTCATAATCCGCTTCAAGGTCGACCTGCCACCAAGCCTGTTCATCATCTCCAGTGTGGGTCACCGATCCATCAAAAAAGGCCCCATTGGTATTTCCGTCAACGGCTCGGCTTGCTGACGCTCGAAGCTTCGTCGAAGACTGTGTCGCCGGTTTGCCTTTGGCGACATTGGGGTTCATTGGGATTTTTGGCAGTGGTATACTGGTGCTCAACACCTCGACCTCTGCAAGGCTTAGCGCACCGGTGCCTGCCAACTGAATCTTCACCGTTCTACCGACTTTGCCTCCCACATAGACAGAAGTGGGGCGCTTCGCCGAAGAGGTCTGTTGGCTGGACCAGACGACGTCCTGATATTCATCGAATACGGAAATCGTATACTCCGTCAACTTGGCACCGCCAGGACCTTCTTGATTCCAGATTTTGATTTCATCAATCAGGAAATCCTCTTCCAGGTCCACTTGCCACCAGGCCGTCGCCTCGTCACCCGTGCATGCAACAGAGGCATCGTTCCGCATGCTGCTGGTATTACCGTCAACCGCTCTACCCGCCTCAGCACCAAATTCTGTACTGGACTGTACGGCCTTTTTATTCAACGCAGCATTAAAAGGAACCGGCGAAACCCCTTCTTTCGTTTGAACCACCTTTTTGATGCTTCCATCCTCGTTGTGATACAGGTAGTCCACACACACGGAACGTCTGTGACTCCGGCCGCTTAGTGCGACGCTATGATAGAAAATGTACCAGCGTCCCTTGAACTTAACGATGGAGTGATGGTTGGTCACACAGTTCGGCACCTTATCCATGAGAACGCCCTGATAGGTAAACGGCCCCATCGGACTGGTGGATGTGGCATAAGCAATCGGAGCATGGGTGCCGGTGGCATAGGACAAATAATAAATTCCATTCCGTTTATGTATCCATGGCGCTTCGTAAAATTCAGGCAAGGTGACCTGCTTCACTTCGCCAAGAGTCTTCATATCATCATTGAGCTTAGCCATTCTTACAGGATCACGATGACCGCCCCAATAGAGATACGCCTGCCCGTCATCATCAACAAAACAAGCCGGATCAATCTCGTCCGTTCCCTCAATATACGCCCCCGAGTCTGTGAACGGACCTGAGGGAGAGGTGCTGGTTGCAACGCCCACTCGGTTCTTATTCGCCTTATCCCTCGCTGGGTAATAATAATAGTAAGTCCCATCTTTATACGCACAGTCCGGCGCCCACAAGTGTCCCTTTTTTGCCCAACGGATATCGTCTGTATGCATAATCTCACCATGGTCGGTCCAGTTGACTAGATCCGGTGAAGAAAACACATGATGTCCATTCATTGAACCATAGCTCGTTGCATCATTCTGATCATGCGAAGGATAAATCCACATCTTGCCATCGGCCCAGACATGGGCTGATGGGTCCGCTGTGTACATATGCTGAATGATCGGGTTGCCGCCCTTTTGCATCGTTATGTCGCGCGTTTGTTGCACCAGTTGAATCGTGCCGTCATCATTAAACGTGACTTCATCGAAGCAAATGGAACGATTGGTTGATTTTCCTCCGGAGAGATCACAGCTGTGATAAAACAGATACCACTTTCCTTTATATTCCACGACAGAACCATGCGTGGTATAGGACGTTGTTTTCTCCAAGAAAACGCCTTTACAATCCCAAGGTCCCAGCGGGCTTTGGCTCATGGCATACCGCATCTGATGACCGTCTTTCGCATTGTCCGGATACATCAGGTAATACGTTCCGTTCCGTTTAAAAACGAAAGGACCTTCACGGTGATCCTCGAGCTCCTGCAAAGCCCACTCCCCGTCAATTTCCTTCATATTACTTTTGAGCTTCACCGCATAACACTTTTTCTTTACCACGGCATAGAGGTAGGCCTGCCCGTCATCGTCGAGAAACACACAGGGATCGCAATAGGTCGTAGCACCTTTCACAAATCCCTGCACCTTAAAATCAGACGCGGGCTTCGTGCTCGTTGCGATGCCGACCTCCCACTCCCCATCATTATTGGTATGAGGAAAATAAAAATAGTAGATCCCATCTTTATACACACAGTCCGGTGCCCACATCGCTCCCGACACATCGCTCCAGTCAACGTCGCGAGAATGAAGAATTTCCCCGTGATCTTTCCAGTCGAGCATGTCGTCGGTGGAAAAGACATGATAGCCATCCATCGACCGATAGCCTTTCCCTTTGATGTCCGTTGAAGGATAAACATAGAGGCGGCCATCTTCCCAGACGCGAGCTGTTGGATCGGCGGTGAGCATGTGTTTAATAAATGGATTTTTGGCCCGCTCCGCTGCGCACAGACTTCCGACCGAACAAATTAAATATGCGATCAACAGTTTCTTCATTTTTTTCCTTCAATTCAGGTTGCTCATTTTAAATCGTCCCGCTGAGGGCAAACGGTTTCGCTTTCGACTCATCAAAAGCAGACGTTTTTAAAAGCGAACCGCAGAATATCGAACAAGAATCTACGATTGACGAAGTGAGGAGCCTGACGGCACTGCGATAGCAAACTTCGTCATGAATCAGTTCCTTGTTCGATATTCCTGAGTTGTCCTTATGCCGCTGTCGCGGCCGAATTTGCTCCAGGGAAGCCGTTTGTTATGGCTATTCAAGAAGACAGTTAGTCGAGGGGGCGGATATCAGTATGCGTGTATTGAAAACCTTCCATCACCAGCCGCACCAATTGTGATTCCCAGCAGACTTACCATCTCAACAAAACGAATACTCATATCATTTCTTCCTTCATAAACATCCACCGCAGCAGGAGCAGAAACTACTCGGCAAGCGTTGACCCCACAGTACTCAGATCGATCGGTTGAATTCCCAACGCAATCGCCGGAGAGCCTTTTTTGAAACGGAATATTTTTTGTTTCATGGCGTCCTCATCAAACATCGGATCCGCGTAGAGTAGCTTCACTGCATCTTTCCCTGGATTAACGTTGTTACCACTCACCAGGTCGGTTCCGAGTCCCGTGGCCGGCACGAATGGCTTGGCCTTGCTTAGCGAGAAGTAGATCGAGTTTTCCATCAGGGGTAGTTTGCTATGATATGGAACGTCTTTTTTTCCATCCCCGTAAAGGAAGTAGCCCCTTTTCTCCTTCGAATCTGCCGGAGGGAAGTAAATATTCCGCTCGCTTTTCGTCCCCTTCTTTACCTTGGAACTTGTTGTCACATCTCCACGCATGAACATATCCGTGAAAATAAAGTTGTTCACCATCTCACAGGGGCCTTTGATTCCGATCCCCCGGTCCGCTTCTGTAAGAACGTTTTCTTTAATGATCGTATAACTAGGATTGTCGTCCAACCGAATGGTACCGGCCGTGTGATAGTTGTCGTGAAGGTAGTTACGTTCCAGTCGATTATTCTCGCCCATTGCCGATAAGTAGATTGCATTTCCATCCCCCAACTTCTGCAGGGTCCGGGAAATGTCATTCATGCTGATCAAATTTTCGCGCGCATGAAGCAGGGGCAGAAAATGTTCAATCGGGGTTTGCCATTCTGCTTTCAACCCCTTCAGCGTATAGGGCTCGCACTCCTCTACCCGAATGGTGCTCATCCAGGCTCGGCGGAACGGAATACGCTTCACGATATAAAACTCATGCGGTCTACAGCCACTGATCACCAATCCGTTGTAAGGCACATCGCAGATCGTGTTATGGGTAACCTGGTTATGTCCACTCTGGGTGATAAAAATACCCGCTGAATGCCAATAGAGTTCCCCGATATTGTGGATGTAATTATTGGTCACCACATTGTTTTTGTTCACATCTTTTGTGCCGGGACCGTACCCGCTAAGGAGAATTCCATTGCCCCCGAGATTTCTCAGCAGATTGCTCGAAACGGTGATTCGCTGACAATGCAAGTCCAACCGGATACCGGTTCCACTGCTGGCGATAAACTGACATTGATTGACCATGCAGTCTTCCGCATGCAGGAACCGAAGAACGGCATTTCCTTTGTCGTACATTTCCCAGTCGTGCTGAAGCCCCTTGTCGCCTTCAACCCAGGTATCGCGAAGGCCGTGCTTAAAGGTCAGTCCCTCGAAACCAATAAACGTTGCAAGATGTCCATCCTCTTCTCCCTCAACACGAATAAATTCCTGAAGATAGGGAGCAATAACATTCATCTTATTGATGTCGTTTTTCGGCCAGATATAAAGGCGTCCCTCTTCGCTATTGAAGACCCATTCGCCCGGCGCATCCAGATAATCGATCGCATTTTCCACCCAATACCTTGAGGGTGACAGAGGTTGATACGTTGGATCAACGGCCGTCCAAGCCACTTTTTTTTGTGCATCAACCTTCTTCAACGGAAGAAGATTATAGATCCAACGCCGATCGCGTAGCACGATTTCAATATCAGCAACATTTTCCCAGGCCCGCATATCATTTCCCTTGAAATAGATATCACGATCGAACGGCGCCACCGGCTCCCCTTCATAGCCCAATTCACGCCAGATCTTCTTGCCCTGCATATTGTAGTCGTTATCGCGTGCGTGCCTTGCTCGCATCAACTCTCCCGAAGTAGCTCGCTGGAGCAATCTGTCGCCGTCATAAAGCGATTTGATCGACCAATTCAACTTTTTAGCATCGGGAATTTCGGCCACCCAGAGTTTTCCTTTCGCTTCCTGCGCAACCCCGACCGGATTCTTGGTACATTTTTTCCAGTTGCTGATAGGTATACCACCCGTAAATACCGGCGTTTCGCCGGCGTAGGCTTTATAAACAACCGAAGCCCCTCGACTACCGGAATCTTCGGGACCGAAGACAACGGTTTCCCTGAGTTCATATTCTCCGCCCCGAACCTGAACCTCGAAGGAATCTTCAGGACGTGCCGCCTTCATCTGGCGAACCTTCAGCCGGGCGGCATCCAGCGTGGCCAGCGGACCATCGCCGGCCTTCGGATCAGCGTATTGACCGGACCACTGATCATTCCCGTCCGGCGAAACATAGAGCATCGTTGTAGCAGCCCAGGCGGACTGTAGCAGCACGCTGAAAAACAAAACCACTGCGACACTCAGAGAACGCCAATTAAATCCTTCAAATTTCATCCCCATCTCAAATGATTCACGTCTAAAATTTCTCATACTATATCCTTCAATTTTTCTGCACTGGGGCAGACGTTTTTCTCTATGCTTAAATCAACTTACGGAAGCCACTGCGGCACACTCTAACGCGCCGGTTTTACTAGACGTGATGCGGAAGAATTCCCCGGATGAAACAGGGCGGACTTGGGGATGGAAACATGGCTGGTGGCACCGGGGATCTTCCATTGGACTTCGAACAGATTGCGCATCGAAGGCCATTCTCCGTAGAGCATGCCCTTTCTGTAGTTGCCGTTGTTGACGGTGAGGACGATCTTGTGCTTACCGGCTTTTAGCCCCAGTTCAGAGTCAAATTGAGCCCAGGCTATCCTGGCTCGATTGTCACGCATCCAATGATCCACCACAAGCTGATCATCAATGTAGAGACGTGACTGGTTTTCCGTGCCCACCTGAAAGCTATAACTACCGTCAGCGGGAACGTCCAGATAACCGGAAAAACGGATGGCATACTGCTCGTCTTTGGCAACGGAAAAACTGAAAGTTGGAGTGGTTCCTGACGCACTGCTCTCAAAGGAATCCAATCCGGGATCGGTGTCAAAATGAGGGGTTCGGTATTCATACCAGAGGCCAGGCTCCGCAACGTTTACTTGTGCTGCAGGAAGCAGATTTTTAACGGGCAAATAATAGGTGGTTGAAACTGGATCGCAGGAGCTACCGGAACTTTTCAAAACCAACTTGTAGACCCCTGGGGCTGCTTCGACATTGCCAGTGATCTGTCCGCTGGAACTGACCTTCAGGCCTGAGGGCATGGTCGTGCCAGCATCTTGAACCCACTCTACCGATGAAGTGCAGCCGTATCTTTTTAATGGATGCGAATAAGGTGCGCCGATGTACGCGATGGGTAAACGCCAGTGAGAGATGGCGACCGGCCTGTCTTTATCCATTTCACCTTTTATCAATGTGCCTAAGGACGTGTGCCTAAATAGACCCTCCGGCCGTACAGTCTGCACCAAATTATTTGTCCAGGGCATATCCATTCCCATTCGGTAGTGGTAATGGTTGTATACGATTTCCCAGCCCACATCTAAGGGGTAATTCTTATTGAATCGATCATCTTTTGTGTCGACCACTTCTCCTAGATACTCCATGCCTTTCGCCATACGGTTATCGAGCCAACCGTAGGCATCGACCCCCTGATTCCAGGCCATCTCTGCCGTTTGTATCAACGCTCCGAGTCCCTCCTCGGAGTGAGCGATATCTCTCCATAATTCTGCTGGCTGTCCATCTTCAAGGGGGATATTCGTCGGCAGGTAAATCTTGAGACGGTACACGGCTAAATCAAAGAGTTCTGGATCATCCTTGAAAATGGCAGAGGCCATGAGGGATTCGGTAATCGAAGCCATCCAATTGTTTTCGTGCTCCACACGTGTCAACAAGGCAGGCATGAACGCTCTGTCGTACATGGCCATAAATGCCTCTTCTGTTTCCGGCCTCCACTTGGGATAGGTGTGCTTTACAATTTCCGCTCCCCGCATAAACATCGTGCCCATCAAGCCGATACTTAGCTCTACATGTACTCCAGTCACACTTTCCAACGTTGAGTAGGCATCCATGATTTTCAAAACATTTTCAGCATACACTTCTTCCTGAGTGATCGCCCACATCAACCCTTGAACCCAACAAGCCTGGGCATCTCTTTCGCCAGCATTCCAATCAAAATGGTTGTAATTGGGTTCATAATCTTTCGCAGCCCTGCGGTCCTTTTTGAGCACATCAAAAGCAGACTTTTGCGGTTCAATCCCGTTATTAATTCGGTCACGCATCAACTCGATTTGTTCTCCTGTCATCATGATCCCAGGGTGGATCATGGGGGCGCGTTCCAGAGTGAGATTCTGCGCAAGACTTGTCTGACTAAGAATCAATACAATGAATACAGTCGCGATGGAGTGTGAAAACTTTCTCATGTTTCTACTTTTTACTGATGTCATTCCTGTGGGTGACCATTAAAGATTATGCGTTAAAGGTCAGTTACAAAATCCGGTCAATCTGATGAGGCGTGACCCTCTCTAGACGCTCCTACTGCACCGGCTGCACAGGACGTAATGCGGAAGAATCCCCCGGGTTGGACAACGCGGACTTGGGGATGGGGTCATGGCTGGTGGCACCGGGGATCTTCCATTGGACTTCGAATAGATTGCGCATCGAAGGCCATTCTCCGTAGAGCATGCCCTTTCTGTAGTTGCCGTTGTTGACGGTGAGGACGATCTTGTGCTTACCGGCTTTTAGCCCCAGTTCAGAGTCAAATTGAGCCCAGGCTATCCTGGCTCGATTGTCACGCATCCAATGATCCACCACAAGCTGATCATCAATGTAGAGACGTGACTGGTTTTCCGTGCCCACCTGGAAGCTGTAATTACCGTCAGCGGGAACGTCCAGATAACCGGAAAAACGGATGGCATACTGCTCGTCTTTGGCAACGGAAAAACTGAAAGTTGGAGTGGTTCCTGACGCACTGCTCTCAAAGGAATCCAATCCAGGATCGGTGTCAAAATGAGGGGTTCGGTATTCATACCAGAGGCCAGGCTCCGCAACGTTTACTTGTGCTGCAGGAAGCAGATTTTTAACGGGCAGATAATAGGTGGTTGAAACTGGATCGCAGGAGCTACCGGAACTTTTCAAAACCAACTTGTAGACCCCTGGGGCTGCTTCGACATTGCCAGTGATCTGTCCGCTGGAACTGACCTTCAGGCCTGAGGGCATGGTCGTGCCAGCATCTTGAACCCACTCTACCGGTGAAGTGCAGCCGTATCTTTTCAATGGATGCGAATAAGGTGCGCCGATGTACGCGATGGGTAAACGCCAGTGGGAGATGGCGACCGGCCTGTCTTTATCCATTTCGCCTTTTGTCAAAGTCCCCAAAGAAGTGTGCCTAAATAGACCCTCCGGCCGCACCGTTTGCACTAGTCTTTGCGTCCAAGGCATATCCATTCCCATTCGGTAGTGGTAATGGTTGTTTACGATTTCCCAGCCCACATCTAAGGGATAGTTCTTTTCAAATCGATCATCTTTTGTGTCGACCACTTCTCCTAGATACTCAAAGCCTTTAGCCAGGCGGTAATCTAGCCATGCGTAAGCATCAACCCCCTGGTTCCACGCCATCTCGCAAGTTTGTATTAACGCTCCGAGTCCCTCCTCGGAGTGAGCGATATCTCTCCATAATTCTGCTGGCTGTCCATTTTCAAGGGGGACATTCGTCGGCAGGTAAATCTTGAGACGGTACACGGCTAAATCAAAAAGTTCTGGATCATCTTTGAAGATTGCAGTGGCCATGAGGGATTCGGTAATAGACGACATCCAATTGTTTTCGTGCTCCACCCGTTTAAGCAACGTTGGCATGAACGCTTTGTCGTACATGGCCATAAATTTCTTTTCGGTTTCAGGCCTCCACTTGGGATAGGTGTGCTTTACAATTTCCGCACCCCGCATAAACATGGTGCCCATCAAGCCGATCCTCAGGTCTTTCGTTTTCCCAGTTACTTCCTCTAAAGTTGAGTAGGCATCCATGATGTTCAGAACATTTTCAGCATACACTTCTTCTTGAGTGACAGACCACATCAACGCTTGGATCCAGCAGGCCTGGGCATCTCTTTCGCCTGAACCCCATTTAAAATGTTCTGTATTGGGCGTGTAATTTTTCACAGCCCTGCGGTCATTTTTGAGCACCTCAAAAGCAGACTTCTGAGGTTCGATTCCTCTATTGATTCGGTCCCGCATCAAATCCAATTGTTCTCCAGTCATTAAGATCCCTGGGTGGATCATGGGAGCGCGTTCAACCTTAGCATTCTGTGCAAAACTTGCCTGAGAAAGAATGAGTACAATCAAGACGGGTGTGATCGCGATTGGACGTAATAAAGATTTCATGTTTCCTCTTTTCTTGTTGTTGTCATTTCTTTGAATGCCCATCAAAAAAATGTTTGCTTCAATGTTAATTACAAAAGGGCCGGTTCACCTGGCCACATTTGGCCGGACTAAATTGCTGATAGAAAATCTGATTCCAAGGCCATCGTGCAAGGACGGCACCTTCTGGCAATGATTTGCAAAAACACTCTTCTAGAATTGGTGGGAATTGGAGCGGAAGGAAATGGCGATCGGCATGGACGAATCCGCTGACGACTGGAATCTCAATCGCCGGAATCATGCACGCTGGTGCCGAACCATCATCTTGACTAACTAAAAAGGTCAGCCAACGGCACAATTTGGACAGAAAAAAGTGCATGTGTTCTAAGAAAAGTTAAAAAACGCGTCTTGTATGGTCTGGATGCATGCGAATTCCTGTCCAAAACGAGAGGAAGCCGCCCTAGTAGGTTGACTTCGCAATGGCGCGAGACGAGTTTTTATATTCGTTCTTGCACTTAACCCTTCCGCCTGCCTCTAAGCCTTCGTGAGCAATGTCACTGGATCCTGAACATTCCACATTCGCTCGGCTGATTGCGCAACATCAGCGTTCCGTTCAGGGATACCGACGGCTCAAAATAGAAAAGGGCAAGACGCCACACTTGCGTCTTCAAGTATACCCTCTTCGATCACGAGCCGAATTTAAGGAAAGCCACCACGCTGAATAGGTTGTGTTTTTTTATGCAGTGCAGTTGGGCTATTTGTCTGTACACTCTTCAATCGACGGAGAAAAACCAATGTCCTTTTTATCGCGGTCGGTGACCTGGGTGACTTTGCGGAATGGCTTCAATAAGGAATTAATCAAATGCGTCTCTGTCTGATAGAAATCTTGTGCCTGTTAGGGCTGGCTGTTTCTGTTGCCGGCAATGAAGTTCCCCCGCCGAATATTCTGTGGCTGACCAGCGAAGATAACAATGTGAGTTGGGTGGGTTGCTATGGAAACCCACATGCCGAGACGCCGAACATCGATCGGTTGGCGGCGGAGGGTTTCCAATACATGCACGCCTATGCCAATGCACCGGTCTGCGCACCCTCACGCAGCACATGGATCACCGGAATCAATGCGATTTCCATGGGGACGCATCCCATGCGCAGCCGCTATGACATTCCGCACGGGCAAATCCCATATTATCCCGATCTGCTGCGGGCGAACGGATACTATACCGGGAATTATCCTAAGACGGATTACAACATTGGCGGGCGCGAGGACAAAGCATGTTGGGATAACCCCGATGAGGTCGATTGGCAAGCGTTGAAAGCTCGCCAGCCCTTCTTTCAGGTCATCAACTTTAAAGAGTCGCACGAAAGCCGGGCGCAGGGGCAGGTGGAAAACACGAACCACGATCCGGCCGATGTTCGTTTGCGCAAGTATCATCCGGACCTGCCGGTGATTCGTCAAAACTATGCCAAGTATCATGATGCGGTGAAGAGAATGGATGGCGACGTCGGGGCCGCACTGGAGATGTTGGAAAAAACAGGTCTCTCGGAAAGTACGATTGTCATCTACAACTCCGATCATGGCGGCGTGCTGCCCCGAAGTAAGCGATTCCTGTTCGAGAGCGGGTTACATTCGCCGCTGATCATCCGCATTCCCAAGAGATATGAAAAATTGCGGCCGGCCGCGCCGGGGTCGAAAATCGACCGTCTGGTCAGCTTTGTGGATATGCCGAAAACCTGGCTGAGTCTCGCCGGGGCGGAGATTCCGGATGTGATGCAGGGGACCGTTTTTCTCGGAGAAGGCATCGAACCAGAACCGCAATTTCATTTTGCCTTCCGTGGGCGGATGGATGAGCGATGTGAAAACGCCCGGGCCGTATGTGATAAGCGGTTTCTGTATATCCGCAACTACATGCCGTATGCACCCTGGATGCAGCACCTGAATTTTCTCTGGAAAATGAAAGCCTCTCAGGCATGGGAGGAGCAAGTGAAGTCCGGTCGCGCCTCGGAGGTTCAATCGCGGTGGTTTGCGCCCAAAGGGTATACGGAAGAGCTGTACGACATGCAGACGGATCCCGACAGCGTAAACAATCTGATCGACAGTCCGGAGTTTTTGGAAATCTCGCAGCGGATGAGGGGCCAGCTACGCCGCTGGCAGGAATCGGTGCATGATGCTGGAATGCTACCTGAGTCGGAGATGGTGAAACGAGCAGCAGATCACGGTACGACCATTTATGAATTGGTTCGCAATCCCAAACTGTATAACCTCCCTGCGCTGCTCGATGCCGCCGACATGGCGTTGGAGAAATCTCCGGCCAACCGAGACGCTTTGATGAGTCTGCTCAGCAGTACGGACAGCGGTTTGCGTTATTGGGGCATCGTCGGCTGCTTTCTGCTCAATGAGCAGGAGGCAGGCTTTCGCTGTTTGCAAGATCCGTCGCACGAAGTGCGCGCCATGGCGGCCTGGTTGCTCATCAATACCGGCGAAAAAGAGAAAGGATTCCAATGTTTGGATAACCTGCTGAAAACCAACAGCTATGCCACGCTGAAGGTGCTCAACATCATGGACTGGATCGGTGAGGATGCGCGTGTGCTCCTGCCGACGGTGAAAGAACTCAATCTTGAAAATTATGAAGAACGCATCCAAGTGAGCATTATTGCAGCACTGGATGCCAAGGACATAACAATCGAAAAGTAATCATGAAAATCTATCAATTCACATCCGTGTTATTGTTGCTCCTCCCAACCGTGTGCCTTGCGAAAGACTATCGCGTGGACTCGCAGAAGAAGTTCGATGCGATCAGCAACATTGAAATGCAGCCGGGCGATACGATTTTGCTCAAACGGGGCATGACGTTTACCGGGATGTTGGCTCCGCAAGGAAATGGTTCCCAAAACGCGCCGGTTCGAATTGGCGCGTACGGTCGAGGTAACCAGCCTGTGATCCAAGCCCAAGGTAAAGATAGGGCAGCGGTGATGCTTAAGAATCCTTCCTATTGGGAGGTGGACGGTCTGGAGGTCACCAATTCCGATGGCTCGGATCAGGATCAAGGTGATCTCTTTGGTATCTATGTGCTGGTTGAAAGAATCGAAGGCACCTACCGACATGTCTATATCAATGACTGCTATGTCCACCATGTAAATGGGATGGTCGCTGGCAAGGGACGCGGAGGCATCCACGTCCATATGAAAAATGTCCAGAACTCAAAGTTCGATGACCTGCGCATAACCAATAACCGGGTGGAAAATATTGGCGGTGTGGGAATTGGTAACAACTCCTCTTGTGCAGAAGTCAACCTGCGGAAGGACGGATATGAGGCAAAGAATCTCTGGACCAGAGTCTATGTGGCTGGCAATCGAGTGGATTCCACTGGGCGGAACAATGTGATTGCGAGAGCGAGCAAAGATGCGATCTATGAGCACAACGTTCTGGCCAACAGCAGTCGCCGCGATACCGGACACAGCATTTTCTGTTTCAACACCGATGGCATTAAGATCCAGTACAACGAGGCCTATGGAAATGTGGGCGATATCGAAAACAAAGATGGTGGCGGCGAATCGGACCGCGGTGGGTTCGATGCCGACTACAACTGTATCAACACCTACATCCAATATAATTACAGCCACGACAATCTGTGGTTCTGCGGGATCATGAAGAGGCCCACCAGAAATGTCGTTATTCGCTACAACATCAGCCAGAATGATCGCGAAGGCATTTACTTCTATGGCTTCAACAGGAGTAAACAGGCGGAGAACGTGCATGTCTACAACAACACGCATTATGTTCGAAAGGGATTGCACGTCGAGGTTTTTGCAGAAGGGCGAACTCCGATAAATTCCACCTTTGAAAACAACATTTTCTTCTTTGAAGGAAAGGGTGAGTGGGGGCCGAACGCAGCTGGCATTAACACCGTGTTCCGCAACAATGTGTATCACAACATTGAGCCGCATCTTTCAGAAACGCAAGCGATTGTGGCGGATCCCAAGTTTGAACGGCCGGGAAAGGCTGGTTCGCTTATCGATCTTATGACGATGAATGAACTCCGTGGATATCAGCTGAAATCCGGTTCTCCATGCGTTGATGCCGGAGTGGCGATCGAGAATGCAGGGGGAATCGATCTTGTAAGAACGCCCATTGATGCCGGTGGCGCCGATATCGGAGCTATCGAATTTCAGAAATCAGCACCAAGTATTGCCAAAGGGCAATAGCAAGAAAGAGACAATGATCATTGGTTCGGTCGGAGCGATGCTTGGTCGCCTACAAGCCTCGGTTCGCCTAGCCGCCGGGCAAGCGATGGCGATCGAGTTGGCCAATCGGGTTTCAGCAAATAGAACTTAACAACAAAAGGAACGAAGATGGTTTATTCACGATTGATTCTATGTTTGCTATTCGCTGCATCTCTGTGCGGGGCACCGACGCAAGCGGCCCCGCAAGCGGCCCAAAAATCGGCCCCAAAATCGGCACTGAAATCACCGAATTTTATCCTGATCTTAACGGACGACCAAAGTTGGGTTGGGTCGTCCCTGTGCATTGATCCTGACGACAAACGTACAAGCAGCGACTTTTATCAGACGCCGAATATCGAGCGTTTGGCATCACTTGGCATGCGGTTTACGCAGGGATATGCTCCGGCTCCCTATTGCTGCCCAACACGTCGCAGTATTCAAATTGGGCAATCCTCCGCTCGCCATCTCGACCAGAAAGATCAACCCGGATGGACGGAATACTACAAGCAGCAACCAACGATCCCGAAATCGCTAAAAGCAATTGATCCAAACTACCGCACCGCCCACTTTGGAAAATGGGATTTTCGTTATGACGGTATATCACCGGCCGCTATTGGCTATGACATCAGCGATGGTCCAACAGGAAACGGTGAAGGCGGAGGTCCTGGTACTGACTGGCCTGCAGCCAAGGAAGATCCTAAGCTGATTGATTACCTGACCGAACGCACTTGTCGTTTTATGGCTGATTGTTCGGATGAGAAGAAACCGTTTTATGTGCAGCTTTCACATTATGCGGTACACCTTGGTGTCTACTATAAACAGGCGACTCTGGATCGTGTCGCAAAAAGACAGAAAGGAACCAACCACAACATCGCTGAATTTGCGGCCATGACGGAGGATATGGATACAGGCATCGGCCGTGTTCTGGACAAGGTAAAGGAATTGGGGCTGGATGATTCCACCTACATCATTTTTATGTCGGACAATGGAGGAAGAAAAGATATTCCCGGCTTTGAGTCCGACAATCTCAATCTGCCCCTTCGCGGCAATAAAGGAAACATGTACGAAGGAGGGATCCGGGTTCCATTTATTGTGAGTGGCCCAGCCATTCAAGCGGGCTCGATTTCGCATGTTCCAGTTTCGGGCGTCGACCTATTGCCTACCATTACAGACTTGGCCGGCCAACAACTACAACACAATAGATTGGATGGCGGCAGCCTTAAATCTCTCTTGAATGGGCAATCGGAGACCGTCAAACGCAATAATGACTTTTTGATTTTTCACCAGGCCGTTATCCGTAAGCCTCAAACTGCCATTCTCAAAGGCAACTACAAACTCGTTAAGACGTGGGACGGCAATAAGCTTGAGCTATTTGATTTGAGCAACGACTTGGCAGAAGCTCAGGATCTCTCGAATGAGATGCCTGAGAAAACGGAAGAATTACATCAACGCATGGTGGCCTATCTGGATAAGGTGAACGCCGCAACAGAATATATGGGTAGCAAAAGCCAAATCTACAAGCTCTGGGGGAAAACGCGTAAGAAAAGCGAGGATGAGTAGTGCGGATCCGTCTTTCCTAATGCGTTGGTTTTACTAGAAGTAATACTGAAGAATTCTCCGGATTGGACAACGCTGACCGGGGTATGGGAACAATGATCCGGACGCTCCCCAAGGAAAGGGATGCATCTTTTCGCTTCCAATAGACCATCGCTACTTTTAAACGGGAAAGAAGACATGAAACGCTTTGCGACTTTTTTGATCACCCTCGTATTTCTCACACCTCGTTGCCACGCTGCAGATTCAACTGAGCCACTCCAGGCCGATGTGGTCATTTATGGCGGGACATCAGCCGCGATTACGGCCGCGGTGCAGCTTGCTCAAATGGATAGGTCGGTGATCATTGCCTGCCCTGAAAAGCACCTTGGTGGAATGTCGGCAAGCGGTCTTGGGTTCACCGATGTAGGGGACAAGAGTGTCATTGGTGGATTATCCAGGGAGTTTTATCACCGAGTCTATCTACATTATCAGGATGAATTTGCCTGGAAGTGGCAGCCCAGAGAGGAATATGGCAACGAAGGTCAGGGCACGACAGCCATCGACGACCGCATGCAAACCATGTGGACTTTTGAACCTCATGTCGCCGAGCAGATTTTCGAGACCTTCATTTCAGAAAATAGTATTGCCGTGCTACGTGGTGAGTGGCTGGATCGAGAAAATGGCGTGGTGGTCGCTGGAGGCAAGATTCAATCAATCGCCATGCTGAGTGGGAAGGTGTTTGAAGCGGAGGTCTTTATGGACGCCACCTATGAAGGCGACCTGATGGCTGCCGCTGGCGTCACCTACACGACAGGCCGGGAAGCCAACAGTGTTTATGGCGAGACATGGAACGGCGTTCAGTGCGGCAAGTTTCACCACAGCCATAATTTCCAGCAACTTAACATTAGCCCTTATGTCATTCCGGGCGACCCAACAAGTGGTGTGTTGCCGCGTATTTCCACCGAACCTTCCGGCGAGAATGGTTCTGGCGACAAACGCATCCAAGCCTACAACTACAGACTATGCACGACCAACGCGGAAGGAAATATCGTGCCTTTTGAGAAGCCTGAGAACTACGACCCTGCGCAATATGAGTTGCTAAGACGTGTTTTCAGAGGCGGCAGATACTCCATGTTTGGTGGTGGAAAGATCCCCAACAACAAGAGAGATGTCAATAATGTCGGCCCTTTCAGCTCCGACAACATTGGCATGAATTACGACTACCCGGAAGCCTCTTACGAAGAGCGGAAGGCAATTCTAGATGAGCATATCAACTACCATAAAGGCTTGCTGTATTTCTGGGGCCACGACGAAAGCGTGCCCGAGAGATTCAGGAAGAGCATTAGGAAATGGGGGCATGCAAAGGACGAATTTGTAGATAACGATCATTGGCCTTACCAGATCTATGTGCGTGAGGCACGACGCATGGTTGGCGATTTCGTCATGACCGAAAACGAAATCCTAGGCCGAAACAAAGTTGACAAACCCATCGGAATGGGTTCGTACACCATGGATTCGCACAATGTTCAGCGCTACATCACCCCGGAAGGATTCGTGCAGAACGAGGGCGACCTGGGGGTCGACGCCGACCAGCCCTACCAGATTCACCTGGGAACGATCCTACCTAAAGAAGAAGAGTGTAAGAATCTACTGGTGCTCACAGCCGTCTCCAGCTCCCACATTGCTTTTGGGTCCATCCGAATGGAGCCCGTCTTCATGATTCTTGGTCAGAGCGCAGCAACTATCGCAGGCATGGCTATCGAGAAAGACATCGACATCCATGAGTTGGAATACAGCGAGCTAAAAACGAAGCTGCGTGCCGACGGACAGATCCTGGATATTTCTGACCGATAGCAGGCGGCACTCGTAGGTACCTGCTTGTCTAGCGACAATTAGGAAAGCGTCGGCATCCAGAGCCCAGGGACAGAGCATCATCTTAGGTGAGGCAACAACACCTCGAACAGGTTACGTCGTAATTTTTGCTTTGCGGCAGAGCCCAGGGACAGAGCATCATCTTAGGTGAGGCAACAACACCTCGAACAGGTTACGTCGTAATTTTTGCTTTGCTATTGCACCTGATCGTCAAATAGCGTGTGTGCAAGCCAGTGAGATAGGCTTTTTTCCTCGGAATGGCCGTATTGGGTGCGTACCTTCATCCTGGGGCAGCTCAAAGAGCGTCACGAAAAGGAGGGAAATCGAAGAAGGGACGCTCAGTCCGGGAGCGTCAGTAGCTCGCGGGCGCGGCGGCGGAGATGGTAGCGGCGGTGCGTGCGGTGACAACGCATCGAATCGGTCAGAGCCCAGGGACAGAGCATTATCTTAGGTGAGGCAACAACACCTCGAACAGGTTACGTCGTAATTTTTGCTTTGCTATTGCACCTGATCGTCAAATAGCGTGTGTGCATGCCAGTGAGATAGGCTTTTTTCCTCGGAATGGCCGTATTGGGTGCGTACCTTCATCCTGGGGCAGCTCAAAGAGCGTCACGAAAAGGAGGGAAATCGAAGAAGGGGCACTCAGTCCGGGAGCGTCAATAGCTCGCGAGCGCGGCGGCGGAGATGGTAGCGGCGGTGCGTGCGGTGACAACGCATCGAATCGACACTTTCGGGGCGTCCAGCAATGCTGCAGAACAATTTCCCAAAGTCCTTCACCAGTTCGCACCAAGTCGCTTGCTCGAGTCCCAACCGAACCAAAATCGGTGGTGCAGCCGAAGGCGTCACTCCGCGTTTGCCCGGCGCCACTTGCCGAGCTGTCCAATCGAGTAGCTTCAAGTAATCCACGAGCGAAATCGGTAAGAAGCCTTTATCACTACAACGCTTGCCGCTGTCGCTAGCACAGGGACCTACGGGATCAAGCTGCTCATCGATCGACAGAGGTGCCAAGAAAGCATCCGGCTTGTCTTCGCTTGGTGACTCACTTTTCATCGCCTTGATTCGTTTTTGCACCGACGTATGCTCGCTCTGCTCCAGCGTTTCCGCCATCGCGGCACGAATCAGGTTCAAATCCACGTAAGCGGCACAGGCCAGCAGGGATGCTTCGTCCGTCAATCGAGTTGCACGGTAGCGATCTTGGAAGAACCGGCCCGACTCCTGTTCCTCGCGATTCGCTCGCATCGCAACGCGTTGGCACAACAACCGCATCCACCAACTGAAACTGCTCAGCCGCTCGCGGATTTCTTGGCATTTGATTGGACAACCAGCGATCGATTTGAGTTCTGGCTCGCTTGGCGGCAAAGGCGACCCGTCGGATTTGCGGCGGTGTGGACAGAGCATCAGCCAGCGCCGAGCCACCTCCCTGTCGCTCCAGGTCGCCACCAAATCGGGCCGCGATCTTAGGATCAAGTGGATGTGGTTGTCTAGTATTGAAAAAGCTAGCAAATCTAAAGAAAAAAATTCCGCAAACTGTTGCAGATATTTTTCGATCCAGATTTTCCGGTGGTCGAAGTTTTTGCCGGACACTTGGTCATTTCCCATCAGGAAACAGCGTCGGCAGGTCCGATTGTACAGATGGGCGATAACGACCTCATGCGGATCAAACACTTCGCTACGTGCCAACCGAACCATCACACACCTCCCGAGAGAAAAGCATCAGCAGAATCACCAGAAATCGTATACCTCGGTTAGGGAAAAGGCAAATCCACCAGAATCATGCTCTGTCCCTTGGTGTTATGTGTCCCTTGGTGTTATGAGCAGAATCACCAGAAATCGTATACCTCGGTTAGGGAAAAGGCAAATCCACCAGAATCATGCTCTGTCCCTTGGTGTTATGCCTTGGTGTTATGCGTTCTTGGATACTCGGCTCATCGAAACCTCTGCAACATGGCTGATTCCCTGCCAGAAACGGCATGGAAACGTCTTGATCGATCTGTGAAAAGTTCGCCTGACAAGGTCGAGCGAGCCAAACGAGCCAACGAGAAAGAAAAGATTGTGCAAGTCAACGGTTACAAGAATCAGCGACTCACTGGCGAGAGCTACGCAGAGTTCGAGTATCGCCCGACGGCATGCACACAGCGTTACCGGATGATTGTCGTTCGCAAAGACATCGATGTGACCACCGGCCAACTGCTACTGCGATCTGAACAGCGTTACTTCTTCTATATCACCAATGAAAGTGCATCGGAGGTATCGGCAAGAGAAGTCATTCGTGCGAGCAACCAGAGATGTGACCAAGAGAATACGATTAGTCAACTGAAAGGATGCGGCGCTCTGAACGCTCCGCTGAATGACCTTGTAAGCAACATGGCGTACATGTTGTTCGCGTCGTTGTCTTGGACCCTGAAGATCTGGAGCGGACTTTTGATCCGTGTCCAAGGAAATGAATCACAGAAACGGGTTCGCCGTCAGGCACGCAATCGCATCTTGCGAATGGAATATTGGACGTACCTCAATAGTTTGATGCTACTTCCAGCGCAGGTGATTCGCTCATCGCGTCAACGAGTTTTTAGGTTGCTAACGTATCGACCCAGTGTCGATCTTTTGATGACGATGCACGATCACATCTCGCTCCCGCTTCGTTGTTGACGTCGTAGCAAAAAAGAAGCTGAGATCTGGATGTCTCGGTACCGCCGCAACGCCTAACCTTCAACACCCTAAACATGCACACCCACAAAAACGACAGTCATGAAACGAGGCCACCGGTCTGTCCGAACCAAAACGGAAAAAATACTCGGAAATACGGTTCGCGGGTCGCTTGATTGAGGGCTAGTGGAAGACGGTTTCGTTGTTCTCGCCGGCAGCAAAGCTCGGATGGAAGTCGCACCTTCGGGAGCGTCGTTAGTAAATCCCCAACGGGAAAAGTTACTCTCGGCAGGCATCATAGAAGAGCGTGATGGCGACTACTACTTCACGCAAGATTACCTTTTCAATGCACCCAGTACCGCTGCCGCTTTCGTCCTTGGCCGAAATGCAAACGGTTGGGTCGAATGGAAAGACAAAAACGACGCAACGCTAAGCGAATTGCATCGCGATACAATTACGACGGACGAAGACGCGTAACGAATGTTTACCCTCTAAGACAGGACATAAAGAAATGAGTTTGCGTTTGGACTACGACAAGGTTGAGCGGTTCAATACGTTTTTCGTGTCGCAAGAGATGTACGACGCGATCAAAGCGTTGCCGTGGATCGAACCAGCGAAGGCTCGCGAAGATGAGGGAATGGATAAAGAAAGCCTGAAAGTCGTTGGCAAAAATTACAAAGTCGCCTACTGCGGACACAATGGTGTTCATCAGGTTAGAGAGGCATATCGCTTTCTTGCGGAAGGACTCGCCAGTCTAGAAGCGGTATCGTTGATCGGCGGTCATCTTGTTAACGAATACTTGAACGACGAATCTGGGGCGAGCGATTCGGAAGAATAGAAGTCGTCAAAAACATTTGCTAACTTCGCGGCTAGTAGTTGCGACGACGCCACGCAAAGTCAACCAACCCATCTATCTACTTAACCGGCCAACACGCCCGCGACGTCGCCTTGGTGCGGCCTTGTCGCGGGCGTTTCTTTCAGCCGTTGGCCAACGTTTCCCCGCGTTTTTCGGCACACGAAAAAGTTCTTGGAATGACTCCGGGACGGCGCTGGATGTGTTTTCGAGACAGAGGAAACGGGAATGACAGAGAGGCCAACGCGGAGCAATCGTAGCCCCAGCAACCGACCTCATGCTCGATTGCTTGGACGGCGATGGCGATCCCGGTTGGATTTACTTCCGTCATTTTCAATGGCGCTGTAAGCAAGCTGAACCAACTTGCGACCACGGCGGCATGGTTCTTGAAGTTGGCGGGACCTGTTGCCAAAACCAGGGCAATGTTTTTTGATGCGCGTCCCCGACGGGGAATGTAAATAGAGTCTCGTTTGCGAAGGGGGAACCCCGGCGCCCCCCCTGTCGGTCTACTCTGCCACGGTGGCAGAGTAGAGCTAAGGCGGACGCCTCACAATCTGCGCCGCATCCGCCCTGCTATTTGTCGATGTTGCCGAAACCATCGTATGGGCGGTGTTCGATCGGTTTTTGCTTTGCTCGGTATCGGTTAGCCCACCTTCCTTGCGGCGGCGATTGCCTTTTGACGGTCCTTCTCGGCATAAATCTTTGTGACCTCAAGATCGCTGTGCCCGAGTAGCAACGATGCAGCTTCTAGGCCCTCGGTGCGACGCACTTCGGTTCCAAATGTGTGACGAACCCGGTTTGGTGACCAGCGATGATTCTTTCGCCATTGTGCGGCCTGGTCTTCGTCCATCCCCTCTGGTACGGGAAACGCCTTGTCGCAAGCTCGCGAAATTGCGCGGCGGTAAGAGTTCGTGTCGTAGGATTGTCGCGGCGGTCTCTTGCGGTTCTTCGTCTTCACGCTTCCAACTTTGTTGCCCGCATTCGGTGGTGTTTTGCGAGCGGCTGTGCGGGCGGCTCGGCGTTTTTTCTCGGATTCCCTCGGGTCAAAACAGTGTTGGTTTGCGGGCCGCAATAGATACTCAATCAGGATCGCTTGACCTCGCGGCCCAACGTAAATTACCCGCTGCTTGCCCTTGTGCGCGGTCTTATGCTGGTCAAGATGGATTTCCCAAACATCGTTCGATCGGTCGACCATGCATGGTTTAATCATGCAAACTTCGGCAGGGCGACAGCCAACGGCTTGCTGGAATCGCACCATATCGGCGACGACTTCGGGCAAGTGCTGTAGCGTCTTTGCGATGACTTCCGGCTCAACCGGTCGGATAGGATCGTAATCCGGCGCCTTCGTCCGTCCTTTGCGTAAGGATTCGATCATCCCCAAGGCCTGCGGGACCGTTGGCGTTACCAAACCGCGTGACGCTGACCAACGGAAGACCCGGACTAGGCGACCCATGGTCTCGTTAACGTAGCCTCGCGAATGGCCCTCTTCGACCATGCCTTGCCGGATCGCCTCAAACTGAACGTAACCGAATTTGGCCGCCTCTGTATTGCCGTACAGTTTCTTGGTTCTGCGAATCAGCAACTTCGCCTTTTGAAACTCGGTTGCCTCCGAACCGTAGTGCTTCTTGGCCCAGCCTTAATACGCGGCGAACATCTCAACTAAAGTCAAATCGGCTTTGGCATCGTCGGTGATGACGACGCCGCCTGTGGCGATAAACTCGCCCACAAGGCGGTTGTATTCGGCTCGGGATTCCTTGGTGCCGTATTTGCCAAGGTAGTAATATTGTCCGCCCAGGCGTACGCGGGCGTTGCCGGAAGAATGGCGTGAATACTTCGGGATCTTCATCGAAACAGTCTCCAATCGGAGTGTTTTCGACATGATGTCGAAAATCACTCAAAGGAAAATGCCGTTCCTAGATCCACTCTAAGGGCAGTTTGACATCGTTATTTACAGTATTTTCGTGCGAGTCGGAGCGACAAGATTTGAACTTGCGACCTCTGCGTCCCGAACATTCCTGGGTTTTTATAAATGCCGTAAATTACGGTGTTTTTTCAAACAGGTGATACCAAATCTGTTCCCTCAATGGTAAAAATCGTATCTCCAATCGTATCACCACTCAGCAGGTAGCCAGATGCCACGAAAGCGGAAATTAACTTTTCAAAAAGGGACACGCGGGCGCAAGGGACGCTGGAAAAAGATTTACAAAGGAACCAATTACTATCTAGGCCAAGGGAAATCACAATCGGACATTGAGGGCTATCAAGCGGCCTTGGCTCGCTGGGAGGAGATCAAAGCTCAGCTCGATAGTAGAGCATCCGTGGCCGAACCGCCAAAACAAAAAGTCTACGATGATACGATTCGTGAATGGGAATTAGTCTTGGCGTGGTCAGTCCAGTACGCTCACGATGACACTGCTGAGGAAGCAAGAAGTAAAATCGCAGATCTTCGCAGCCGCCGGGATCTCAAAAAGCCTCCGCCGATTGAAGAAGAAGATCGTTTTTTTGGCTGGACTGAAAGCTTGTATTGTTTTCAACATGAATTACTTAATGAAGCTAAAGTTTCGCTTGCTCGTCAAGTACCCGAGGAATTAGCTGAGGCATTTAAAACAAGTTTTAAATCCTATGGGCCACTTCCACTCACGCCAGTGGCGGATGATAGGTTTTACGAAAACCTTTTTCGAGATGAAGAAGTGCGGTGGAAGGATCGAATTGAAAACCAAAAAAAACTGATGGGGGCGCTGGAATCAAATACTCTTGAATTTTGGGTGCAAAGCTATATTACGAAGCAGCACCAACGGGTCGATGCCAAGGCTCTTTCTGCTGGACGATACAGCAGTATCAAAGCCGCGCTGGACCGCTTTCAAAGTTGGGCAGGTGGCCAATCCGCTGTCGATACCATTTGCGCTCGAACGCTCACGCAGTTTCACAGCCATCTCCTCCAATTGATATCGAAGGATCAGTGTGCCCCGGCTTATGCACGTGATATTGTCACCGTGGTTCGTTCCTTAGTTCGTTGGCTTTGGGAACAGGATGCAATCGAAAATCTGCCCAAGAACATCGATTCAACGGAACTAAGAATTTGTCGCAAATCAACGACGCCGCAAACCTTTGAGATCGATGAGGTCATGACATTGTTACAGACCACGTCAGACAGATCGCGACTTTATGTTCTGCTCGCATTGAACTGCGGCATGACTCAAAAGGATATTTCGGACCTTTGCTCCGAAGACATCAATTGGCAAGCCAGAACGATTACACGAAAACGAAGCAAAACACAGCATCACGAAAGTGTCCCCACTGTTACCTACCGTCTGTGGCCGGAGACGCTGTCCTTGCTTCTCCAAGAGCGAGGTACCAACCCCGAGATTTTACTTCCCAATCGCAATGGTAACCGACTCCTGAGCATGGTCATTCGACCGAACGGGACGTATTCGAAAACCGATAACATAAAAAATGCGTATGAACGAGCCTTACGCCGGATGCCTTTCAAGAAACCCTTCAAGCTGCTTCGAAAAACGTCAGCGACGCTGATTTCGGCCGACAAAAGATTTCGCGGTCTTGACCAACTATTCCTCGGGCATGCACCGAGCACTGTCGCCGAACGCCACTACGTTGCAATCGATAAAAATGCCCTAAACGAGGCACTGAGCTACCTTCGGGAAAAATACAAAATCGCTTCAATTGATACGGATAAGTAAGCTTGTCCCGTAGTGGGACGAGCCTCCAAGTGTTTTGGCGTTGGCATTTAGCTTGCAGGATAGAATACAGCTACCATTGGGCTCAGATCATCGCCCTGTGCCAATCAACTGTAACAGACGGCATAGGTAATTAGCGTTGCAAACCACCCGTCTCAAAAATCACAGTAGCTTAATCTAGCCCAGAAACGTGGCATATAACTTGGTCGGAAGTGTGCTGCTATCGACCGTGGCCAAATCTCTTGTTTGGCTGCCCGATTTCTCTCTTTTGGGAGGGTTTCTAGTGTCACATATTGTGCAAATCGAGGCTCAGGTGCGTGATCCAGTTGCGATACGAGCGGCTTGCTCGCGGTTGCAATTGCCGGAGCCACACTTGGGCTCGGCTAAGCTTTTTAGTGGGCTTCGGGAAGGCTGGATCGTTCAGCTTTCGGGTTGGCGGTATCCGGTGGTTTGCAATTGCAATAGCGGCCAAGTCGATTTCGATAATTACGAAGGCCACTGGGGCGCGCGATCGCGACTTGATGCGTTCCTGCAGCGATACGCTGTTGAAAAAACCTTGATCGAAGCTCGTAGGCAAGGGCACTCGGTGGTTGAGCAGTCCCTTGCCGATGGGAGCGTGAAGCTGACCGTCAACGTCGCAGGAGGTGCATCATGAAAACGATCGAAATCATCGTTGCACCCGACGGTAACACTCGTGCCGAGACGTTTGGGTTTTCTGGCCAATCCTGCCGGGAGGCTAGCCGGTTTATCGAATCGGCTTTGGGTAAGGCAACAAACGAAACGTTGAAGCCCGAGTTTCATCAGGCGACTGGTTCGCAGCAGCAATCGACGCGTCAGTAGCGGCGATTTTCTTTTCAATACCACGTGGCTTGGTCTGCGTGGTTTTTTATTTTCCACAACATGGAAAGGATAGAATGATGTCGCTTAACGAGCGATTGAGCGAACTCGTGCGCGCGTGCTTCTCAGGTATCTGGATCACGACCCACGAACCTCACGAGGCGATTACCGAAATCGCGAACCTCTGCCGACAAGAGCAGTGGCAGTGTGCTAGTTGGAATGTGGCAAGCGGACTGGCTGTCGGTGGTCAGGACGTGCCGCAAGATGCTACCGATCCACTGGCGGCCCTGCGTGCCGCTGATGCGATCGGGGGCGATGATCAGACCAAAATCTTGATCTTGGAAAACTTTCATCGGTTCTTGCAATCGGCCGAAATCGTGCAGGCGATGGTCAAGCAAGTGCTCGCTGGGAAACAGTCCCGGACGATTCTGATTGTCTTGGCTCCGGTCGTCCAGATCCCGGTCGAACTTGAAAAGCTGATGGTGGTGGTTGACCACGAACTGCCCGATCGCCAACAGTTAAAAAAGATTGCCGAAGAAATCGCTGTCGAACCGGGGGAACTACCGGACGCGGCGGAGCTGGAGCGCGTGCTCGATGCTGCCGTTGGGTTGACTCGTATCGAGGCCGAAAATGCTTTTAGTTTGTCGTTGATCCGTGAGTCTTGCCTTGCACCCGAAACGCTTTGGCAGCAAAAATCGCAAATGCTCACCAAATCAGGTTTGCTGAAACTCTATCGGGGTACTGACAATTTTTCACAGCTCGGTGGACTCGATTCGCTCAAACGATTCACCAAACGGGCACTGCTACAGCCATGCCGTAGCAATCCGTTACGACGGCCTCGCGGCGTGATGCTGTTGTCGCCCCCTGGCTGCGGAAAGAGTGCGTTTTGTAAGGCTCTTGGCAAAGAGACCGGCCGCCCGGTCTTGCAACTCGATGTTGGTTGCTTGATGGGTTCGCTCGTTGGATCGACCGAAGAACGGACTCGCCGGGCGCTAGCGATTGCGGACGCGATGGCTCCGGCGATCTTGATGGTCGATGAAGTCGAAAAAGCGTTTGCGGGCAGCAGTAATGGCGGCCAAAACGACGGCGGTGTTTCGTCTCGGATGCTCGGCTCGTTCCTTGGCTGGCTCAATGACCACGAAACCGACGTTTTCGTGGTTTGCACGTCGAACAATATCCGACAACTGCCGCCGGAATTCTCTCGTTCGGAACGCTTCGATGGTGTGTTCTTTGTCGACTTGCCATCGCGTGAAGCCAAAGACTCCATCTGGGCAATGTATTTGGCCCTGTTCGAGTTGGATTCAACTCAGCGGCTACCCGACGACAACGATTGGTCTGGAGCTGAGATCCGAGCCTGCTGCCGCTTGGCTGCCCTGTTGGACATGCCGGTCGTTCAGTCCGCCCAGAACGTCGTGCCAGTAGCGGTGACGTCGTCCGAATCAGTCGATGCACTGCGTCAGTGGGCATCGGGGCGCTGTCTCGATGCAGATCGGCCAGGCGTGTACACAGCCAGTTCGCCTAAGACCAGCAACGGCAAACGACGGCTTGCTCGGTCACGGCCTTCCAACAACTAAACAGCGTCTGCCTAATCGCGGCGTTTCAGTTCACCATCCCTATCTCACTCTCTTACAATGGAAAACTCCATGAGCAGTATTCTGGATGAATCGCTGGATCAAGCCAGCGAAACCGCATCCGAAAGGCTACGGACCAGCATGGCCGCGATGCGGCTTAGCTTTACTTGGTTCGGCACCCGCAAGACGCTATCGCCTCAGCAGAAAAGTCAGGCAGCTGACACATTTCATGCAGAAGGCAAATTCATTTCCGCAGGCAAGAAACTAATCGACACAGGCGCTCCGGCGTTTCGTGCCGTGACCAGTATCCGCAGCCGTGCGGTCGCCTATTTTAAGGGCGTCAGTTTACCGTATCCCGAGTCTGGAATCCGTTTGGTTCCGCAGGGATCACTTGATGATATTTCGATCGCGATGCAGTCGTTTCACGATGAGTTGCAACAAGCGGTCATCGAACTCGATCAGCAGTTCTCGCAGCTGAAGTATGAAGCCCGCGAGCGACTTGGCGACTTGTATTGCGATGCAGATTACCCCGACACCATGTCCGGCTTATTCGAGATTGCCTGGGATTTCCCGAGTGTCGAGCCGCCCGAGTACCTGCGTCGGCTCAACCCGCAGCTTTATCAGCAAGAGTGCGATCGAATGCGCAATCGGTTTGATGAGGCGGTGCAAATGGCCGAAGGGGCATTCCTCGATGAATTGTCCAAATTGGTCGACCACTTGTCCGAGCGGATTGCCGGTAGCGACGACGGCAAGCCGAAAGTGTTTCGTGATTCGGCAATCGAGAACTTGACCATGTTCTTTGAACGGTTCCAACGATTAAACATTTCTTCGAGTGGCGAGCTCGATCAATTGGTGGATCGTGCCCGTGCGGTGATGAGAGGCGTGAAACCGGATCAGCTTCGCGGGGACGCAGCATTTCGCCAAGAGATCGCCGGTAAGCTGTCAGGTGTGCAATCGTCTCTCGACGGACTGCTGGTGGATCGGCCTCGCCGCAGCCTGATCCGGCGCGCGAAGTAGGCTCAGAAATGGAAATCATTATTTTGCCCAGTGGCGAGGGTCGCTGTGTTTACAGCGAAGCGATCGACTTGAACCAGCTTGGTTCGCTGTCGATCCGCCGTGGCTCACATGTCGAGCCCAACGACCAAGGCCAATGGATGGCTGATCTTTCACCCGTTGATGGTCCTCGGTTGGGGCCGTTCGACAACCGTAGTAAGGCTCTTGCAGCCGAACTTAGTTGGCTCAATTTGCATTGGCTAATGGCTGATAACTCGTAGCGGAACTCGCCAAGAGTTTCGTTCCTAACCTAACGTCAAATAATTCAAGCCCTCGAGGGACCGGCACCGTGCCGATCCGACGAGGGCTTTTTTCGTTTCTGTTCCCTTCACTTTGGAGATTCAATCGATGTTACAAGCAGACCTCTACCGTAGCGTTTCCCGTGCGACCGGCGAATCGGTTGCCACCATCAAACGGCTTGGCTTTCTAATCGCCGATCCCTCGCAGCCGATCAGCGATTCGGAAGCTGAAATTCTCGGACCCCACGTCATCGACTGGGATGTACTCGATGCATATCGCAATGAAAACACCGATGCGGAATTCGTGCTTGGTTAAGCCGCCACATCACCTTATCGGTAAACAACTTCCACGACGCGGCGGGTGGTCCCAGCACCATCAACCGCGTCGTGGCCGACGACGACTTCGCTTTCGTGGTCGTCGCCAAACAAACCCTCACACGACCATACACTCTAAGGATAAATAGCATGAAGATTCTTCTCATTAACAACGACGGTGCCGGCTTCGCCAACTATGTCGAAGTCGCTGACAACACGACCGTCAGTGAACTGTTTGACCAGCGTGTCGGCTCTGGCAAAGAACACAACTATTTGATCCGAGTTAACCGATTACCCTCGGCAGCGGACCAGCAGCTTTGCGAGGGCGACCGAATTTCGATCACACCGAACAAGATCGAAGGAGCGGCATAAAGATGTGCCGAACCAATAAGAAGCCAACCCGCAAAGAGTTGCAGGAGCGATGCCGTGCAGCCATGGCGGTCCACCGCCGACTACATCGCACGCCAAAGCCCGCCGAACCGGCGGCAATCGACTCGACGCTTTTGTCGCGTATTGAGCGCCTTCGGCGTCTGCATCGGATCGCCGACCAACGAGGTTGGTCATCGGCACGGCGAACGATTCAGCAGCGTTTGGCTCAGGCGTATCGTGCTCTGGCTTTTCAGGCCGAGTCGTTCGCGATCGACTTGGATACGACGTCGACGTGTGGACCGATTAGCTCAGTCCACGACATCATCGCTGATTTGAATGCCTTGGCGGTGGAATACGACCTACTAAGAATCGAGCGCAAGTTACAAACCGTTTCGATCGTGACCGACGCGATCGAACTCGAAGACACCTACCTGGGAGCCTTTGAGATTCGAATCGAATTGAAGCACTTAACGGAAAGCTGTCCCTACCGAATCATTGCACGTGATCCAAACCCGGCGCAAATGTGTGACGGTAACACTCATCCCCATGTCATGGACGAACGTTTGTGTGAGGGCGAGGGGCAGGCCGCCATTAAAATGGCGTTGGCACAAGGTCGTTTGTACGACTTCTTTGCGATCGTTTGCCAAATTCTGCAAACCTACAACGCCGACAGTGCCTATGTCTCCTTGGACGCCTGGGACGGCGTGGAGTGTAGCGAATGTGGCGATGTCGTCTCTGGTGATTCGCGGTGCCAATGCGACCGCTGTGAATGCGAACTGTGTAACGACTGTGCCAGCAGTTGTAGCCAATGCAGCGAAACGTTGTGCGACGACTGCTCGAAATCTTGCAGCAGCTGCGACGAAACCCTTTGTGCCTACTGTCTGGGCGAGTGCTCGGCTTGTGGCGATTCCTATTGTGAACACTGCTTAAACCAGGAGAACCTTTGTGATGATTGCGTTGAAAAACAAGAAACCGAACCGGTCGAGACGCCGTCAGAGGCGAGCACGGCCAAGGTTACGGTTTAGCCCGTATGCCTGGGCGAAACTGCTCTGCCTTCGTGATGCGGGGCCGAGCGAAGTGGGTGGGTTTGGTATCAGCGATGCCAACGATCCACTATTGGTAATCGACATTGAACTCGTACGGCAACGCTGCACGGCAGTGACCGTCGAGTTCGATGACGAATCGGTTGCCGACTTCTTCGATCAGCAAGTTGACGAGGGACGGATGCCGGATCAATTTGGAAGGATTTGGATCCACACTCATCCAGGCTGCTCGGCGATGCCAAGCGGTACGGATGAAGAAACATTCGACCGAGCGTTCTGTAGCCCCGACTGGGCCGTGATGTTCATCTTAGCCCAACATGGAGCGACCTACGGACGACTGCGTTACAACGTTGGTCCGAGTACGTCGGTGCGACTCGGGCTCGATATTGACTATACGCTCGACTTCCCCGCAACGGATCCAGACGCTTGGCTCGACGAGTATGAGAACAACGTTCGCATCCACGATCCATTCTCGTCAGGCCGCATCTTCGACTACGGAGCGGATGATTCGATTCTCGATCCGATGGATATCGACGCCGCCGCTTGGCATGCGAACGAATGGGTGGCGTCATGACGATTTCCACCGACCGTTTTTCGCGGCAGTCGGCACTCGTACCGATCGACCGCATGAAGAGCAAGCTAGTCACCGTGATCGGTGTCGGTGCAATCGGTCGGCAAGTCGCACTGCAACTTGCGTCGCTCGGTGTTCGTCGCTTGCAACTGATTGACTTTGACACCGTCGAGTCAACCAACGTCACCACACAAGGCTATCTGGCTTCGGATGTCGGCGTCAGCAAAGTGCTAGCCACGAAACTGGCTATCGAACGGATCGACTCTGCGATCGAGATTGACATGATTATCGATCGCTATCGCCGTAGCCAGCAAGTGGGTCAGGTGATCTTCTGCTGTGTCGACTCGATTACGGCTCGGTCTGCCATTTGGCGAAGCCTGCGGGACCAAGTCGTACTCTTCGTTGACGGTCGGATGTTGGGCGAGGTGATCCGCATCCTGACGGCCGATAGCGACTCGTCAGCCGAATACTACGCTACGACGCTATTCGCCGCTGCGGAGGCCCAGCAGGGAGCCTGCACGTCGCATGGCACGATCTACACCGCATCAATCGCAGCAGGGCTGATGGTCCAGCAGTTTACACGCTGGCTACGCGATCTGCCCACGGATCGTGACCTGTCGTGCAACCTTCTCGCCAGTGAACTTGTCGTTCACTGAGCGATATTTCCAATCCATTACACCTTCATACAAAGAGTTAAATCATGACGACCCGAATCACGGTGGGAGTCCGCCGTAAGCACGGCCAGCCGAACTTCGGCAGCCATGGTGCCGACTGTCACATCGACTTCGAGATCGGCGGCGATCCGCTTGCAGAACCTGACGGCCAATTGACCGGACGTATCCGCGAAGCTTTCCATTTGTGCCGCCAAGAAGTCGAACGGGAACTTGCGGTTGAAACTACAAAAGCCAGCGAGCAGCCCTCTCGCGACCCTCCTCAGGCTTCCCAGCGTACCAATGGGCAAGCACCCGCAGGCGGCAACGGCCAATCGCGTATTCGCGAAGCGACCGAGGCCCAAATCCGAGCGATTCACGCGATCGCATCGAAAGCGAATGTCCATTTGGCAAGCCAGCTAGAAACCGACTTTGACGTTTCCACGCCGAAGCAGTTGACGCTGCGGCAAGCCAGCGACTTGATCGAAAAGCTCAAAAGCCGTCTTAACCAAACTGCGTCGTAGCCAGCTGAATCAAATTCGCTACTACCTCGCTCCTTTCTCTTCACTACTCAAAAACAGGGACAATACAACGAATGCTCTCGCAGCTAGTCCTGATCGAGGTTTTGTCTTTCGCCCTTGCGTCAGCGATGCTCGTGGTACGCAACGACCGGAGGCAAATACGAACCATGCGGCGGATGATGCAAATAATGATCCGCCAACAACCAACCAAGGAGCAACCGGCCCATGAAACCACTCCTCCTCAACCTGATCGTCGGTGGTCTTTCGCTGACGATTCTCCCCGGCATGTCGACGCGAACGACGACAAGAGTCACACCCGAGACTTTGGAGGAACTCGTACACCTACAACAATCGGTGGGCGATCTGCAAGGTGAACTCAATCGCGGGCGAGACCAGCTCGAGGAAGACCGGCGGCAATGGGACCAGCGTGAACGCCGAGCCCCAGTCATTGCAGCGGTAATCCAAACAGGCGGGATTCTCTTCGCATCTCTACTTCCGATCGTTGCAGTCGTGATCCTGCTATGGCCACGAACAACCGAAACTGCCGATGCCGAAATCGTCGACACGATCCTAAACGACGCCACCAGCGAGCAACCCCGGCTGCTTCCGCAGCCAAGTCCACCCGAATCACCCGAGCCAGTGCGGCTTGAGTGATTCACCCGCCGCGACCCGCCTTACTACCCGTAAGCGGGCTGCGGCTTTTTTTAGCCGTCAGAGATGATGCAGTAGACGCGATGGCCAAGTGACGTAGTCTGCAAACGACAATATAGCAATGACATGCTAATTATTGGGCAGCTTTTCACGACGTAATCGTGAATCCACTCGAATACCTCCTCTGAGATATCAACCGAATGAAAAAGAAGCAAGACAAAATCAACTGTCTCACAATACGTCGGTTAGTTGTCGGGGTGTTCTAATTGTGGACGAAGCTTCTCGGTGAGCGAGCAGCCGTAATGCGTACTTGCGTTGGTGCCCGGTAATC
Organism: Novipirellula aureliae; assembly: GCF_007860185.1. NCBI lineage: Bacteria > Pseudomonadati > Planctomycetota > Planctomycetia > Pirellulales > Pirellulaceae > Novipirellula > Novipirellula aureliae. The sequence goes on from NZ_SJPY01000007.1 coordinate 591,890, forward strand.
GCGACCAACTCATCAAGTATTCGAGACTTGTCCTTTTTTCGGGCGACGTAGTATCGCGTTCGAATTAAGTCAATCAGCTCTGCTTTTGCATGCATTTCCATGGCGGCACCTACGATTTTGGTATCTTTCACTTGAGGCAACCAATATCGTTCGGTATCCGATTCGCTGAGGCAATGCGAAGCGGAGAACTAATTGTCGCCGAACAGCCGCGTAGCCATTCTCTCGTATCTTCCTCAACCACCCGATTGTCAAGAATCAGTTGCTTGGTCTGCCGCTCCCCGCTGCGCCAATTGCGAAAACTGCCCGGAATTCTCTGTGAATGAGTGCGGTACCACATCTACCTCGTCTGGCAAATTCTATCGAAGCAGCCCAATTCCTCCACAGACCACTCTTCCGCTACGTCGTCGGAGTTCTTTGACAGGACGCCCCATCCATTAGATTTCTCCATTTGATTGCTTCTTCCTTGCCATGCGTTCGATTGCAGAAACGATTGCGGACTTTGGATCTAGCGGTCGGAACACGACGGGCGTTTCTCCTGACTCGCCAGAGTAGAGGACTAAAACGGGCATTGCATCGACTCCGTCCTCCTTCACAAGTCTCCACACACCGGATTGTCCGCTCGTAAGATCCGCAGACATGATAGGTAGTTTTGTGGTTGCAAGGCTGCGTGTAACTTCCTGCGATATCAATCCGCCCTTCGGATCAGCAGATGCCATGTGATTTGCGAAATACAGGACTGCCGTCGCTTCGCCACTTTCATTACGGAGCAATAATTCATCATGAGAGTATGGAATCCAGTTGATTTGTTTCGAGCCAAAGTCATCAGATCGGTCATGGGTAGTACACGATATGCAAGACGCGAAACAAATAATTCCGCCAATAATAGCGATGTTGTGTTGTAAGGATTTCATTGCATCGATTCCAGTTTGGTCAAGGAAACGCGAACTATCAGGCGACAAGTTCGGCCATCCACGGGCGAAGTGCTTGACTGCCGGCTACTCTTCGTAACCCCCCGCGACGATGGCCGTCTTATCACATCCCCGTAGCCCGCGCAGCACCGATCGAGTTTAGATCGACATCCTTCGTCTTAATAACAGAAGCAAGTTTCTTTAAGACCCTCAAGAACAGCAAAATCGCTTTTAGGGACATTTGGTACTATACCGGGTGTCGGGGTAGCATCGGATGGCCGGATAGGACCCGTCACCGGACCTTGACCAATCTTTTCGTAACTCCGAGGCTCAGGTAACGTCGTAATCTCCGGCATGCCTGAGAAAGGTCCTGGTATCTTAGAGCATACAATATGGAAGTCTCCTGTCATGGAACGGTTTTCCAAGCCGGTCGCTCCGTCGTAGATCACAGTCGTCCAAGTCCATAGGCGACACTTCGTCTGTCCGCACTTGCAGTCTTGTGAGCAGTCTGATTCTTCTCCCTTGCTTAAAAGATAATCACGAACCAACTCACTGTGATACAGCTCATTGTCGAAAGTTCGAAGTGCTAACCCGGCGCAATTGTACTCTTCAATGTCAACGCCAGGGTTCAGTGGCCGATCATCGATAGGCAATTCATTTACCCTCCTCACGCAGGCTTGATACGCCTTGTGAATTTCGAACTTCACTTGCCCTTGTTCGTACAAAGAAAGGTTGTCGGCTTTAGCCAACTCTTGCAAAGCCCATTGACGACATCCACGAACATCACCGGGTGAGTAAGGATCTAAAAACTGCATTCCTAAAGGATCCAGCGCGTTCAAACTGAAGTAGGCCCGATACAAACTCATCCCATCCACATACCCAATCGGATCTCTGGAGCAAGACTCCAATCGTCGGCAACTGTCGTAAATACAACGCGGTTTGTTAGCGCGTTTTACGTGGTTTTCAAGGCAGGTTCGGCGCGGATTGACGCCTGAACACCTCGCGGGCGCGCGAGTGCGGTTTTTCAAAACACGACGGCGGATCGTAGTTGCAGTTTTCACGTCGTACATTCTAATCGATCGGTGCGGCCTCATGGGAAGTGGCAACACCTCGAATCGTAAATCTTTTTCTCTAGCTGCTCTTTCGCGCAGCGACCACGACCGGAAGCAACGACGAGCAGCTAAAGAAAGAGGATTAAGTAGCGCGATGGCGTGGGCGTGGGCGACTTGTTTTACGCAGACGCGGGAGAGCCACCAGGATCGTCGTCTGGGCCATCGTCGTTGTCGTTGGCCTTGAGTCGTCCGGTGACGGTTCCTCTCGCTCGTGGTCCGCTGGGTGAGTTAGCTCGTGGATTTGACGAAGCTTGCTGATTAAGACTTGTGTGTAAATTTTGGTTGTGGTTATTCGTCGTGTCTGCGACGCTCTTTGCTCGTGGTCCGTTGCACGTTAGAACTCTCACTTCGCTTACGCTCGTTCGCCATTCGCTTGCGCTCACCGATCGGCTCGAAGATGCGCGGACTCGGCCTCCAGCCGAAAGCCCTGGCGGGCATCCTGCCCGCCAACGAAAAAGGCCGCCTTTCGGCAGCCTTCACAACGTCGTTTCACTCCGGTGCATCACCACGCAACAGACGCTGAAAACCGAAGATCAAGTTTGACCCCCGCGAAGCGTTCTGCCCCTGTTAATTTTCGCCACTCCAAGACTGCAAGTTAGCCCTAGCCCAATTCCTGCCAAAATGTTGACAAATGCTCCTGTGGACTTCCAAGATTGAAAATCCTTCCAAACCCATCTTCCTGTCTGAATTAACAAATCTTCATCTGGTTGTTGCCATACAATCAAGTAAGTACATGGCCAACCGAATTCCGTTTGATGGCGTGGAACGTTGTGGGTGCGGAGTTTGACCACACGAGGCGTAGAATTTACGCGAATCATCAATGCAATAACCGCTACGAACACGAGCAGCTGTATCAACGAGTATCTAGTAAGGCGGAACATATGGACCAATTCCCTGCCCATCAACGACGAGACTATTATGCTGCCCTTCGCCTTCACAACAATTCCATTCTGAAAAGACGTTTCGACTTGCGGACTCCAGCGGCGGTTCACTATCCCACCAAGTCGGTCGCGTTCTCGTTGACGGTAAAATTCCTGCTGGTCCGGCCTCATGGCCCCATACACTATCCAAGTCACCGGTTACGGACTCGGGATAGAATCGAATTCGTCCAAAAATGAGCGAATAGCCACATTTCTTTTTACTTACGGGGTATGCCGTCGTGTCATACTCTCCTGGTGGTGGACCCCAGCTGTTTTTTGGTACTCGAAAGGCTTCCCAGAAATAGCTAGTAGTTCCATCCTGAAGATGTTGTAGTGCGTCGGCGCTAGTGGGGCACGGCTCGCATGAACCGCAATCGACGACTTTCTCAAATTCCAATATCATTTGAACAATCCATCCTGTCTGAAAAATTGGATAGTCCAACTTGAATTCGTGAGTTACTCGAAGGCCTCCACACTCGAAATTTTTCGCGGAATGCTTAATCGCAACTGATAGATTCCCGCTCGGGTCCGCACGATTCAAAGGATCTGAAGCCACAAACTGATATAGACTTTCTGATTTATCCACATACCCGATAGGGTCTCTGGAGCAAGACTCCAATCGTCGGCGATCGTCGTAAATACATGACGGTTTGCTAGTGCGTTTTACGTGGTTTCGGGCGCAGGCTCGGCGCCTGAGCACCTCGCGGGCGCGCGAGTGCGGTTTTTCAAAGTTCGACGGCGGATCGTAGTTGCAGTTTTCACGTCGTACATTCTAATCGATCGGTGCGGCGTCATGGGAAGTGGCAACACCTCGAATCGTAAATTCTTTTCTTTAGCTGCTACTCCGCGCACCGACCACGACCGGAAGCAACAACGATCTGCTAAATAGCAGCTAAAGAAGAAGAGTTTTAATAACTAGCGCGATGGCGCGGGCGTGGGCGACTTGTTTTATGCGAGCGCGGTAGAGCCACCAGGATCGTCGTCTGGGCCATCGTCGTCATCGTTGGCCTTGAGGTCGTCCGGTGACGGTTCTTCTCGCTGGTGGTCCGCTGGGTGAGTTATCGGCTCGAAGCGTGCGCGGAGTCGGCATCCAGCCGAAAGCCTGTGGTGGGCATCCAGCCCACCAACGAAAAACGGCAGCCATTCGGCTACCCTTTCAATGTCGCTTCGCTCAGGTGCAAGTAGTAGATTCTTTCGAATCGGTACCGGAAACCTTAAACTTATTCGGGCGTCGAATTTTTTGACCGGACGACCCGAGTCGAAGTCATTAGCGAAAGCAATATGCAAATCGAAACCACTATCATAACGTCCAGAATGTCTGACTTTCCCGTGAAGTAATTCGCAACACTAATCGCTATCAGAACGGCGGATATTGCGGTAGCTTTACAGATCCTTGATTCAATTGCCTTTCTCATTAATTCCCCATTTAGCGACTGTCAGGATCGGTATTTATCAGATCTCTGCAACCGGGCCTGAAGGGCGGCCTTACACAACGCCATTCACAATAGTGTGTACATATTTCATCTGAAACTAAATTGCAAACTACCGCTCCAATCAAAGCGCCAATTAGTCTGCCAATACCCAAACCAATCACAAAGCAAACTACTGTTGTTGCTACAACGCAAACTTTGCCGCAAACGTAATCACAACTGACTGAAAATAATCCAGAAGGATCAAGTCCATTCAATGCCGCCCCATCAACATACTCGTACAGATTCCACTCACTCCCCGCAAACCCGATGGGGTCTCTGGAGCAAGACTCCAATCGTCGGCAACTGTCGTAAATACAACGCGGTTTGCTAGTGCGTTTTACGTGGTTTTCAAGGCAGGTTCGGCGCGGATTGACGCCTGAACACCTCGCGGGCGCGCGAGTGCGGTTTTTCAAAACACGACGGCGGATCGTAGTTGCAGTTTTCACGTCGTACATTCTAATCGATCGGTGCGGCCTCATGGGAAGTGGCAACACCTCGAATCGTAAATCTTTTTCTCTAGCTGCTCTTTCGCGCAGCGACCACGACCGGAAGCAACGACGAGCAGCTAAAGAAAGAGGATTAAGTAGCGCGATGGCGTGGGCGTGGGCGACTTGTTTTACGCAGACGCGGGAGAGCCACCAGGATCGTCGTCTGGGCCATCGTCGTTGTCGTTGGCCTTGAGTCGTCCGGTGACGGTTCCTCTCGCTCGTGGTCCGCTGGGTGAGTTAGCTCGTGGATTTGACGAAGCTTGCTGATTAAGACTTGTGTGTAAATTTTGGTTGTGGTTATTCGTCGTGTCTGCGACGCTCTTTGCTCGTGGTCCGTTGCACGTTAGAACTCTCACTTCGCTTACGCTCGTTCGCCATTCGCTTGCGCTCACCGATCGGCTCGAAGATGCGCGGACTCGGCCTCCAGCCGAAAGCCCTGGCGGGCATCCTGCCCGCCAACGAAAAAGGCCGCCTTTCGGCAGCCTTCACAACGTCGTTTCACTCCGGTGCATCACCACGCAACAGACGCTGAAAACCGAAGATCAAGTTTGACCCCCGCGAAGCGTGACCCCCCCGCGAAGCGTTAACGCTTCCGATATGAGACAACAAGCCTTAAAGCGTTGGTGGATTTACCAAGCTGCGTTTTTAGTTGGGGGAGATATTCTGGATCACTACATGGAGACGGTTCGATCAATGCGGACACAATTACTTCCCCAATTGAGCGTTTGGTTAGGTCAATGGATAGCTCAAGCATATTTCCATTGCTATCTTCACCAAGGTTCAAGACAATTCTCTCCGCTGCAACAGGGGTTCGGTCTCCCCCTATGCGGTGCGTCGTCAAATAGGCCTGATAGTAAAGATCTGCCGAATTCGCCATGATTTCTTGTACCTAAAATCGTTACAAAACGCAGGAAGCACTAAACTGAATCCAGCAATTAGTCGAACGGTTTGTCGTTTCCAAATTCCGTTATGCAGTCGTCGCCATCTGAGCACCCACAAGTCGCTTCCGAATACGTAATCGACAGTGCAGCACATTCCGCTTGAGACATTGCACCGAACGATACCGGTGCAGCATCTTCAAACCATGAGCAGCAGCAATAGCAGGTTCTTCCGCAATCTGGCCCGCGTGGATTTGGATTAGGAATGGGCACTGGGGGGTCAATCCGTGGTTCAGGCTCAGTTTCTGGATCACGCCTTCGTAAGTTTTCGATAATATCTTCCAGCTCTTCTATCACGGCTTCCCTACAAGGAGCGTACAACAGGCACCCAACGGAAATTCCAAGTGCAGCAGCCTGTAATACTTGACCAGCAGTAATTACAGGTAATAACGGTAGTGCGAATGCGAAATTCCCACCCGGGTCAACGCCCGCAATTGCAAAGTAAGCCCGATAAAGCGACTGCCCGTCCCAGTACCCGATCGGATCTCTGGAGCAGAACCTACCCGCAACCGGGTCGTACATTCGGGCGCGGTAGTGATACAGCCTGAGATCTTCATCCCACTCGCGGCCTGTGTACGTGGAACGATTGTTTTCGGAGGTCGTCGTAAGTGTCGTTCCGCTCGCGTCGGAGATCGTAGGTGTACCGTACGCATCATAGGCGTAGCGTTCTTTCACCAAACCACCGCCGTCGG